>JAJFKF010000010.1 GCA_021773365.1 Gammaproteobacteria bacterium | reverse complement strand
GCGCGGGATGCCTGGAGG
The DNA here is from genome assembly GCA_021773365.1 of Gammaproteobacteria bacterium. Lineage (GTDB taxonomy): Bacteria > Pseudomonadota > Gammaproteobacteria > Steroidobacterales > Steroidobacteraceae > JAJFKF01. The sequence goes on along the minus strand of JAJFKF010000010.1, from coordinate 17,756 downwards.
GCATGGACGCGGTGCTGGTGCCGGGCGGCTTCGGCGAGCGCGGCATCGAAGGTAAGATCCGCGCCGTACAGTACGCGCGCGAGAACAGTATCCCCTACCTGGGCATCTGTCTCGGCATGCAGGTGGCGGTGATCGAATACGCGCGCAATGTTGCCGGGCTGGAAGGGGCCAACAGTACCGAGTTCAACCGTGCCGCTCCGCATCCGGTCATCGCGCTGATCACCGAATGGCAGGATCTCGCGCAGGGCGCGCAGAAGCGCGACGAGGAATCCGACAAGGGCGGCAGCATGCGCCTCGGCGCCCAGGAGGCGCGGGTGGAGCCAGACAGCCTGGCCCATGCCATCTATGGTCGCGACACCATCAACGAGCGCCACCGCCACCGCTACGAGTTCAACAACAAGTATATGGACAGGCTGACACAGGCGGGCCTGCGATTTTCCGGCTTCTCCAGTGACGAACTGGTGGAGATCGTGGAGTTGCCGGGGCATCCGTGGTTCGTCGCCTGCCAGTACCACCCGGAGTTCACCTCCACTCCGCGCGACGGACATCCGCTGTTCACCGGCTTTATCCGCGCCGCACGCCAGTATCGCGCCGCACAGCTGCCTGTCGCGGCCAGCGCATGAGTATGGACGTGCGCTGGAGTGGGAGAGGGGCATGAACCTGCTCGATTTCACGGTTGGCCCCGCCGAGCCTTTCTTTCTCATTGCCGGCCCCTGCGTCGTCGAAAGCGAGCAGCTGGCCTTCGACACTGCAGGCCGCCTCAAGGAGCTGACCGCCCGCCTGGGCATTCCCTTCATCTACAAATCGTCCTTCGACAAGGCCAACCGTTCCTCGGCAGGGAGCTTTCGCGGCCCCGGGCTGGAAAAGGGCCTGCGGATATTGAGCGAGGTGAAGGCGCAGCTTGGCGTTGCCATTCTGACGGATGTACACGAAGACACGCCGCTGGCCGAAGTGGCTGCCGTGGCTGATGTGTTGCAGACGCCAGCGTTCCTGTGCCGCCAGACCAACTTCATTCTCAATGTCTGTTCGCAGGGCCGGCCGGTCAATATCAAGAAGGGGCAGTTTCTCTCGCCCTGGGAAATGCAGAACGTGGTCGACAAGGCCCGCTCCACCGGCAACGAGCAGATCATGGTGTGTGAGCGTGGTTTTACCTTCGGCTACAACAATCTGGTCTCGGATATGCGGGCCCTGGCGGTGATGCGCGCCACCGGTTGCCCGGTGGTCTTCGATGCCACCCATTCGGTGCAGCTGCCCGGCGGCAAGGGCAGCGCCTCGGGCGGACAGCGCGAGTTCATCCCCGTGCTGGCGCGTGCGGCCGTGGCGGCGGGCGTATCGGGCCTTTTCATGGAAACTCACCCCGATCCGGACAAGGCCTTGAGCGACGGCCCGAACGCCTGGCCGCTGGACCGGATGGAATCCCTGCTGCTCACCCTGCAAGCCATCGACCGCGCCGTGAAGGCTGTTCCTTTCGAAGAATCAAAACTTTGTTAGTACTGACTTAGAAGGATTCATGAACCGTATTGTTGAAATTATTGGTCGCGAAATCATCGATTCGCGCGGTAATCCTACCGTCGAGGCCGACGTCATTCTTGAATCCGGCGCCACGGGCCGCGCGGCGGTGCCCTCGGGCGCCTCCACCGGCACGCGCGAGGCGGTGGAACTGCGAGACGGCGATCCCAGGCGCTATCTCGGCAAGGGTGTGCTCAAGGCCGTTGATCATGTCAACGGCGCGATTCGCCAGGCGCTGCTGGGCACCGATCCGGCTGCGCAGCGGGAGCTGGACGAACGCATGATTGCCCTCGACGGTACCGAGAACAAATCCCGCCTGGGCGCCAATGCCATCCTGGCGGTGTCACTGGCCGCGGCGCACGCGGCAGCCAATGATCGGAAGCTGCCCCTGTACCGCTACCTGGGCGAGCATCTGTGTGGAGGCCTGGCGCCGCAGTTGCCGGTACCGATGATGAACATCATCAATGGCGGCGCGCATGCCGACAACAATGTCGACATCCAGGAGTTCATGATTCTGCCCGTGGGCGCCCCTTCACTGCGCGAGGCACTGCGCTACGGCGCGGAGATCTTCCATACCCTGAAGAAGGTGCTGCACAAGCGAGGTCTGAGCACGACGGTGGGCGACGAGGGTGGTTTCGCACCCAATCTGCCGTCCAATGAAGCGGCGCTGGAAACCATTATTGAAGCCATTCAGCTGGCCGGCTATACGCCCGGCGGCGATGTGTACCTGGGTCTGGATGTGGCCAGCTCCGAGTTCTTCCGCGAGGGGGTCTATACGCTGTCGGCGGAGGGTCGGCAGTTCAGCGCCATGCAGTTTGTCGACTATCTGAGCGAGCTGACCGCCCGCTATCCGATCATCACCGTCGAGGATGGCATGAGTGAGGGCGACTGGAATGGCTGGTCGCTGCTGACCGAGCGCCTGGGCAAGCGCGTGCAGCTGGTGGGCGATGATTTGTTTGTCACCAACACGGCCATCCTGCAGTCCGGTATCGAGAAAGGCGTGGCCAATTCCATTCTGATCAAGGTCAACCAGATCGGCACGCTGACCGAGACGCTGGCGGCGATCACCCTGGCGACGAAGGCCGGCTACTCGGCGGTGGTTTCGCATCGTTCGGGCGAGACGGAGGATGCGACCATTGCCGATATTGCGGTGGCGACGTCGGCTACGCAGATCAAGACCGGGTCGATGTCGCGGTCGGATCGGGTGGCCAAGTACAACCAGCTGCTGCGCATTGAGGCGCAGTTGGGTGATGAGGCCCGCTATGCGGGACGGGGGGCTTTCCCGGTGCCGCTGGACTGAGGTTGAGTGACTGGGGTTGAGTGATGGTGCCCGGGGCTGTGCGTCGGTCAGGAGTGGGGGTGTTTTCCACGGCGCGGGCTCGCCACCTGCATCGCGGTGCAGGTCCGCCGCCGGTGCCGCAGCCATGGTGGCAACGACAGTTGAGATGCACTGCCTTCGATGGGGAATAACGCTACGGCGGCTTTGTGCCTCCGACGATGGGGGCCCGCGCCGTGGAGAAACACCCCCACCCCTGCCCGCCGCCCAGCCCCGTCCGCCGTTGTCGGCTTTCAGGAGTCATCATCCGTCAGTGCCCGCTCGCCGCAGTTGACCGCTTCCCGGCGAGTGATAGGCTGCGCCGGTCATGAAGGTCTTTGCGCTCATTCTGCTCGGTGTGCTGGCGCTGCTGCAGCTGCGGCTGTGGTTTTCCGACGATGGCGTGCGGGAGGTGCGGCGGTTGCAGGGTGCCGTGCAGGAGCAGGAAGAGAAGAATGCAGAGCTGCGCGCGCGCAATGAGCAGCTGGCCGCCGAGGTGAAGGATCTGAAAGAGGGTCTGGCGGCGGTGGAGGAGCGGGCGCGCAGCGATCTGGGGATGATCGGTGCCAACGAGACTTTCTACCAGGTGGTGCCGCCGGAGCCAGCAAGGGACACCGGCGGCGAGGCGCCGGCCGCCGCGCCGCCCACACGTCAAGCTGCAAAGAAATGACCGCGGCCGCACCGGGCGCCCGATGCTGGGTTGTCATTCCCGCGGCCGGCCGCGGTGAACGCATGGGCGCCGCGCGGCCCAAGCAGTACCTTCCCCTCGCCGGCGCCACCGTGCTGGAACATGCGCTGCGTCCCTTCCTGGCTTATCCGCCCGTGGCCGGCATCTCGGTTGCCCTGGATGCGAGGGACAGGCACTGGCAGTCACTGAGCTGCTCGCGTCACGCCGCCGTGCGTCGCGCGCAAGGCGGGGCGGAGCGCATGCACTCGGTACTCAATGCGCTGGACACATTGACCGAAGCGGCGGCGCAGGACTGGGTGCTGGTGCACGATGCCGCCCGGCCCTGTCTGGCGCGCTCGGATCTGGACCGTCTGTTCCGGACGCTGCGGGAGGATCGGGTGGGCGGTTTGCTGGCGCTGCCGATGAATGAAACCGTCAAGCGCGCCGCCGCGGATTCCGGCCGCGTGAGCGCAACGGTCGACCGCTCTGACCTCTGGTACGCGCAGACACCGCAGATGTTCCGCTTCGGCGAACTGCGCCGGGCCCTGCGGCAGGCGCTGGAGAACGGTCTCACGGCGACGGACGAGGCGGCGGCCATGGAGGCGCTGGGACACCGGCCCCGGCTGGTGGAAGGGTCGTCTTTCAATATCAAAATCACGCGGCAGCAGGACATGGTGCTCGCCGAAGCCATTCTGACCGAAGCGCTGGCCGATGAAACCCTGCCGGCTGTACAACAGGGAGCCGCATCATCATGAACTTCCGCACGGGCACCGGCTACGATGTGCATGCCTTCACGGCCGGCGATCATGTGATGCTGGGCGGTGTGCGCATCGCCCATGACAAAGGTATCCGCGCCCATTCCGACGGCGATGTGATCATCCATGCGCTGTGCGATGCACTGCTGGGCGCGGCGGGACTGGGCGACATCGGCCAGCATTTCCCGGACACCGATGCGCGCTGGCGCGGCGCGGACAGCCGCGCGCTGCTGGTCGAGGTGGTGCGCATGCTGGCGCAGCGCGGCTGGCGGACGATCAACGCGGACGTGACATTGATTGCCGAGGCGCCGCGCATCGGCGCGCATCGGGCGGCCATGAGGCAGGTATTGAGCGAGACACTGGGCGTGGAGGCGGCGGCCGTCAACATCAAGGCGACCACGCAGGAAGGGCTGGGCGCCATCGGACGCGGGGAGGGGATTGCCGCGCAGGCGGTTGCTTTGATTACCGCGGGATGAGGAGTGGTATGGCGGCTGCTGCGGCGAAATGATTTCCAGGAGTTATCTGCTGGCCGCCTGGCCTCGACCTCATTCTCCGTGCTGCTGCGGAACGAGAAGTCCAGCGTCCGCGAAATCAGGGAATCCGGAATAAGGGCAGTCCCATCCTCGCGCGTCCCTTCTGGTGTACGCCGGCATCCGGCCGGCACTACACTGAAAACCTGAGGGGATCGACATGCCTTTCGATACTGCCCATCCGCCAGCGGCCATTCGTCATCTGCCGGCCCAACTGTTGGCCGCCTTGCTGCTGTGCACCTTCGCGCTGGCCGCCACGGCCGGGCCGGCCGCGCCACGGGAGTTCACCATCGATGCCGGCGAGGCCTCGCGCACGCTCAACGAGTTCGGCCGCCAGTCGGGCCTGCAGATGCTGTTCGATTTCTCCGCCCTGCAGGGCGTCAGCACGCAGGCCGTGAAGGGCCGGATGGAGGCCCCCGCGGCGCTGGCGCGCATGCTTAGCGGCACGGGGCTGAGCTACAAGTTCACCGATGCGCAGACGGTGTCGATCATGGTGCGCGAGGGTGCGGATCAGGAAGTGGGGCAGGGCAGTGCTGCGCACCAGACTGGCGAGGCCATTGGCGCCTTATTGAGATTGGTGCGCAATGATGATGACGCCCGCGCCGCCGCAGCAGTGGCGCGCGAGGATGAGGTTGTGAATGAACCGCCGTCCAGGGGTGTGGTGCGGGCTGACAGCGGCATTCCGGAAATTCTCGTCAAGGGCGCGCGCAGCGGCAACACCGACATCCGCCGAACTGAGGATGACGTGCAGCCCTATGTGGTGTTCAATGCGGAGGAAATCAGACGCTCCATGGCGCCGGATCTGGAGACTTTTCTGCGTACTCGACTGCCGATGAACCAGTCGCGCGGCAGCGAGGGGCAGAGCCTTACCAGTAGTCGAGGCAATCAAAGCAGCGTCGATCTACGCGGCTTGGGCGCTGATCAGACCCTGATCCTGGTCAACGGCCGGCGCATGCCAGGCGTGGCTAATGGTGTTGATTTCTCCCAGCCGGACATCAACGGCATTTCCCTCTCCGCAGTCGAGCGCATCGAGATCCTGCCCTCCACGGCCGGTGGCATCTACGGCGGGGGAGCCACCGGCGGGGTAGTAAATATTGTTCTCAAGCGCGATTACAACGACTTGGAACTCACCGCCCGCTACGACGGTACCTTCGCGGGCGGTGGCGCTGAACGGCGCCTAGACGCCACTGCGGGCTTCACTCTGGAGGGCGGACGTACCAACGTCATGCTCACGGCCAGCTACCGAGACGGCAACCCGCTGTACATGGGCGACCGGAACTTCGCTGCGCGCGCATGGGCTTTGCAAGACAAAAACAATCATGCCGCCTTTGTCGCTGGGAGTAATCCGGTGCACGGCTACACAACCAACATCAGAAGCGTCAACGGCAGTGACCTGGTACTGAAGGAGGGAATGGTCTCGCTGAACTCGCCCATCGCGCATGTGCCGATGGGTTATGCGGGTCCGGCCAGCGACAACGGCGCAGCGTTGCTGGGCACGGCTGGTCAATATAACCTGGCGCTCGCCAACGATGTGGTGGGCGCTCAATACTCGCTGCTGAACGCTCCCTCGGTCCGTTCTCTGCAGTTGAGCGTATGGCGGGAGCTCACCGATCGCATTGAAGCGTTTGTCGATGCCGCTCGCTACGACAACCGGTCGGTGCGCATGGGGAGTGCGTATGTGCGCACCCGGGCCAACGTGACCCTGTCGGAAGGCGCGAACAATCCGTTTACAGAGGCGGTGAAGCTATCGGTGCCATTGGTGGGCTATGCAGCCGATGGGTTACGCACCCCAGTTGAGTCGCTAAGCGAGAAGCTCAGCGGTGGGATAGTCGTGCGCCTGCCGCGGGAGTGGACGGTGCAGGGGGAATACAGCCTGGGCCGATCGAACTCCATTTATCAGGTTCCGCGAGACTTATTCACTGCGGACGGCAGCACTGCGCTGACCGATGGGCGGCTCGATCCCTTAAGTGATGTGAATGCTTACCCGCTGGATTTCTCCACCTACTATCCGGGTAATGCAGGCGGCGGTGAATCCTCGGAATATCCCGCCGCACAGGAGATCGCTACGCTGCGGGTATCCGGTCCACTGCTGCAACTCCCCGGCGGACCGCTGCGCTTGGCCGCTCTGCTGGAGCGCCGCGAGCAGTTCACCGGAGATCGCGTCAGTGCCAGATTCCCGAGCGGCGGGGGTACGCCCTCCTATACTTATATTGCCGAGGTCGGTTCGAGTACCGATAGCGGCTACACGGAGCTGAACGCCCCGCTGATCTCGGCGACCAACGCGCGCCCAGGGTTGCTGGGCTTAGATCTGCGCGCCTCGTATCGCTACGACACAACCACGACCCGTACCCGGCCCTTTGATCAGGCGTCCGTCAACGTTCCTTCACCCGATGGTCCATTTCCGGACGTGCCCTTTCAGACCAACAACGTGATCGGCAACCAGTACACCCTGGGCTTTCGCTACACGCCGGTGGAGAGTGTGGCGCTGCGGGTCAGTTATGGCGAAGGGATACTGCCGCCCTCGTCTTCACAGCTTTCGGAGATTGAGCTCCCGCCTTTCATTCCGCTATCCACTGTTTTTCGTGGCATTTTCGATCCAAAACGCGGTGGGTTGCCTGTCGACACCGCAACGGTCGAGCAATTTTTGCAGCGCGGTAGCGTGCTGTTGCGCCCGGAGCGTTCCGCGAGTTGGTCGGCTGGGCTGATTTTCACGCTCGCCAATCTGCCGGGGTTTAGATTGTCGGTGGACTACACCCTCATCGAGAAGATTGACGAGATTGGCTCGCTGGGTACTCAGGTGTTGCTGGATCTGGAGGACGAATTTCCAGATGTCATTGTGCGCGATGAGTTGACCGCAGCAGACGCGGCGCTGGGCTACACGGGCGGGACGATTCGGGAATTCAATGGCGGGTCTGTCAATATCGCCAAGAGCCTGATGGAGGCGGTTGATATCCAGGCCGACTACAATTGGGAGACGCGCTTCGGGTCCTTTACCGCCAACGTGCTGGCGACCGTTCAGCCGGGCCTCAAGCAGCAGCCCACACCGGACAGCGATGAGTTCAACACGGTGGGCTACAGCGATGGCCCACTGAAATGGCGGGCCAATGCGGGCATCCGCTGGAGTCATAGCGCGCTGGATCTGGGTTGGAATCTGCAGTACTACGATGCTTCGCTGGTCTACACAAGCACGGCCTCGGATACGAGCCGTGACAGGGTAGTGCTCAATCAGGGGTCAGCATGGATTCCGACCCAGACCTACCACGATGTGTACGGCCGTTACCGTTTCGAGAACGCGCTGGGGTTTGTCGGCGGCCTGCTGCGGAATAGCGAGCTGCAGGTCTCGGTGTTGAATGTGTTCAACACCAGCCCGCCCGTCCTGGCCACTTCCGCCTACTACGCGGTCGGCGGCTACGCCACCGAGGGTGACCCGCGTCTGCGGCGCTACTCCATCGCCTTCACCAAGCGCTTCGGCCGCTGACGCATGCCGCACCCCGCCCCCGACCGCTACTTCCAGCACGCTCTCCAATGGGAGGGCGTGCTGCGTGCCTGCCTGCACCGCTACACGCCCAACGCCGCCGACGTGGACGAACTGCTGCAGGATACCTATGCACGGCTGCTGGTGGCCGGGCGACAGGCGCAGCCGGAAGTACAGTCGGTGCGGGCGTTTGCATTGACGGTGGCGCGCAATGTCGCGCTGGACTGGCTGCGGCACCGGCGGGTGGTGTCCATCGATCATCTGGCAGATCTGGAAGCGCTGGAAGTGCTCGATGAGCACGATCAGGTCGATGAGATCGTCAACGCACACCAGGAGCTGGCGCTGCTGTCGGCGGCGGTGGCGGCGCTGCCGGACAAATGCCGGCAGGTGTTCACGCTGCGGCGGGTGTACGAGCTCTCGCACGGGCAGATCGCCGCGCGCCTGAACATCTCCACCAAGACGGTGGAGCAGCACATGATGAAGGCGCTGCGCCGTTGCGCGCAGGCGCTGTCAGGGGAGCGGATGGCGCCGCAGCCGCGCGCGCTCGTCGGGGGAAAGGCCGGGCAGGAGAAAGGCAGATGAGATTCAGCGCGAGTGAAATCGAGGAGTGCGCGGCGCGGTGGATTGTCGGCGCGGGGTCGGCGGAGGACGCGGCAGGCGCGCAGCTGGAACACTGGCTGGAAGAGGATCCGCGGCATCGGGCGGCGTATCTGCGGTTGCAGGTGGTGTGGGGGAAGACGGCGCGGCTGAAGAATCTGCGCGGGGCGGATAAGGAAATTGATGAGGATCTGTTGAGGGGTGAGGACTCCCCGGCCCCGGCCCTCGCCCCCCGTGGGCGAGTGAGGAGAGGAGGCATGTTGGCGCTGGCGGCGGTGCTGGTGCTGGCCGTAATCGGGACGGCGGTGTGGATGAATGTCGGGTCGCCGCGCTGGCAGACGCACAGCACCGAGGCAGGCGGTTTCGCGCGGGTGACGCTGCGTGACGGCAGCACTGTGGACCTGAACGGTAACAGCGAGATCCGCGTTCGTTTGTCGGGAGAGCGCCGCGAGGTGGCGCTGGTGCGCGGCGAGGGGCATTTCGTGGTGGCCGACGATGCGCGGCGACCCTTTTCGGTCGCGGCCGGCGGACGGGTGGTGCGGGTATTGGGGACCGCGTTCTCGGTGCGGCTGGATGCCCGGGCGCAGGTGGATGTGCTGGTGACCGAGGGACGGGTGGCGGTGGGCGCCGAAGGCGAGCAGGCCGGCGAAGCCACTCTGCTCACCGCCGGTGAGGCGGCGAATGCCGGCAGAGATACCTTGCAGGTGCGGTCAGTGCAGCCGGAGGAGGTGACCCGTCGCCTGGCCTGGGCCGCGGAGCGCCTGTACTTCAGCGGTGAGACGCTGGCCGACGCCGTGGCGCAGTTCAACCGCTACACCACGCGCAAGCTGGTCATCGACGACCCGACACTGGGCCAGCTGCGCATCGGCGGCAATTTCCGCGCCACCGATGCCGATGCCTTCGTGCAGGCGCTGGCGGATTCATTCGGGATCGATGCCGAGGTTTCCGCGGCCGGCACGGTGCGGCTGGGAAAGGCGCCGCGGTAAGGGCCGTCTCCATGCCGTGACTGGGATATAAACGGAGCGGTTGCGCATGCCCATTTTGGGCATTAGGATGCCCAAAATGGGCATGCGCACCGCAAAACCTGTTTCTGATGGGCGTACTGGTCTGGCCGACGCCCTGTTCTCCGGTACCCAGCAGCGGATACTGGCATTCCTCTTTGGGCAGCCGGAGCGCAGTTACTTCGCCAGTGAGCTGATCAGGCTGGCGGGCGGTGGCTCCGGGGGCGTTCAGCGTGAGCTGGCCCGGTTGGCGCAAAGCGGCCTGGTGACGGTGAGGCGCGTGGGAACGCAGAAACACTATCAGGCCAATCCGGACTCGCCGATTTTTGCCGAGCTCAGCGGTATCGCGCGAAAAACGGTGGGCCTGGTCGAGCCGTTGCGGGAAGCGCTGGCGCCGCTGTCAAAGCGTATCAAGGCCGCCTTTGTTTTTGGATCGGTGGCGAAGCAACGCGATACGGCCGCCAGCGACATCGACATACTCGTACTTTCCGGCAGCGTGGACTACGCGGATGTGTTCGCCGCGCTGCAGTCCGCCGAAGCGATTCTCGGGCGGACAGTCAATCCCATGGTCTATCGCCCGGCAGACTGGCGCCGCAAGCGCGAAAACGGCACCGCATTTGTGGTAAAAGTCGCCGCTCAGCCGAAGCTCTTCATCATCGGCGAGGAGAAGGATCTTGACTGAGCCGCGCAAGGAACTTGCCAATCTGGCCCGCATCGGGAAACTCTCGGTCGAATCCGGCACCCCCGGTGAAATCGAAGGTCTGCTGAAATCCGGGAGGGAAAGACTCGCCGATGCGCGCCTGCAGAACCTCGCGCTGTCCAGCCGATTCGATCTGGCCTACAACGCCGCCCACGCCTTCTCGCTGGCGGCGCTACGCTGGCACGGCTATCGCTCGGACAATCGCTACCTGGTGTTCCAGGTTTTGCCGCACACGCTGGGTGTGCCCGCCGAAATCTGGCGCATACTTTCGAAGGCGCACGAGCAGCGCAACGTTGCAGAGTACGAAGGGCATTTCGAGGGTGACGCGACGCTGGTGGAAAGCCTGATCAAGGGCGCTGAAACGGTTGCAGCCGCGCTGGAATCGCTGCCGCTTCTGGAAGAGTAAACGCCTGTTTAATGATGAGGCTAAGAGGTGCTTGACCGTACTGCATAATTGCCTGCCATTTATTCAGTACAGTCAATATATGTCTTCTGAGTGAGGCACGGCTTGAGTCTCGATGGCGCTGAGTCTGACGAGATCCGGGGATGTTCGAAGTCATGCCGGGCCGGGTCTGCCTGTCGGGAAGGAGTTTCGGCGCCGCCGCAAGTACGTCCCTGTAGGCTCTGGGTTCGGCTCCTGCCTCACACAGCCCCGAAACCCCTTCCCGACAGGCAGACCCGGCCGAGAGTCTTTCGATGGGTTCGGTCGCGATTCCGCTGCATCTCAATACTTCAGCAGCACATACATCGCGCCCGTCCCGCCATCCACCGGCCGCGCCGAGGCGAACGCCACCACCGCATCGATTTTCTGCAGCACCACCTGCACCGCTGACTTCAGCACCGGTCCGTTGTGCCCGGAGCGGTGTCCTTTGCCGTGTATGACCCGCACGCAGCGTGCCTGCTCGTGTTGCATGGCCTGCAGGAACTCACGCAGTGCCTGCTTCGCCTCCGCGGCCGTCAGTCCATGCAGGTCGATTTCCGCATCGAGCCGGTACTGGCCGGTGCGCAGTTTCCTCAGCACCGACTCCTGCACACCCTGGCGGCGGAAGCTGACTTCCTCGCCGGTTTCCAGGTAGTGATCGCCCGGCCGCGGTTGCAGGCTCTCGGCCAGCACGGCCGCGTCATCCAGTCGTCTGAATCGCGCCCGGGGTCGCGGCTTCGGGTTGCGCGGAGGCGCGGGCGCGGCAGCGCCGGCCTTGACATTGCGCATGGCCTCGCGAAACAGGCGCTGTTCGGCGCCATTGTCGGTATCGTTGCCCTGGTCCGCACTCATCGCGGTGACTCCGTTGTAACGCTTGCAGTATAGTGTCGCTCCGATTTCACCGGCCACCAGCACAGCAGGGGATGCGGCGGCCTCACGATAAAAACGTCCAGTGAAGATTCTGCTGAGCAACGATGACGGCTATCGCGCCGAGGGCATTCGCCAGCTGGCCGAAGCCCTGGGGACATTTGCGCAGGTGACCGTAGTGGCCCCTGAGCGCAACCGCAGCGGTGCGAGCAACTCCCTGACCCTGGAGGTGCCACTGCGCGTCTTTCAGGCTGACGAGAACGTCTATTTCGTCAATGGCACACCCACCGACTGCGTACACCTGGCGATCTCGGGGCTGTTCGACTTCGAGCACGAGATGGTTGTATCCGGAATCAATGACGGTGCCAACCTCGGCGACGATGTGCTGTATTCAGGCACCGTGGCCGCAGCCATCGAGGGCCGCTTTCTCGGCCTGCCCACCATCGCCGTGTCGCTGCACACCGAGACCGGCGGACCGCGGCACTTCGGCACCGCCGCGCGGGTGACCTGCGAGCTGGTCGAACGCATTATTCGCGAGCCGCTGCATGGCTCGACCATTCTCAACGTCAACGTGCCCGACCTGCCCTACGATGAGTTGCGCGGCTGGCAGGCCACGCGGCTGGGCAATCGCCATCGCTCCAAGCCCGTGGTGCCGGCCGCCGATCCGCGCGGACGGCCCATCTACTGGGTAGGGCCTGCCGGTGGCGGGCAGGATGCCGGACCGGGCACTGATTTCCGTGCCGTGAGCGAGGGCTTCGTGTCAATTACGCCGCTGCAGATCGACCTCACCCGCCATGCGGCGCTGGACGGGCTGAAGCAGTGGCTGGGGCGGGCCGATGGTTGATCCGCGCGTCAGCGGCATCGGCATGACTTCCGCGCGCACGCGCGAACGGCTGGTGCAGCGACTGCGCGAGACGGGTATCCGCAACGCATCGGTTCTTGACCGCATCCGCAGCGTGCCGCGGCATTTGTTTGTCGACGAGGCGCTTTCCAGTCGCGCCTACGAGGATGTCTCCCTGCCCATCGGTTACGGCCAGACCATTTCCCAGCCGTGGATCGTGGCGCGCATGACCGAAGCGCTGCTGGAAGGTCCGCCGCTGGAGAAGGTGCTGGAAGTCGGTACCGGCTGCGGCTATCAGACTGCGGTCATCGCGCCCCTGGTGGGCAAGGTGTTTTCCATCGAGCGCATCGCGCCCCTGCTGGACCGGGCGCGCGAGCGCCTGAAGGAACTGGATGTCCGCAATGTGCGCTTTCGCCATGGCGACGGGGCGCAGGGCTGGGCGCTGCACGGCCCCTATGACGGCATCCTGGTGGCCGCCGCTCCGCATGCCATTCCCGAGGCGCTGCTGGCACAGCTGGCCGTGGGCGGGCGCATGGTGGTGCCCGTCGGCCCGGAGGGCGAGCAGGAGCTGGTACGGATTGTGCGCAAGGAGGACAAGCTCGAGCGCCAGCGTCTGGGGGCGGTGGCATTTGTGCCTCTCATCCAGGGCTCGGTATAACTGCACCCCGTGAGACCCGACCGACATGCAGGCGAGCGCGGGATCGCGCCGGCGCGTGTGGCGGCCTGCGCATTGCTGGCGCTGGCGTTATTGCAGCTGGCAGGGTGCGGCGAGCGCTATTCGCGTCCGGTGCTGCCGGCCACCTACACGGTGCGCAGCGGCGATACCGTGTATTCGATTGCGTGGCGTCATGGTCTGGACTATCAGAAGCTGGCCCGCTGGAATCGCCTGCCAACTGACTTCCGCATCTACCCGGGACAGGTATTGCGCCTGTATCCGCCCGGCGAATCGCCCTCCCGGCGCGGCGAGCCGCGTACAGCCGGCGCCAGCCGTCCTGCGCCTGCCGCGCGCACACCAACAAACATTCCGCCAGATCAGCGCGTGGCTGCGTGGCAGTGGCCGGCGCGGGGCGCCGCGCAGACGCGCGCCGGAGCTCCTGGTCTGCTGATTGCCGGTGACGAGGGACAGGCGGTGAAGGCCGCTGCGCCTGGCAAGGTCGTCTATACCGGCAGCGGCCTGCGCGGCTTCGGCCAGCTGATTATCATCAAGCACACCGAAGTGTTTCTCAGCGCCTATGGGCACAACCAGGCACTGCTGGTGAAGGAGGGCGATCAGGTGGCGGCGGGACAGGCCATCGCCGAGATGGGCATCGGCCCCGGGCAACAACCGGCCGTGTACTTCGAAATCCGCATCAACGGTCAGCCCGTGGACCCCTTGCAGTACCTGCCGCGGGCGCAGAATTAGACCGGTTCCAGATTCGCCTGTGCGGGTATGAATATATTGCAATCGCAGGGCCGCTGAGTACCATGTCGTCAAACAAAGACAGGCGGGGAGAAGACACAGGGGCGAAGGGGATTTCTTTCAGAACAAGAAGCAAGAAAGAATAACAAGCAAGAACCGCTGTTCGGGGACTCCAGCGCGAGCAACGAATGGCTGCGGATTGAAGCTTTGTTCCCCTGTGTCTTCTCCCGGCAATGTCTGCCGGCCTGTCTCAGTTCCCTTCGTTTGTTGTCCTGACGTTTGTGGCGTCAATGTTTGTGTCATTGATGATAAGCGCTGCCGCCACGCGTCGCCCATCCTGTACCAGAACGTTGTAGGTGCGGCAGGCCGCGGGTGTGTCCATCACCTCGATGCCGATGCCCGCCTCATACACGGGCGCCAGAATCCGCGATGGCGGAAAGCACTGCCGCGCGCCGGTTCCCAGCAGGATCACTTCCGGCTCCAGTGCGATGGCCGCAAGCAGGTGCTCGGCGGTGAGTTCAGCGAACGAGGCTGGCGGCCAGTCAAATTCAATCCGTCCGGCGCTGAGTATCACGCTGCTGCGGATATGATGCTCCTGCACCTGGATCTCGCCCGCCGAATAGGCGCGGATCAGATTGATGTCTTCGCTGCGCTCCACTGTAAATGCGAATTTCATGCGGGTACGATACGCAGGCCCCGGGTCGAAATTCAATGACAACACGCACCATCCGCCGCCGCTCCTGCTCGCCGCCCGCCGAATTCGCTCCCGACCTCAATCCCGTCCTGCGTCGCGTCTATGCCGCGCGCGGTCTGCAGCGCGCCGATGAGCTGAATCTGGCGCTCGACCAGCTGTTGCCTGTCGGTACCCTGGATGGCGTGGATACCGCCGTGCAGCTGCTGCTGCACCACCATGCCCGCGAGAGCGCCATCCTGGTGATTGGCGATTTCGACGCCGACGGCGCCACCAGCACGGCGCTGGTGGTGCGCTGCCTGCGCCGGCTGGGCTTCGCCCAGGTGGGCTATCTGGTGCCGAACCGCTTCCGCTATGGCTACGGCCTGACACCGGGCATCGTGGCGCAGGCTGCCGAGCAGCGCCCCGGGTTGATCATCACGGTGGACAACGGCATCTCCAGCCATGCCGGCGTTGCCGAGGCGGCGCGCCACGGCATCGATGTGCTGGTGACCGATCACCATCTGCCGGGCGAACAGATTCCGCCGGCCACGGCCATCGTCAATCCGAACCTTCCCGGCAGCCGCTTTGGCAGTCGCGCGCTGGCCGGCGTGGGCGTGGCCTTCTATCTCATGGCCGCGCTTGCCAGGCGCATGCAGGCGGACGGGCTGCCCGGCCCCGGTGGTGCGGCGGTGGCTGAATGCCTGGATCTGGTGGCGCTGGGCACGGTGGCGGACCTGGTGCCGCTCGATCGCAACAACCGTGTGCTGGTCAATCAGGGTATGAAGCGGATCCGGGCCGGCCGCTGTGTGCCGGGCATCACGGCACTGCTGGAGCTATCCAGGCGTCAGCCAAAGTGGCTGGTGGCGCAGGACCTGGGTTTTGCCGTGGCGCCCAAGCTCAATGCCGCCGGACGCCTGGATGACATGTCCATCGGCATCGAATGTCTGCTGAGCGACGATGCGGCCACGGCCCGCACACTGGCGGCGCGCCTGGGCGATCTCAATGATGAGCGCCGCGAGATCGAGCAGCGGATGCAGGAGGAGGCACTGACCGCCGTGCGCCGCGTCAGAATCGACAGCGGCGGCCTGGCGGCGGCACTGTGCCTGTATGACCCCGGCTGGCACCAGGGCGTGGTGGGTCTGGTGGCCTCACGGATCAAGGATCGCGTCCACCGTCCGGTCGTCGCCCTTGCCAAGGCCGAGGAGAGCACCGGGGAGGACGGCGCGGCCCCCGAGATGATGCTGCGCGGATCAGCCCGCTCGGTGCCCGGCGTGCATATCCGCGATGTACTCGATGCGGTGGCCACCCGCCATTCCGGTCTGATCGAGAAATTCGGTGGTCACGCCATGGCTGCGGGCCTGACGCTGCGCGAAAGCGCGCTGGCGGCCTTCGAAGCAGCCTTTGTCGAGGAATGCGGCCGCTGGCTGGACCCTGCCGCGCAGGGGCTGGTCGACAGCGACGGCGAACTGGCGCCCGAGGAAATGTCCCTGTCCACGGCGCTGGAACTGCGCGATGCCGGCCCCTGGGGCCAGGGTTTTCCCGAGCCCGCCTTCGATGGCGCCTTCGTGATCAGGCACGCGCGCATCGTCGGTGAACGACATCTGAAGCTTCGCGTCAGTCCGGAACGCGGCGGTGAGATTCACGATGCCATCGCCTTCCGCTACCTGGACGGTGCCGCGGGCAAAGCCGAACTGCCGCAGGGGCGCGTGCATCTGGCCTACCGGCTGGACGTCAATGAATATCTGGGCGCGCGGCGCCTGCAGCTGCTGGTGGAACATCTCGCCACGGCGTAGACATTGGCGGTGCGCAAACCTACCGCCGGGCGATGATGCAAGCTAACATTCACTTCCTTTCTCTCTGGCCACTTCGACCGCAATGGAACCCACACAGCTGCGCCGCGTACTCAAGGAGCTCGATGATCGTTCGAGCACCTTAAGGGGGTATCTTTGAGTACGAGAAAAATCATGATCGCCTTGTTGAAGTGCGGCGGGAGCTGGAAGAGCCTGCCGTGTGGACCCAGCCGGAGAAAGCCCAGGCACTGGGTCGCGAGCGTGCCCGCCTCGAAGAGGTGATTGGCACCCTCGACACGCTGTCCACTGGCGTGCGGGATACCAGCGAACTGCTGGAGATGGCCATCGAGGAGGGCGATGCCGCCACACTGGCCGGCGTCGAGTCCGATATGGAAGATCTTGAGGAAAAGGTGCGCGCGCTGGAGTTGCGGCGCATGTTCTCCGATCAGATGGACCCTAACAGTGCCTTTCTCGACATCCAGGCCGGCGCCGGGGGTACCGAGGCTCAGGACTGGGCGCAGATGCTGCTGCGCATGTACCTGCGGTGGGCCGAGACCCGCGGTTTCACCACCGAGATCATCGACCAGAGCGGTGGCGAGGTGGCGGGCATCAAGGGTGCGACGGTGAGCGTGCAGGGCGAGTACGCCTACGGCTGGTTGCGTACCGAAACCGGCGTGCACCGTCTGGTGCGAAAATCCCCCTTCGATTCCGGCAACCGTCGCCACACCTCGTTTGCGTCGGTGTTCGTCTCCCCCGAGGTGGACGACGACATCGATATCGAGATCAATCCGGCGGATTTGCGCACTGATGTGTACCGTTCCAGCGGCGCCGGCGGCCAGCATGTGAACAAGACCGAATCGGCGGTGCGCATTACGCACATGCCCTCAGGAATAGTGGTAGCGTGTCAGAGCGAGCGCAGCCAGCACAAGAATCGCGCCACGGCAATGAAGATGCTCAAGGCCAAGCTCTACGAGCTGGAGGTCAACAAGCGCAACGCCGCCGCGCGGGTGCTGGAGGAGTCAAAATCGGATGTGAGCTGGGGCAACCAGATCCGCTCCTACGTGCTCGACCAGTCGCGCATCAAGGACCTGCGCACCGGTGTGGAGGTGGGCAACACCCAGTCGGTGCTGGATGGGGCGCTGGATCAGTTCATGGAGGCCAGTTTGAAGCAGGGGCTGTGACGGTGGTGCCGGGATCAGCCGTTGCAGGGCGTTGT
>JAJFKF010000090.1 GCA_021773365.1 Gammaproteobacteria bacterium | reverse complement strand
ACACCCGTTGTGCTGCTCTCGGGGGGGGGGGGTTTTTAAACCATTTTTCTGGGTTACCCCCCCCTTTTATTTGGGGTAACCCCCCCCCGGCCCCCTTCTTAGAGGCGTTTGTCAGTGATGCTCGTGCGCCATACTCAGGTACACGATCGTCAGCATCATGAAAATAAACGCCTGCAAAGTAATGATCAGAATATGAAAGATCGCCCAGGCCAGCCCGAGGATGATCTGCCCGAACAGCGCCGCGATTCCACCCCAACTGAACAGCTCCGCCGCGCCCCACCCCAGGGTGAGCACCGCGATCAGCAGGAAGATCATTTCACCCGCGAAGAGGTTGCCGAACAGACGCAGCGCCAGTGAAACCGGGCGCGCCAGATGCTCGATGATGTTCAGCAGCAGGTTGGCCGGCATACCCCACACGCCGAAGGGATGGAACAGCAGCTCCTTGGCGAAGCCGCCCGCACCCTTGATCTTGATGCTGTAGAACATCACCAGCAGGAAGACGGTGATTGACATGCCGAACACCACGTTCAGGTCCGTGCTGGGCACGACCTTCAGGCTGTGAATGCCCACACCCCCGGCCGCCCAGGGCAGCAGGTCCACCGGCACCAGGTCCATGAAATTGAAGAGGAATACCCAGCAGAAGATGGTCAGCGCCAGCGGCGCGATCAGGCGGCTGGAGCCGTGAAAGGTTTCCTTGACCTGGGTATCGACGAACTCGACGATGAGTTCGACGAAGTTCTGGAACTTGCCCGGCACCCCGGCGGTGGCTTTGCGCGCCGCCAGCCAGAAACTGCCACCGAACAGCACAGCCAGCAGCACGGAGAAGAAAATGCTGTCCACGTGCATGACGCCCCACGGGGTTTCATGCTGCAGGAAGCCCAGATGATGGACAATGTAGTCGTTCGCGCTAGCGGGTGCGGAATGTTCGGCAGCCATGATGTCGGTTTGTTCTACGTTTTCACCAGGGCGACCCAGTGCACCAGCAGGGTCGCGATATATGTTACGAACAGCGGCAACGCCGACAGCTCGAGAAAATTCAGCACCAGCACGAACAGGACCACGGTCAGTCCGAGCTTGGCGGCCTCGCCCTTGTAGGCGTTGCGCACCACCCGTTGCGCGGCATCCTGCGCCGACAGGCCCTGCGCGGGCTCGCGGAACATCAACGCCACCATCGCCAGTCCGCCGGCGATGCCGATACCTCCGCCGACCAGCGCCGAGAAGGCGTCAACAGCGTCCTTCCAGAACCCGAACAACACGGCCAGCAGTGCGGTTACCGCGAGCTGGCCCAACGCCATCCGCAATGCGAGGCGGCGCGCGCCTTTAAGGTCGAGATCGTTCACTTCGGCAGCAAAAACGCCACGATGCAGCCTCTGTATGTCAAATGCGGACCGATGGGCGGCGATGTGGCGTTTTCTGGCGTCAGGGAAGGCCCCCTCCGCAAAGGCCGCGCATTATAGGAGGGGCTTCTGCGCGGCTCAAGGCTAAAAACGGAACGTTATTGAATGTGCGACAGGATGCCGTCGAGCTCATCGAGACTGTTGTAGGCAATGACGAGCTTGCCCCGGCCGCGGTTGCCATGCTGGATGGCGACCTTGGCGCCGAGCTTGTCGGTCAGATCGTCCTGCAGGCGGCGGATATTCGGGTCCGGCTGCGCCTCGCCCTGCCCCTGCGCCGTCTGCCCCCCTGCGGCATGGTCGTTCATGCGTCGCACCAGCGCCTCGGTTTCACGCACGGTCAGCCCTTTTGTGGCCACCAGCCGCGCCACCTCGGCCTGCTGGCGGCCCGCAGGCAGGGCCAGCAGCGCGCGGGCATGGCCCATTTCCAGCCGCCGCTCTTCCAGCAGGGTTTTGACGTCGTCCACCAGATCCAGCAGGCGCAGCAGGTTGCTGACGGCCACCCGGGAGCGCCCCACGGCCTCGGCGGCCTGCTGATGGGTCATTTCGAATTCCTGGATCAGCCGCTCCAGGGCGCGCGCCTCCTCCAGGGGATTGAGGTCCTCACGCTGGATATTCTCGATCAGCGCCATGGCCACGGCCGCCTTGTCGGCGACCTGGCGAATCACGGCGGGGATGTCCTGCAGACCGGCGATCTGGGCCGCGCGCCAGCGGCGCTCGCCAGCGATGATTTCGTAGCGATGGCTGCTCCGCGGGCCATCGGTCGACACCGGCCGCACCACGATGGGCTGCACCACCCCCTGCGCGCGGATGGAGTCAGCCAGCTCCTGCAGGCTCTCCGGACGCATGTCCAGGCGCGGCTGATAACGGCCACGCTGCAGCAGATCCAGCGGAATTCTCGCCAGTTCCTCACCGGAAACGGGGCTGTGCGCCGATTCGGCGGCGGTTGCGGCCGTGGGGGAGGGCTTATCGGTTGTTTTCGGGGTGGATACCGCGGGTTGGCTGAGGAGTGCCTCCAGACCTCTGCCCAAACCAGTTTTCTTGGCCGCCATGGCGCGGAAGTTTAGCCACTTTCTTCTGTCGGGTGCGCGGCGGCTTCATCGTCCCGGCGCAGCATCTCCCCGGCCAGGGCCAGGTAGGCCAGGGCGCCGCGGGAGTCCTTGTCATGGAAAAGGACGGGGCGGCCGAAGCTCGGCGCCTCGGCCAGGCGCACATTGCGCGGGATGATGGTGCGGAAGACCTTGTCGCCGAAATGCTGGATAAGCTGGGCGGCCACCTCGGTGGCCAGGTTGTTCCGCGCGTCGTACATGGTGCGCAGGATGCCCGTGATTTCCAGCTCCGGATTGATGCTGGCGCGGATCTGCTCGATGGTATTCACCAGCGCCGACAGGCCCTCCAGGGCGTAGTACTCGCATTGCATGGGCACCAGCACGCCATCGGCCGCGACGAGGGCGTTGACGGTGAGCATGTTCAATGCCGGCGGACAGTCGATGAGAATGACGTCGTACAGCCCGCGGATGTCCTTCAGGGCCTCGCGCAGGCGAGTTTCACGGCCGGAGGGCACGGCCAGCAGACCGACTTCGGCGGCGGTCAGCTCATCGCTGCCGGGCAGAAGGGTGAAACCACCCTGCTCCACGCCCACCAGCGCGGTGGCTGCCTCGTATTCGCCCAGCAGCACGCCGGCCGAAGTACGGTCGACGGTGTGCTTGTCCACGCCCACGCCCATGGTGGTGTTGCCCTGGGGATCCAGGTCGATAAGCAGGACCCGGCGCTTCGTCGCAGCCAGGGAGGCGGCCAGATTGACGGCGGTGGTGGTTTTACCAACCCCGCCCTTCTGGTTGGTGATGGCGATGACGCGCTTCATGGGGCGGAGTTTTCATGGTTGGAGGGTTGGAGTCCAGTGGTCATCTATAGGTATGGCCGTTGTGCTTTATCCATCCGCCGGGATGCCTGCCCTGGGGATCGTGGTGGGTCCAGTGGATGACGCCGCCGCGGGCGTTCCATTCGTACTCACCATTGAACTCGACATGATCGCCTTCCTTGAGGGCGGCAACCCGATCAGCCAGATCAATGTTGTGTGCCACCAGCAGGGTTTGCCCCGAGCCGAGCTGAACGATAAAACGTTGGTGCCGGCTGCCATCGTTGTCGTCGGCCAGAACTTTGGTGACGCGGCCACTGCCTTGAACCTGAATATTGCTGCGGTGATTCTCGAAGGCGGCCGCCAGTATCCGGTCGGCGCTGTTGCCGTTGCTGTAGTCGCCGGACTCGCGGGTACTGCTGATACCGGCATCGTGCAGCGCCGGAATTAATCCAGTCCTGACGCCGCCGAAATACGCGAGCGCCAGAATTATTCCCGCGGCAATCAGTTTGTTCATTCCATTGGCCTCCAGAGCTATTGATCAGCCGGACAATTCCTCGCCATAGAGAACCGGCATCTGCCCCTTCCACCTGTTCCACAACGTGTCGTTGGTCATCAGCTCAGCCATGAAATGGGCGACATTGATTCTGCTTACGGTGCCCGCATTGAATATCGCGCTGCGGATCGGCGAGGGAAATGCCTTATATCCGGTGACGTGATCCTCGGTGATCAATGAGTCAGGCCGGACTGCGGCCCACTGGATCAATGCGTCAGTCTGGCCGACAGTGGTCCGCAGAAAGTCGGCGGCCTGTTCATTGTCAACATGCGGTGGCAGCAGCAGCCGCAGCAGACCGATCACGCACTTCTGCGCTAGCGAAATCGGTTCGTGTAGGTCACGATTGCTGTTGCCGCTGGAGTTCATGAGCACAAACCTGACCGGCGTGGCCGGCTTGTCTGCCCTGATGGCAGCGCACAACCGGCGGGTGGCGTCGGTTACCAGCCAGCGGGGCTGGCCATAGATGCCCTTGAAGCTGAGGGTGTGCCCGAGACAGGAGGCAACGGCAGTGCAGCCATGGACAAGCCGGGAGAGTTCCGCCTCATTGAGATCCAGGACACCGGCCTCGGTGATGGCAAGACGCGGGTGGTCGTGCAGCGCCGCGGGCAGCCCGGCCTTTGACCTGACGATGACTCTGACATCGTGCCCGCGATCGAGCAGCTGCTGCACCAGATGCCGACCGGTGGCGCCGCTGGCGCCTGCTACGAGAACTGTCATTGCTTTGCCTTGCATTGATGGTTGGAAGTCACTCCCATTTCATGTTCAGCTTGCGATCTGATTGCACGCAATCGCGCAGATATAGATTGATGAGGTTCTGATATGGAATGCCGTTCTTCTCGGCCAGGTCGCGGAAATAGTCGATCGTATCCTCATCCAGCCGAATCGTAAGCTGCTTCTTCGGCTTGCGCAGATAAGGATTCTTTGCAGATTTGGAGAAGTCGTAGCGTTTCTTCATCGTAGCCACCAGCGATACTGACGTTGCTCCTCCCGGTCTGCCTTCCGAGCGGAAATGATGCGTATGACCGACTCATCTTCGCGATAGCAGTGGCACACGACAAGAATGTGAACAGACGCGCTCAGGCCAAGCAGGACGAAGCGTTCTTCGCCCCGGGAATGCTCCGGATCAGGCATGACCCGGGCGTTCTCGTCGAGAAAGGCACTGCGCGCCTCCTCAAATGAGACACCGTGCTTTTTCCGGTTGGCACGGTTCTTCCTTTCGTCCCATTCAAACACCAGGTCCATCATGGCGCCGCAATTGTACCTACACTGTAACTACACGTCCAGCCTCTGCTTCCAACGACCTCTTAGGCGAGTGATTATCATCATTGACGTGACGCGCGTTATCGAGATGCACAACGCCGCCGCTGCGCCGCGAGCAAAGGCGCTTGTGCGAGTCGGGGTGACCTACAGTTGACAAACGAGTGCACTCCAGCGATTTGCTGGGCGTCATTACGGGTCCCAGATGTGTTCCGCCCTGGTTTCCGCTTCGTTCATGGCTGCCTAAGCGTGTAGCGCCCCGTCTTCTTGCTGCCAACCTTTTCCACCAATCCAGCCTCCAGCAACGGACGCAGCAAGTCCATCGCGCCCTGCCGGGAGATTTCCAGCGCACTCCACAGTTCCGCCGGCGTCATGCTGCCGTGATCCCGCAGCAGCTTGAGCAGTTGTTCCTGACGTGGGCGCAGTACCAGCTTCTGCTGCGCTTTGACATCCCATGCCTGCACTCGCGTCCAGGTGCGCTCCAGCGTCTGGCGCAGGCCTTCGGCGCAGTACTCCAGCCATCCGCTGAGATCTTCGCCCGCCCGTCGGACATCATCCAGTGCCTTGTAATAGGCAGGACGATCCTGCCAGTAGTATTCGTCCACGGAAAAGATGTGATGGCTGTCAAAGCCGCGCCGATACAGCTCCCACAGCGCCAGCGCGCGCCCTGCGCGTCCGTTGCCATCAGCAAAGGGATGTATCCACTCGAACTGATAGTGCAGGATGGCGGAACTGAGCACCGGCGATAGCTCCGCAGCGTCCTTGTTCCACCATTCCAGCAGTTCAAACATCAGACCGGAGACCGAAGCGGCGGCCGGCGGGACATGCTTGCCCACACGGACTGCAATCATCCGGTAGCGCCCCGCCTCGCCCTGGTCCATCACGGTGTCCGCCAGCAGGCGATGCAGGGCGAAGATGTCCTCGTGCCGGATGACTTTCTTCTTCACGTGCTTTTCCACGTAGCGCAGTCCGGCGAAGTAGTTCAGCACCTCCCGCTGCGGGCGGGCATCCACGGCGGACAGCTCGTGCCCATCCTCCAGCGCGCGGACCTGCTCGAGGGTCAGTGGATTGCCCTCGATGGCGGTGGATGCATGGCCGTTGCGTGTGCGCGTGTCCTTTTGCAACGCCGGAATCCACGACAACTCCACCGCCGCGCCCTGTATCCGCTCCCGCAGCACGGCCACCTGCTCCACCAGTGAGAGCAGGCGTGAGCTGATGGTGAATTGCGGTGCGCAGGCCATGGCGGTGAGTCAAGCATTAGTCAAGTTATGTGTCAAGCGTATTACAAGACTCCGCTGAAGGCCTGGTGGAGCAGGGACTTCTTCAGGGCGTCCCTGACGGTTGAGCTTAGTGCCGCGGCTGCGGCAGTTTGGACTTGGCGCTTTATCTCTCGCGTGTGCGCTGCAGAAATGCCCGTACGCTGACAACGGCGCACCATAAGAAGAGCACAGCAAGAAGGAGGCGCTGCCAAAGTCCGGTTAGTTCGCGGGATTCAATCGAGCCTGCAAGTACGGCCAGCAAGCCCAAGCCAGCAGCGCCGGATAGCACCGAATAGACCGACAAGCTACGCCATACCGGGCTGCGCCGGAACCGAAACCCGAGAACACCCGCCCCGATGCTAAGAGAAGCGAACGTAATTGGTCCGATAGCGTTGTGAACTAGATTCTCGACGGTACCGCCGGTCTGAGGGCAACCGGCGTCGCATGAGAAAATACCAGACAATGATACTCCAGCGCCTGAGATACCGACCAGGATGACCCCCAGCCTCGTGACCCGGTCTCGAGGAAGAAGGTATGCTAGCGCCACGCTGAATGCGACGAGCAATAATCCAGTGGGTAGGAATCCGGCGTAGTTCATCAAGTCCGCGTAGGTTGTGGTGGTGGCGCCGAGTTCGCTGATGAAAGCGCTGGTATGACGATAGTCTGGTCTGAGCGCTGCCGAAACAGCGACGGTCGTGATGAAGAGGAGCGGCCCAGCAACGCCGCCTAAAGCAAGTAGTCGCATGCGGTTTCCTTCATTGTTGCCGGGCCGGCTAACGCCGCGCGTAAGCCGCGAGCAAAAGCGCCTCGCTTTTGCTAGTCGGGCACGCGGAGCGTGCGAACTTGACGCGCTTGTTAGCCCGTCTTTGCCGATTCGCCCCTGATTTCCGGGATTTCACGGGGGCGGGCTGTAGACGGATCAAGCACTTGGGAGCGCGCAGAGGTCAAAAATAGCTGTAGTGCAGACCTTGGGTCTTTCCGCGCGGCGGTGGCTGC
>JAJFKF010000089.1 GCA_021773365.1 Gammaproteobacteria bacterium | reverse complement strand
ATCTCCGCGCAGGCGCTGACTTCGGCGCTGCTGGAGTTTTCCGCGCAGACGGGCATGCAGGTGGTTACCGCCGGCGCCGACGTGCGTGATCTGAAGACCGGCGGAGTGTCAGGCAGAACCACCGTGCGTGAGGCGCTGAAGAAACTCCTGGGCAACTCCGGGCTGTCCTTCAGGCTGATGGGCGAGAATACCGTCGGGCTGGTGCGGAAAGATCCGCCGGAAGCGGCCGGTTCGCACCAGGCCTCGCGCTCCACGCAGTTGGCGCGGGTGACGGCGGACCATGGCATGATCCCGCAGGTCGGGGAGCAGCAGGAGCAGGCGGCCGGCACGACAACCACCGATACCCCGCAGACCGGGAAGGGCGTTCCGGAGATGCTCGTGCCCGGCAGGCGGCTGAACATCAACGCCGATATTCGCCGCACCGAGGACGACGTTCAGCCCTATGTGGTGTTCACCGCTGAGGAGATCGGGCGCTCCGGCGCCGTCAACCTCGAGGAGTTTCTAAAGACGCGCCTGCCCATGAACACCCGGCGCGATTCCAATAGCCAGGATGTCACATCGGGCAGCAACCAGAGCGTCATCGATCTGCGCGGCCTTGGAGCGGATGAGACCCTGATACTGATCAACGGCCGCCGCCGGCCGGGCGTGTCGGCCATCATCGGCACCGATGATTTCGGCCAGCCTGACATCAACGGCATTCCGCTTGCCATGGTGGAGCGCATCGAGGTGCTGCCCACGACCGCCTCGGGGATCTACGGCGGTGGCGCCACCGGCGGGGTCATCAACATCATTCTCAGGACCGACTACCGCGGGC
Source organism: Gammaproteobacteria bacterium (assembly GCA_021773365.1). Taxonomy (GTDB): domain Bacteria; phylum Pseudomonadota; class Gammaproteobacteria; order Steroidobacterales; family Steroidobacteraceae; genus JAJFKF01. Next base: position 2,091 of record JAJFKF010000089.1, on the reverse strand, counting down.
TGGAAGTCAGGGCCGGCTATGACAATACGTTCGACAGTGACTTTGCGCGCCGTTCCATACAGGCGATGGCGGGCTTTACTCTCGAGGGTGGACTCACGGAAGTGCAGTTTTCCGCCGGCTACTCGGACAGCAACGAGCTGCGGGATGGCGATCGGGGTTTTACCGTGCGCCAGCGCCAGCACATCCTGGCCAATCGGCCTGATTATTATGCTGGCACCTTCGCCCCGGTGATTGGCGGCTATGTGACCAATATCCGCAGCAGCGAATTCAGTCCGGCAGTGCGCGAGTTCCAGGAACTCGTGCTCAAGCCTGAATACGGAGGCAGTTCCCTCGGCTCGTCCATCACGCATATTCCTATCGGCTATCGTGGGGTGGCGCTCGACGGGGTGCAGGGTTTGGTCGCCAATGCGGGCAGTTACAACATCGACCTCGCCAACGACTACAACGGCAAGGGTCGCAGCATCCTGAACGGGCCGGTGACAAAGTCAGCCAGCCTGAACGCGCGTCGCGATTTCAGCGAGTATCTGTCGTTGTTTCTCGACGCTTCCTACGGTAACAACGAAGGCCGTGCCGCCTACGCGATCGTGGGCGGCACGGGGCAGGTGCTGGCCAGTGCGCCGAACAATCCGTTTACCACTGACATAACTGTCACCTTTCCGTCTCCCGGGGTCAGCGTGCTGACCACCTTTGAAAGTGAATCGCTGTCCACCACCGCCGGCGCCATGCTGCGCCTGCCGTTGGACTGGGCGGCTCAGCTTGAGTACGGCTACGGCGCCACTTCCTCGACATCTCTGGGCGGCGCGCCCATCCGCATGGATACCTTCGGTCCCGAGGCGCCGGGCGTGGACGACGCCATTGCCAACGGCGCCGTCGACGTGCTGCAGGACACCAATGTCTATTTTCAGGACTACTCCCCATACCTGCTCGAGTACCCCAGCGCCGTTGACGGACCTGCGAAGTCCAGCATGACCACTGCCACACTGCGCCTGTCCGGACCACTGTTCCGCCTGCCCGGCGGTCCGCTGACGCTTTCAGGGGTCATCGAGCAGCGCACGCACACCGCCGAAGATGCAGTCTCGCGACGCTTTGTGCCGGGAGTCAATGGAACAATCGACTACTTCTATCCCGAACGTTCCAGCCGGACGCGCAGCTACTACGTGGAGACTTTCGTTCCGCTCGTTTCGCATGCCAATGCGCGGCCTCTGCTGCGCGGCCTGGAACTGCAGGCCTCGGTGCGCCGCGACGAGCACACCACGCGCAGCACCCGGACCGGCGGCTACACGCTGCCGCTCGATCCGGCCGCGCCTATCCCGTACAGCACGGCCGGAAGCAGCGCCAACGGTTACACCTTTGGTTTCCGCTACCAGCCCGTGGAGTCGGTGGCGCTGCGCAGCAGCTACGCCTACGGCTTTCTGCCCCCGTCCGTGGGGCAGATCGGCAAGATCATCAGGGAGAATCCGGCCATATACTTCGCAGCCGACCCGCGCCGCGGCGGTTTTTTCGGTCCGCTTACGCCACCGCCGCAGACCATCATCACCGGGGGCAATCCCGACCTGCTGCCCGAAGACTCCGACTCCTATTCAGCGGGTCTGATCTTCACGCCCCGGGCGCTGCCGGCACTGCGTGTATCGCTCGACTACACCCGCATCGACAAGGTCAACGAGATCGGCATCGTGGACATTCTCACGCACGAGGCGCAGTATCCCGGGCGCGTGATACGCGGGCCGAACCTGCCCGGTGACCCGCCGGATTGGGCCGGCCCCATCACCTTGCTGAACCTCTCGTTGGTGAACATCGAACGCAGTTCGGTGGAGGCCTGGGACATGCAGGCCAACTACACCTTCAATGCCGGCCGCTTCGGCAGTTTCGACTTCTACGGCCTGCTGACCCGGCAGACCCGCTATTCGCGCAAGCTCAACGCACTGACGGCTGATACGGACTACGTCGGCTTTAACCCGTCTTTGCCGATTCGCCCCTGATTTCCGGGATTTCACGGGGGCGGGCTGTAGACGGATCAAGCACTTGGGAGCGCGCAGAGGTCAAAAATAGCTGTAGTGCAGACCTTGGGTCTTTCCGCGCGGCGGTGGCTGC
>JAJFKF010000088.1 GCA_021773365.1 Gammaproteobacteria bacterium | reverse complement strand
TGCCTCAGCAACCTCCGCCGAAGATCACCGCCAGGCAGGCCGCCGAAGCCACCCCCGTGTAGTGCAGACCTGCGGGGGTGGGCCCTATGTCAATCAAGCACTTGCCGGTTCCCTACCCCTCGAATCGGCAAAGACGGGCTAAAACCGACCCGACGGAGACGGACGAGGGAAACCAGGTGGTGGTCGAGGGTCAGCGCGAGGAGATGCCGCCGGCCTTCAGCACCGGCAATCTTGACCTGACGCGTACCGAAGATGATGTCCTGCCGTTCACCGTATTCACCGCCCGGGACATCGAATCCTCCGGTGCGGTCGACCTGCGTGAGTTCCTGCGCACGCGCCTGCCGCAGAATCTCAGCGATAACAACGGCATGGAGCTGGACGCCACTGGCTACCAGTTCACGCGAAACGACCAGATTGAAATGCGTGGCTGGGGCGCTGCGGAAACAGTGTTTCTGCTCAACGGCCGGCGCATGGCGGCTGAATACCAGCCCACCGACACCGACGCAGGCAACGCTTCGCCTAACCTGGGCGGTATTCCGCTGGCCTCGATCGAGCGCATCGAGATTCTGTCCTCGGCCGGCAGCGCCATTTATGGCGCCAATGCCACCGGAGGGGCGATCAATATCATTACGCGCCGCGATTATCAGGGTGGACAGTTGTCTTTTCGCTACGAGACGCCTGCGGATGTGATGCGCCCGCAGCGCTCGGTGAATCTCACCTATGGCATGCCCCTGATGTGGGGAATGAATCTGCGGCTGGCGGCCAGCTACAACGACAATGAGCCGGTGCTGGTAGGCGATCGCGCCGACGTATCGGCGGAGCGATTTCGCACGCTGGCTCTGCAGCGCGATCCGGCACTGCTGTTTTCCCTCGTGAACAACGCATCGGACCCAGGCTCCCAGCTCTACACCCGCACGCTGCTCTTTGGCGCCACACCCAACATCAAAGCCACCGCCGCCACTGGCAATCTGTTTGCGAGCCTGCCGGGCGCGCCAGGCTCGAACTTCACCAGCGTGCCAGCCGGTTACGTCGGTGGGAGCGGGCTCGCGGCGTTTCAGCCGGGCATGTACAACCTGCAGCTTGCGGATGTGGCTGACAGCAATGCAGTGTTTTCGAACAAAGGGGCCCTGGGCACTTCAGACCAGAACATCGCCTTCTCCCTGGGGCTGGATAAGCGTATCAACGATCGCTGGCGTTGGTCGCTGGACTATCGCTATGGCCAGAACGAAGGGCAGTCGCAGGCGGCAACGGCCCTGCGCTTCACCAATTCGCCATTTACCTATGCATTCATCGCGCCCTTGTTCTTTAGTGCGGCCGGCACAGTCCTCCATCCGAACATTCCAGCCGCCGCTCCAGGCAATCCGTTTGGGCTGGAAGTCCAGGCCAACCTCTACGATCCGAGCATGAGCCGCCCGGAGCTGTTCAACAGGCCACGCAACATCACCTGGGGGATCAACTCCACCCTGTTCGGCGAGGTCGGGCAGTGGCGCGGGTTTCTTGACATGCATTATTCGCAGAACAATGTGCGGTACCTGAATCATCTTTTTGTTGAACCCCTGCAGGGCTGGAACGCGGCGCTGCTGTCGGGCGCATACAATCCATTCCTGGACCCGAGTGTGGCGGCCTTTGCCACGCCCGAATTCTATGAAGACTATGTCCTGGGCAGGAACATCAGAACTGGCACCACGGCAAGCTACGGCTCCAGTGTCAAGGCCTCTGGCCCGATCGTACAGCTGCCGGCCGGTCCGGTGCAGTTGACCGCTGGCGTTGAGTGGTCGCGGGTGGATCGTTCCCCGACGGTCAATGAGGCGGTGTTTGTCAATAGCCTCACCGGCGAGCCTGTAGTGCCTACCTTCGGGACCGCTCCTCCCGGCTCTCCGCAGGCGCCGTTTGTGTTCAACTCCTATGCTGGTTACGCCGAAGCGAATGTACCGGTGATTGGTTCGAAGCAGGCGGTGCGCCTGGTGAAGAGACTGGAGATTTTCGGTTCAGGCCGTGTAGACCGTTCAGTACGAGACGGTATTCGCAGCGTTGGCGATCCGCGGCCTGTGGAATACAGCAACACGTCCCGCCTGCATGCGTTTGGGTTGCGCTATGTTCCAGTGGAAGATGTGGCGCTGCGGGTTTCCAGGAGCATCGGCTTCAAGCCTCCAGACCTGGTGCAGGTCACACCCGGCGATCCACCCGCGTCCACGGCTCCGCCGACCTCCGCCACTGATCCGATACGCCAGGAGCCAGTTGTCATCACCGCTTCGATGTACATTGCCGGCGGCAATCCGGATCTGATTCCCGAGAGCACCAACTCGACCAATATCGGGCTGATTCTCACGCCGCGCTGGCTGCCCGGCCTGCGCCTGTCGTTGGACTATCTGGAAAGCACACGGGAGGACTCCATCTTTGCTCTGTCCGCGCAGGATGCCATCAATCTGGAGAGTGAGATTCCCGAGTTGATTGAGCGCGGCGCGCCGGATGGTAATGCCAGCGGCGTCGGCCCGATTACCTTCGTCGACCGGCGCTACATCAATTTACGCCAAGTGGCTTCCAGAAGCCTGGATTTTTCGCTGCAGCAGGAGATCCGCGAGGTGCGCGGCGGGCGGCTGCTGCTGACGCTGAGAGCGACACGCAATCTGAGCTTCAAGGTTCAGGCTACCAACACCGGTCCAGCGGTGGAGCAGGTCCGCAATCCTGCAGTCGCCCCTGCGCGGCAGATCGCCTGGAACGGCAATGCCCAGCTGAGCTGGGAAGGGCAGCGTTGGGGTCTGGGGTGGAATACGCGCTACTCAGATTCCCTGCTGCTGTCCTCGTCGTTCTACTACGTGCTGCAGGGCGGGGACCGCGCGCCACGTGCCTACGACCATGATCTGAACATCAGCTATCGTTCGCCGCAGGTAAACGATCCGCACGGCCTGCAGTGGCTGATGTCGGGAACGGCAGTGCATTTTGGCATTAACCCGTCTTTGCCGATTCGCCCCTGATTTCCGGGATTTCACGGGGGCGGGCTGTAGACGGATCAAGCACTTGGGAGCGCGCAGAGGTCAAAAATAGCTGTAGTGCAGACCTTGGGTCTTTCCGCGCGGCGGTGGCTGC
>JAJFKF010000087.1 GCA_021773365.1 Gammaproteobacteria bacterium | reverse complement strand
AGGCGATGACCATCGGTGGCCACGGTACGCAGGGTGGTGCCTTCGGTTTCCAGCAGCATGCCATTGAGGTAGTAGCGCACATCCTGCTGCGCCATAGAGAAATGCGTGCGCTCCAGCAACTTTCCGAGCTCAGCCTGGGCGACCTTGATGGTTTGCTGGGCGTTGATCTCATCCACCGTTGGAAACTCAACTGCCGGCAAACTCGAAAGTGCAAAACGGCTGCGGCCGGCACGCACGTTGACCTTCGATCCACTGACCGCCAGCGACACGGTGACCTTCTCCGGCAGCGCGCGAAAAATATCCAAGAGCTTGCGGCCCGGCACGGTGATATCACCGGGCTGTTGCACATCCACCGCTGTGGTCGCCACCAGCTCCACTTCCAGGTCCGTTGCCGTAATCGACAGCTTGCCGTCCTTGGCGGACAGCAGGACGTTGGCCAGGATGGGCATGGTCTGGCGACGCTCCACCACGCCGATAACGGCCTGGAGAGGTTGCAGGATTACTTCACGTTCGGCGGAAAGTTTCATCGTGGCACCCTGGTTCAAAAGACAAATTCAAAAAGTATTAGGGATATATTTAAGACTATTGTTATTGTAATTAGCATGAGCAGTATCGGTGGAGAAGTCTGTATTTCGTTGCTTGGCCAATGAGTTGAATGCAGGCAAAGTCTGTGTGCGGTTGCCCCTGAACCAGGTGCGCAGCCTGTGGTTGAATTGTGGATAACTTTATCCACAGCGTCATCCACAGGAAACCCACTCTCTTATCCCCTTTCTATCCATACCCTTATCCACTGCCCTTTTCAGCCTGTCAGCGTCCTGAGCAGGTTGGAATAGTCCTCTCGCACTCGCGTCTCACTCTCGCGTAAGTCTTTGATTCTCTTGCAAGCATGCAGCACCGTGGTGTGATCGCGGCCGCCGAAGGCATCGCCGATCTCCGGCAGGCTGTGATTGGTCAGCTCCTTCGCCATCGCCATGGCCACCTGGCGTGGGCGGGCGATGGAACGACTGCGACGCTTGGAGAGAAGGTCCGCGACGCGGATCTTGTAGTACTCCGCCACCGTTTTCTGGATGTTCTCCACCGTGACCAGCTTTTCCTGCAGCGCCAACAGATCGCGCAGCGATTCCTTGGCGAAATCGGTGGTAATGGGCCGGCCGGTGAACTGTGAATTCGCCACTACTCGCCGCAGCGCGCCTTCGAGCTCGCGAACATTCGAGCGAATGCGTTTGGCGATGAAGAAGGCCACATCTTCCGGCAGTTCCACGCCTGTGGCGGAGGCCTTGCTCATGAGAATGGCCACGCAGGTTTCCAGCTCCGGCGGCTCGATGGCCACGGTCAGTCCCCAGCCAAAGCGGGATTTCAGCCGCTCTTCCAGGCCGGTGACCTCCTTCGGATAACGGTCGCAGGTCAGGATGACCTGCTGCTGGCCTTCCAGCAATGCGTTGAAGGTGTGGAAAAACTCTTCCTGCGAACGCTCCTTGCCGGCAAAGAACTGGATGTCGTCGATGAGCAGCGCATCGAGGGAGCGATAAGCGGTCTTGAACTCGTTGATGGTGTTGTGCTGCAGGGCCTTCACCATGTCGCCGACGAACCGCTCCGAATGTACGTAGGCCAGCCGGGCATCCGGATTGCGCGTCCAGATCATGTTGGCCACGGCGTGCATGAGATGGGTCTTGCCCAGTCCGACGCCGCCGTAGATAAACAGCGGGTTGTAGGCACGGCCGGGATTCTCGGCGACCTGCACCGCGGCCGCTCGGGCGAGCTGGTTGCTCTTGCCCTCGACGAACGTGGTGAAGTTGAAATCCGGATTCAGACGCCCGCCGATGACCGTGGGCCTGGGTTTGGTGCGCCGCGTGCGCGCAGCCTGCGCGGCTGGCGCCTGGCTTTCTTCAGGGTGGCTGATGGCGAGTGCGGCGGCGCGGGAGCCTACCTCCAGCTGCAGCTGCGGTGTCTCGGTGTCGGACACGGCATCCACCAGCTCCTCGATGCGGGAGCGAAGATTAAGCGTGAGCCAGTCCACCACGAAGCGATTGGGGGCGAAAAGACGCAGGACGCCATTCTCCTCCACGGCCTGCAACGGGCGTACCCAGGTATTGAACTGCTGCTCGGGGACTTCCGACTCCAGCAGCCGCAGACAACGGTTCCACAGCGACGCCTGCAAGAGCGCGACTCCGATCGGTGGGTAGCAAGGGAAAAGGGCTGCGGAGTCTATAACGCCCACTGCCGATCCGCCACCGGTTAAGCTGGTGCCCGCACCCTGAAAAAAAGCCGTTCCCGCCGCAAATCTGTTGACACTGGCAGGGGCGCTGCGTAGGCTTGCCGCCCTTCGCGCGACGGGTCCTTTGGTAAGGATCAATCAGCCGCGAAAGCCAGACGGATTCCAGACATGAAACGCACTTATCAGCCCAGCAAGGTTCGTCGCAAGCGCACCCATGGTTTTCGCGCCCGCATGGCGACCCGACATGGCCGTCAGATACTTGCCCGGCGCCGGGCCAAGGGCCGCAAGCGCCTCACGGTCTAGTGAGCCGCCTGGTCGCGGCGGCGGCGATCCGCCAGGCCCAGCCAGGGGAGAACCGATCAGGTCCTTCACCTTCAGTCCCCGCCGACGCCTCCGCAAACCGCCGGAGTTCGATAGTGTCTATCGTCGTGGGCGGCGCATTCACCAGAAACTCTTCCAGGCCGTCGTCCTGCCCAATGAGCAGGGCTTTGCGCGCCTCGGGCTGTCCATTGCCGCGCGTGCCGTCGGCAATGCAGTCAGCCGCAACCGTGTCCGCCGGGTCATCCGCGAGGCGTTCCGCCATCGCGCGGACCTGCCGGCCGTGGACATCGTCATTTCAGCCCGAAACGAGGCCCGTTCCGCGGACAATACCGACCTGCGGGCAGACCTGGAGCGGCTGCTGACAGCCGTATGCGAACGATGCGCACCGTCCCCACCCTCATCCTGACCACACTGATCAAGGCCTATCGCCTGATCCTCAGCCCCCTGCTCGGGCCGCGCTGCCGTTTCTATCCCAGCTGCTCGGCGTACGGACTGGAAGCCGTACAGACCTTCGGCGCCCTGAAAGGCAGCTGGCTTATCGTCAAACGCATTGGCCGCTGCCATCCCTGGCATCCCGGCGGATATGACCCGGTACCGTGCCGGCATACCCACGCCGCGTGCGCCCATCACCCGGAACTGAAGAGTCTGCCGCATGGTTAATCAACGTCTTTTTCTATGGGCTATCCTGGGCGTGATCCTGTGGCTGGGTTACCAGGCCTGGATGGCGGACTACTATCCGCCGGTAACGACAACACCCGCGGCCACAGCGCGCAACGCCGCCGACGGTGATGCCGCAGCGCCCCCGGGCGCCCGTTTCGACGAAACCATTCCAGGCCTGCCGCAGCAGCCCGAGAACGCCGCCACGCAGGAGGCGCAATCGGCCTCGCCGGGACAGCTGCCGTTGCCAGAAAGCGATTCGCAGCCCGAAGTGCATGTGGTTACCGACGTGCTCGATCTGGACATCGGATTGATGGGCGGCACCTTCAGGCGCGCGGACCTGCCGCTGTATCCAAAGGAAAAGAATCAGCCCGATATTCCGGTGCGCCTGTTCCACGCGGCCGGCACACATCCCTTTGTTCTGCAGTCCGGCCTGACGGGACAGGGTGAAAACCAGCCCGATCATCTGGCCCGGTACGAGTCGGAAGCACGCGAGTACCGGCTCAGGTCGAATCAGGATGAACTCAAGGTGCCGCTGACCTGGCGCAACGAGCAGGGTCTGGTTGTTACCAAGACGTACACCTTCCGCCGCGGCAGCTATGCCATCGACCTCACTTACGAGCTGCGCAATGAAGGCACCGAGGAATGGCGGGGCGCATCCTACGTACAGTTCCTGCGTCACTACGAGCCGGTCAAGCGCTCGATGTGGAATGTGGAAACCTACGCTTTCAAAGGGCCCGCCATCTACGATGGTGAGCGCTACAGCAAGCTCGATATTGATGATGAAGAGGACATCAACCTGTCGCAAAGCGTGACGGACGGCTGGCTGGCAGCCATGCAGCATCACTTTGTTGCCGCCGCGGTGCCCCATGCCGGACAGCCCTACCAATACACCCTCAGGGCCAATGAAGGCGGTGATTTCCTGCTGAGTGCGGTCGGCCCCGTGCGTACAGTGGCGCCCGGAGGCCGCGAGGAATTTTCCGAAGTCCTGTATGCAGGACCGAAACTGCAGGACCAGCTCAACGCAACGGGTCCGGAGCTGGCGCGCACCGCCGACTACGGCAAGCTGCACTTCATCTCCCAGCCGCTGTTCAAACTGCTGGCGCTGATCCACAAGCTGGTGGGCAACTGGGGATGGACCATTATTCTGGTCACCTTCCTCATCAAGCTGGCTTTCTATCCACTAAGTGAAACCAGCGGCCGCTCCATGGCCAAGATGCGTCTGCTGGCACCGCGCATCAAGAACATCCAGGAGCGCTACAAGGACAATCGCGAGCAGCTCGGGCGCGCGATGATGGAGATCTACAAGCGCGAGAAGATCAATCCGCTGGCCGGCTGTCTGCCCATGCTGGTGCAGATTCCGGTGTTCCTCGCCTTCTACTGGGTGCTGCTGGAAAGCGTGGAACTGCGCCAGGCGCCGTTCATGCTGTGGCTCAACGATCTGTCGTCGAAGGATCCGTTCTTCATACTGCCGCTGCTGATGGGCGGGGCGATGTTTGCCCAGTTCAAGCTGAACCCGGCGCCGCCCGATCCCATGCAGGCGAAGATCTTCATGTTCATGCCCATCGTGATGACGGTGATGTTCGCCTTCTTCCCGTCAGGCTTGGTGCTGTACTGGCTGACAAACACGCTGCTGTCCATTGCGCAGCAGTGGAACATCAACCGGCGGATCGGGGCGGCAAAGACAACCTGAGTTCGAGACAGGGCAAGGAGCCGGCGGCGGATATGGCACATACCGACACCATCGTCGCGGCAGCCACGCCGCCCGGCCGGGGCGGCATCGGTATCGTGCGGGTGTCCGGCCCCGCGGTTCCCGCCATCGCCCGCGCGCTGCTCAGCAAGCTGCCTGAACCGCGCTACGCTACACATCAGATTTTCAGGGACGCCGGCGGCGAGCCCATTGACGACGGTCTGGCGCTGTACTTTCCCGCGCCGCACTCCTTCACCGGCGAACACGTGCTGGAACTGCACGGCCACGGCGGCCCGGTGGTCATGGACCTGCTGGCACGCCGCATCCTCGAACTCGGCGCACGGCCGGCGCGGCCCGGCGAGTTCACCGAGCGCGCATTCCTGAACGACAAACTGGATCTCGCCCAGGCCGAAGCCGTCGCCGATCTCATCGACAGCGGTTCTACGCAGGCCGCCCGCGCCGCCGTACGCTCGCTGCAGGGAGAGTTCTCGGCGCAGATCCACGCACTGGTCGAAGCGCTCATCGAACTGCGGGCCTATGTCGAAGCGGCCATCGACTTTCCCGAAGAGGAAATCGATTTCCTCGCCGACACCCAGCTCACCGGCCGCATCGAGCAGATGCTCGCGCGCTTCGATACAGTGGCCGCGCAGGCCCGCCAGGGACAGCTGCTGCGCGACGGCATGACGGTGGTCATTGCCGGCGCACCCAATGCCGGCAAGTCCAGCCTGCTCAACCGCCTCGCCGGCTACGAAGCGGCCATCGTCACCGACATCCCCGGCACCACGCGCGACGTGCTGCGCGAACGCATCGACATCGACGGCATGCCACTGCACGTACTGGACACCGCCGGACTGCGCGACATCGGCGACGCCGTTGAAACCGAAGGCATCCGTCGCGCACGCGCGGAGATGGAAAAGGCGGATCTGATCCTGTTTGTAGCGGACGCGGCAGCCGACAGGGAGGCGCGCAGCCTGGCCAGCGAGCAGGCGCGGATGCCCGCCGGCGTGCCGCTGACACTGGTCTACAGCAAATGCGATCTCGCTGGACATCCGCCACAGCTACAGGCACAGGCATCGCCGCCCACGCTGTGGCTGTCGTCGCTGACAGGCGAGGGCGTGGACCTGCTGCAACAGCATCTGAAGGAGCGGATGGGATTCGCACCGGTGGAAGCGGGCGCCGTCTCGGCACGCCGCCGACATCTCGATGCGCTGGCGCGCGCACGGGCGCACACCGAGGCCGGCATCGCGCAGCTGCGCGATCACCGGGCGGGAGAGTTGCTGGCCGAGGAACTGCGCCAGGCGCAGCTGGCGCTGGGGGAGATTACCGGGGCGTTCACCAGCGAGGATTTGCTGGGGCGAATTTTTTCTAGTTTTTGCATCGGGAAGTAGCCTGAATTCCGAAGCCCCGGTATTTACCATTGACTGGGTAATATCGCCCGCCGTCTATCTGCAGCACAGCCCATCGCCAGTACTCACGAACGTCGCCTAAAGAATGTCCATGCTTCACCCCAACCAATTTCAGACCAACGAGGCCTGGATCGCTTTCAAGCCGAACGACGCGCCCATCCATACTGAGGAGGACGGTGATTTCAACTTCATCGCCCTCATGGATGCGGCGAATTGCTTCATTCTGGGTTCAACCTCAACTCCCGCGAGTGCAGCGGAGCCATCGATCCTGGAGTCCAGGAGTCTATTGAAAGAGGGGTACGCGCATGAACAACAGTTGCCAAAGACGCTTTTCATACCAGATGATCGGCCCGCAACCTTGCTGAGTACCGAAGCTGAACGCCAGGGCATTACCGTTGTTCGCGTTCCGGAAAAGCAGCTTTTACTGTTTATCGGCGAAGCCAGAGAAGGTTTTCGTGAGCGCTTCGGGCGCGTGTCCTGATTCGATCAAGAATTCAAACAACAGGATTTTGAATCGGCTGGCTTCGACTACCGGCTCTTGCCGTGTTTGCGCGTACCGAAACCGTAGTCCCTACATATGCCTCAGGCCTGCGCACTTTGGGGGAATGCCGGCGCAAGCAGCATCGTGAATGGCTGGGTGACAATGCCAGCACCCAAAAAATTGTCGCCCCGACCGCCCCCGGCATCCAGAGCGTAATTTAACTGGATACCGAAGACGACCGAGGCGACGTAGACAATCAAATTTGGGCGACTGGATACAGGTGGGATTACCCAGCCGCCCGAAGACATCCATATCTCGGGATCCATTGTGTCGTGCAGCACGCAATCTCTCTATCCGTACTTTCTTGCGATCGCAGCTAGGGAATTCCCTTAATCCACAACTTGCAACCCGGTACGACCTTTCTGCCGGTTGTGGGTGGGGAAGGGGGTTTCCGGGTCGTGAAAAAAAGGATGTTTTTCCCGAAGCCGACAGGGCCGT
>JAJFKF010000086.1 GCA_021773365.1 Gammaproteobacteria bacterium | reverse complement strand
GGGCATTGACAGACTCCTCCGTAGCCCCTTTCCTGTGGGGTCGTGCTGCCCAGGCGCGGCTGCACGACCCGGCATCGCCCGCGAGCGATGCACTTCGGACCCCGTTCAGCCGGTGGTGATATCGCACTCCGGCTGCGGCACTTCCTGGCCATCGCTGGTCAGGTCAAAGGCTCCCCACGGGCACACCGCACGGAATCCATCGAGCTGCGTGCCATCCAGGTAAGAGGCCCGGGTGACTTCCGATGCCCGCCCAAGAGAGATCAGTCCGTTCATGAGTTTCTCCTTATCGCTTGGTTGATGTTGTCACCACGACGGCGACGGGGTGGACGGTTGAGCAGCAGGGTATGCATCGTCAAGTGTATTTCGCGATTGCGGGAGGCAGAAGATTGATCTTGATGCGTAATTCATTGGCTTTCATGAACTAACGAGCAGGGGGCCAGTTAATTGCGTTGAATACAAACCGTGGGACTATGTGGAGTATGGCGCTTCTGTGCGCGACGAAGTTGCCCGGAACGTTGCGCTATTGATTGGAGAGAAGCATCCTGCGTCGCTCCATTGCCACCAGTTCGCTTACAAGTACCAGCACGCGATCCTGACCACCGGCGCGCGAAACGCTGGTGACGTATCGGCCATTGACGACAAACAGTGGAACGGAGGCTACCTTGTACCGCTTGGCCAATTCGAGATCCGCGGTGAGCTGGGCATCGGTTCTCCCGGAGAAGTACAGCCGCAAGAACGGTGCGCGTGGTATGCCGAAGGAAGAAAGGAGGGTGAGTTGGGTCTCGAAAGCCGTTTCTGCATCGCCTTCGCTCAACGGTAATCCGCGTCGGTGGATGGCATCGAATATGACTACGTGAAGGTCGCGCCGGTTCATCGCTTCGAGCGCATGAAACAGGCGGGCGTGAGCATCGCGTCCACCGCTTCCGGGCAGGGGTACGCGTCTCAGCCTGATATAGCCGGGCTTGTGCCGGTCCCACAGTGTAATCAGTGGATCCAGCGCGTAGCAGTGCGGACAGCCATACCAGAAGAATTCAAGCACCTCGATACTGTCCCCGGCAATCTCACTCGGCGCGGAATCGAGCACCTCGTAGTGCTGGGGTGCGCGCCATTCCTGACCGGCGGCTGTGCCGGCCTGATTGCGGGTGACTTTCGGCTGAAGGGATGTGTCCTGATCGCAGGATGTCGAAAGGATGGCCGTGAACAACGCTGTTGCGACCGCGAATACCAGCTCCGTCCGCATAACCTATGTCCTCCGTGCTGCGTGTTGCACCCATATGAAGGCAGTCAGCACGGCGAAGATGAGCGACATCCGGAAGTCGCCGGGTGCAGGCCTGGTGCGAAACGCTGGAAAGGAAAGTGATCTAGCCTGAATCGTCAGTCATGGCGATCAATCGGTAAATCGGGCTTTCCCCGAAAGTGATTTCAGGTGGTAGATGGTCTGCCCCGCGGGCACCATTCCGGTGGCGTTCACGGTTGGACGTTCTGCCGGAGGCGTTTCCAGGGATGTCTGGTCGGAAAGGCCATATAGGCCTCTACTACCTTGTTCTGCGCAGGTGTGGTCAGACCTGTTCGGCTGTTCCCGACTGCGCATCATTCATCGCAGTGCTGGATGCGGTGCTGAGACGCACCGGCTACGAATTACATGCCTACTGCATGTTCTCTGCGCATATGCACTTGGCGGTGCAGATGACGGATGTACCCCTGGCAGATTTTGTCCAGCGCCTGTCCATGGCGTATCAAAGATGGACGTGGCAGCAGGTGGGATCTGAATTATCCCTGCAGCTGACGGCCACACCGCGACTCGTGGAAGGGGTGGAGAAGGCGCGTGAACTTGTTCGCTTCATCCATCTCCTGCCACTCAGGATCGGCAAAGATCCGGCAGACTATGCATGGAGCGGACATCGGACTTACCTCGGCCGGGCGAAGGTGTCCTGCCTGAGTGACAGGCGCGGCCTGCGATTGTTTGCCCGGCAGTTGGGAGAGCAGCGGCGTAGCTATGAAGCCTACATTCTGTCAGGCCTGCAGGCCATGGAGCCCACCCGATTCTCCCGTTCGCTTGAGCATGCCGTTCGGGGTGCCGGGGGCAAGCGTACGTGGAGTGAGGCATCTGCAGGCCGGGCAGGGATGTCCCTGGAGCAGCTGGGCGAGCACGTTGCGGCACTTGCCAGCACACCAGCAACCGAACTGGGCTCTGGTTCACGTGCGCGACTTGTGTCGCTTCTTCGTGCGCTTATGGCCTGGCACGCAGTACAGCTCGAAATGGCCACCTTGCGAGAGGTCGCGCGCTATTTGCATCGCGATCCGTCCAGCATCTATTCGGCCATCAAACGTTACCGCACGCTATATCCCCGGCTGTTCGAGCGGCCGGGCCACTTTGATGATCTGCCGGCCGTGACGGTGGCGTACAGTAAATCGAGCAACGAGCGGCGGCCCGCAGCCAAGGTGCGATCCGAATAAAGGAAATCCGGCGCTATTCCGAAGGCATTTCCGGCTTCTCCTTGCCCTCCTGCAGTAATTCCTGCCGCAGTATGGTGACCTCATCTGGCGCCTGGAAGGCCAGCTTGACCTGTCCGCCCTCGATGGCCGAGACGGTGATGACGATGTCGTCGCCGATCCGGATGGATTCCTCAAGACCTCTTGTCAGTATGAGCATTGCCAAGCATCCTTATTGCTGCATCCAGCGCCATCATGGCATGAAATAATTGCTATTGGCTAGCCCTGTTTGTTCTTCAGGCGCTGCACGCTGAACAGTTCCTGTGGGTCTGTCCATATTTCTTCGACGGTCAGTCCGGCGGCTGCGGACAGTTCGGCAAACTGCGAGTTGTCGTACTTGTGGCAGCTCTCCGTCCAGATCGATTCATTTGCCGACAGCTCGATGGTCTGCTCACCGATCCGCACCGATTGCGCGCACTTGCTGACCAGGTGCATTTCGATGCGGCTGTCTTCTGCCACCCACGGCGCGCGGTGCTCGAAGGTCTGCACGTCGAAATCCGCATCAAAGTCATTGTTCAGGCGCGTGAGCACGTTGAGATTGAAGGCCGCGGTGATGCCGGCTGAATCGTTGTAGGCGGCTTCAATGATCTTCGGGTCTTTGCGCAGATCCGCGCCCACCAGCACCTGGCCGTCTTCACCCGCCAGGCGGCCCATGAGGCGCAGCAGCTGCACGGCTTCCTCACGATAGAAATTGCCCAGCGTGGAGCCGGGGAAGAACACCAGCTTGCGCTGCGAGTCGATGCTCTGCGGCAGGGAGAAGGGGTGGGTGAAGTCCGCGCACACCGGCAGCACCTGCAGATGCGGGTAGCGCTGTCTGAGGTCCTCGGCGGCCATGTTCAGATGCGAGCGGGAGATTTCCACGGGTACGTAGGTGGCCGGTCCGGTCAGTGCATCGAGCAGGATGCGGGTCTTGAGGCTCGAGCCGCTGCCCAGCTCGATGATGGCGGGGTTTGCGCCGAGCGAACGCATGAAGTCCGGCGCGTAATGCTGCAGGATCTTTGTTTCGGTGCGGGTCAGATAGTATTCCGGCAGCTCGCAGATGCGGTCGAACAGCACCGAGCCGTGTGCATCGTAGAGAAATTTCGGATGCAGTCGCTTCGGCGTGGCCGTGAGGCCGGCGAGGATCTCCTCGATCAGCGAGGCATCGGCGCGGTGGGCCTCGAGGCGGCTGACTGGGGAGGTGCTGGGTTTCTTCATGGATTACTCTCCTTTGCGAGGCGGATTCCAGAGAACTGCCAGCGCATGTGGGGATAAAAAAAGTTGCGATAGGTCGGGCGGGCATGGCCGTCAGAGGTATGGCGGGATGCGCCGCGCAGTACCATCTGGCTGACCATGAACTTGCCGTTGTATTCGCCGATGGCGCCGGTGGGCGTACGGTAACCGGGATAGGGCAGGTAGGCGCTGGTCGTGTGCTCCCACAGCTCGCCCCAGTTCAGTTCGGCGTTTGCCGTCTCCCACTCCGCCTCGGTGGGCAGCCGGGCGCCCGCCCAGCGTGCGAAGGCCTCGGCCTCGTAGTAGCTGATGTGGCTCACCGGCGCCTGCGGTTGCAAGGCCTGCAGACCGCGCAGCGTGAACCCGGTGTCGAGCGACTCCTCCCAGTACAACGGTCGGCGCCAGCCCTCCTGCTGCACTGTGGCCCAGCCATCGGCCAGCCACAGTGCCGCCTGCTCATAGCCGCCGTCCTGAATGAAGGTCCGGTATTCGGCGTTGGTGACCATCTGCCCGGCGATTGCGAAGGGCTCCAGGTACACGCGGTGGCGTGGCACCTCGTTGTCGAAGCAGAAGCCGCTTCCGGCATGGCCAATTTCGTAGATGCCGCCGGGCCGGGTGATGAAAGAGGATGTCCCGTCCGCCCCCGCCGTTGCGGCCGGCTCATTATCTATATAGGCCGGCTTGAGCGGATTGCACGACAGCAGGTGCTTGATGTCCATGAGCAGCAGCTCCTGGTGCTGCTGCTCATGCTGCAGGCCCAGTTCCACTATCGTTTTAATATCAGCTTTAATATCCGCTGCAACATCCGGCGACAGGTTGCGCGCAAGCAGCCGCGCCATGGCTGCATCCACATGCTCGCGATAGCGCAGGACCTGATCCAGCGATGGGCGTGTCAGCATGCCGCGCCGTGGCCGGCTATGCCGGGGGCCCACCGTCTCGTAGTAGGAGTTGAAGAGGTAGGAGAAGCGCTCGTCGAACAGGCCGTAGCCGGCCAGATGCGGCTGTAGCAGGAATTGCTCGAAAAACCAGGTCGTATGGGCCAGGTGCCACTTGGCGGGACTGGCGTCCGGCATACTCTGCGCGACGCAGTCCTCGGGCGACAGGGGAGAAATCAGGGAGCGCGTGAGCGCCCGAACCCCATCAAAGCGCTCGGCCAGCGATCCTTGTGGTCCGCTGCAGGGGACAGTCAGTAGTCCTGACGGCATGTTGTCATGCTACTCAGCGGTACGAGCCACAAGGGTACAGACCCTGTCCGGAGGGGTCAAAGCGGATTTGTACTACAGCAACAGTATCTGTACGTATCATCTGTACGCATCGCTCGCGACCCGCCTTGACGCCCCGGCAGCGGCCCCTGTCTAATACGCGCCCCGCCAGGACGGCCAGGTAGCTCAGTTGGTAGAGCAGCGGATTGAAAATCCGCGTGTCGGCGGTTCGATTCCGCCCCTGGCCACCATTCGACTTGCGCGTACACCCGTTACCGTTTCGCATTACCCCTGTTCACGGGTGTTCCGCATTCATCTCAGCGACAAGCTCCTTTGTAGCGCCAGACCCGGCACGAAGCTTCGCAAACTCCTCGACAGCAACGACCTGCATCTGCTCGTGAGTCCCAACGGCGGGCTCTATTGGAACATTAAGGTACCGTCGGAGATCTTCATCCTCGTTAGCTGCAACAAAATCGGTTGCGTCGGCTGTCGGGGTGCTAACCGTCGGCGAACGATTCGCGAGCTGTTCATTGCAAAAAAACTGAGTTTCGGTCTCGATTGCAGAGCAGTGATATTGTCGCACGATGCCCAAGCGCGGCTGCTGAGCACAGCGGCGCAGATAAACTGTACGATCAGAAATCCTTGCAATTCTGGAGCGGCGCTCCATAATTGCACGCATGATCCCTCGCCGGCTTCATTCCGCGCTAACCGCCGCCCTGGATGAGGCCCCGGCCGTCGCGCTGCTCGGGCCACGGCAGGCCGGCAAGACCACGCTGGCGCTCGAGATCGCCGAGTCCCGGCCGGCCGTCTATCTCGATCTTGAGTCGGAAGCGGATCGCGCCAAACTCGCCGAGCCAGAGCTGTATCTCTCGCAGCACGCGGACAAACTGGTGATCCTTGACGAGATCCAGCGCGCACCCCGGCTCTTCCAGAGCCTGCGCGGTCTGATCGACGCCGGCCGGCGTCGCAGCCGGAGCCAGGGCCAGAAAAAGGGCAATGGCCGCTTCCTCGTGCTGGGTTCGGCGTCCATTGATCTCCTCAAACAATCCAGTGAAACGCTCGCCGGGCGCATCCGCTTCCTGGAACTGTCGCCAGTCGACGCAGGTGAGGTCGGCCGCGGTCGACTGGATGTTCTTTGGCTGCGAGGCGGCTTCCCGGAGAGTCTGCTAGCCGATACCGATTCGGCAAGTCTGCGCTGGCGCCGTGACTTCATCCGTACCTACCTCGAGCGGGACATTCCGCAGCTTGGGCCACGCATTCCCGCCGAGACCCTGCGCCGGCTCTGGACCATGCTGTCGCACCAGCAAGGTGCGCTGCTCAATGCCGCGTCGCTTGCGCGCGCTCTCGCGGTGGATGGCAAAACAGTTGCGGCTTACCTCGATCTGCTCGTGGATCTGCTACTCGTCCGCCGGCTTGGTCCCTGGCATGGAAACGTCAAGAAGCGCCTGGTCAAGTCTCCTAAAGTCTACGTCCGCGACAGTGGGCTGGTGCACGCGTTGCTCGGCATCGGAGATCATGAGGCCTTGCTGGCGCATCCAGTGGCTGGCGGAAGCTGGGAAGGTCTTGCGATCGAGTCGCTGATTGGCGCCGCTCCGCCCGGCACCGAAGCGTATTTCTTCAGAACCGCCACCGGCACGGAGATTGATTTGCTGCTCCAGCGCCCCGGCGAGCGCAAGCCCTGGGCGATCGAGATCAAGCGCGGTATTGCGCCGAATCTCGAGCGCGGCTATCACGTGGCCTGTGATGCCGTAAAACCGCTGCAGCGCCGTGTGGTGTATGGCGGCACCGAGCGATTCCCGCTCGCTGGAAACGTGGAAGCGGTCTCGCTGCCCGACCTGTGCGAAGAGCTTGCTGCATCGTGAATGAATGAACATCTGATCTATTGGCGCCAACCGCAGCCACCGGCAATCCCCCCACTTCTAGCAGCGGCCTATAGTGGAGCTACTCGGCTATTACCTGCTAAACCTGCAGTCGTGCAATGTCATCGTGAGCATGAAGATCCTGTGTCCTATTTCCGCTCCGTCCGTCGCAGTTCCCTTCGGGTCAACCACTGTCCTATCCGTCGCCAAAAGAGCCTGAGCAGGATTATCCCGGGTACGATCACGACCAGCCAGGGCAACATGACTGCAATAAAACGAATGATCTGACCGATGGCGTGGGTGAAATCATGCCCAAAGGACTTCAAGGCATCCCGGATGGGATGTTGCTCGTCCAGGTAGGCGCGCCGCGGTGGATGCAGATGAAGTGAAAGCAATTCAGTATCAATGCGGCGACGCAGGTTCGCACGCTCGGTGGCAAGTTCGTCAAGCCGTGCCTGAACCGTGGAAAGTTCCCTGGACGCGGCAATGAGTTGATCGATCATCAATTGCCTGTCTTTGATGATCGCTGCGAGGCGGTCGCGATGTGTCGACAGCAATGCCGCCTCGCGCTCGGTATCGGCCACCGGTGCTGACAAGTCTTCGGCATGAGTGCTGCGTTTGGTAATTCGACCGCCCTTGGCGGCAATCACCAGAACGGTTTCCAGGTCCGCGGGCGCCAGCCGCATCCGTATGGTTCCGTCTGGAATGTCATCGCGGTTGTTCAGTGATACGTCCAAAATCGCGCAGCTGGATTTTCGGTGTTGCCTGCACGCAGTCTGTACGTCTTCCATGCGTGACATGATCAGTTCCCTGTCGAGTTCTACGGATACGTTGTGCTCATAGGCCAGCGTATTTTCTTCCGCAGGTCTGCTCGGATCCGGCTGCCGCAAATGTTCCATTCCGACAGCCGCAGGTTCGCCATAGGCGTCCGCGGCGCGGGATGTTCCCTCGGGGACGCAGGCGGCTGTCGCCGAGGACAACAGGCTGATCAGAAGGCCACGCAGGAGAATCTTTCTTATGATGCGATCTCTTGTTTCTGGTTCGTCAGGAGCAACCGAGTCCATGAATATCAACCATTCCGCTACTGTTCTGAGTGCCATGCAGCTTGACTAGCGCGTGGCTCAGTGTGTCATGACGTTGCACGTCGGCAACCCGCTTTGCCTTGGCTGATAGGGTGCGCCCGTATCCAGCGCATTGGTAAGCGCCTCAATACGTCGAATGTTTGCACTGGAATCAACGACAATCAGCGCATTGCGGGCGGGTAGCACGGCCATGTGGCCCGTTGTAGGAACCATCGGTCGCAGCAGTGGGAATAGCATGGCGGCGTTGAGGCTCTTGCCCCGAATGACTTTGGTCACGTATTCGGCGTCAGAATGCTGTTCGTCGCCGGAAACCAACGGGGTTGGAAGCAGGCGAGCAATGGCTTCAGGGACAATCTGCACGTAGCCTTTTCGTTGCACCGCGGCGAATCCATACGTCTGCAGGCACAACAGGAAATCGTCGAAACTCAAGTCTTCTGGATTGGCTCCAATGAGCAGGGCGTCGGCTTGCGCGCGTGAATCGACGATGAGCTTCCTGGAAGTATTCCTGGCAATGTGGGCAATGAGCTGCGAGGCAAGTTGAGTGTCTTGCACGGATGGTTGTGTATCAGTCTGCCCGGCGTGCGCAGGGGAAAGCAGCGTGATGGCCAGGAAACATCCTCCAACGGCTAAAAGGGTAGTGGCTTTCATCATTTTCTCCTGTTGATGCGCGTTTTTCCCGGTGAGCAGCCAGTGCAGGCACTGTATGTCCACCGGTGCAGGATTGAAAGTGCTTTTGGAGCAGATGGGTAGCAGGGGCAACTCCAAGCGGGACCCAGTGGAGGCAAGGCACCGGCTTTGGGGCACAGGAGGCGCTCTCGGCCATCTCGTGAGTTCTAAGGTGTCAAAGTCCGGCAAGCAGATTAGTTGGTGTGCCGCACTCCGCGCACCATCTGGCTCTACCGGTTCGCAGGAGATTTCCGCGCTGTCTGCAAGGCGGTCCGTAGAGGCTGCGTTGGTGGTGCTGGAGCGCATGGACATTGGTCTCCGTAAAACCAGTCAGCTCCCGATACTTCACCAGCGCTGCGGTCCCCAGGCCATCCCCTGCGGCAAGCGCTTCGTTCATCGATGCGCCATACCTTTCCCGATACCCCTGCAATTCACGGCTTGCGTGGCTGAGTAACGGCGCAAGTTGACTCCATTCCACCTCGTCCAGCATTGGCACTTCGGCGCGACACCGCCAACAATAGTGAACGCTCGCCACGAATGCCTCTGCGTTTCCGACCTACCTGGCGCCCTTCTTGAGCCGCGCACTTTCCCGCTTCAACGGCCTGGAGACCGGGCACACTTCCTGCAGATATCCATTCACCGTGTTAAGCAGATTGTCCCGCACCAGGCTGTAGTGAATGAACTGTCCCCGTCGCTCGCCATGAATCAGCCCGGCGTTCTCCAGGATGGACAAATGCTTGGAAACAGAAGGCTTCGATATCTCAAAACGACTGGCGATCTCTCCGGCCGTGAGTTCTGCGGCGGACAGGTAGGCCAGGATCTTGCGCCGTACCGTCGAGGACAGCGCCTCAAATACTTTATCAAGGGACATATTTAGCCTATTGACTAATCATCTAATCAGGTCCAGGATATTTAGCGACTGAGCTAACTATACAACAACAGGAGAGTCATCATGATGGTCTGGACCTATCTGGTCTACGTGGCGGTGAGCCTTGCGGCCACACTGTGGGTGGGGCAGAGCCTGCATCGCAACGGCAGGGTCTTTCTGGTTGAAACCTTTCATGGTCAGGAGAAACTGGCCGACTCGATCAATCACCTGCTGCTGGTCGGGTTCTACCTGGTGAACATTGGCTTTGTATCATTGGCCTTGCGCTACGGTGAGAAGCCCGTGGACCTGGTTGGAGCAGTGGAATTTCTAAGCACCAAGATCGGTCTGGTGATCGTGCTGCTCGGATTGATGCACTTCTTCAACATGCGAATGCTGGTCCACTTCCGAGACTCGCCGCTCTTCGGGCGCCTGGTCCCAAGGACGCAGCCCGCGTGACGACGCGCGAGGTCCTGCTGGTCTACGACAAGGAATGTCCGGTATGTGATGTGTACTGCCAGAGAGTGCGCATCCCTGAATCAGTTGGCGTGCTGCAGCTTGTGAACGCGCGCGACGAGTCAGTCGCCATGGATGAGATCACCCGGCGGGGCCTCGATATTGATCACGGCATGGTGGTGATCGTGGATGGTGTTCTGCACTACGGGGCGGATGCCATCCATGCGCTGACAACCATGGCCACGCACGAGGGACTTTCAGGTCGAATCAATCGCTGGATGTTCGGCTCAGCGATAAGGGCGCGGGTGCTGTATCCGGCACTGCGTTCTCTCAGGAACCTGCTCCTCAAGATCCTGCGTAAATCCAGGATCAACAATCTGCGGCAGCCTGCCAACTCCCGGTTCTAACGCCGTCTGCCCTCAACAGCCCGCAGTCAATGCCAATCCGGCCCCCTCCGAATCCCCGAGTTCTCGACCACATCACATTCCCCGGCCTCGTTTGAACATATTCTGGCGTCCATGCAGTCATCGAAGCACGCGGAATCCGGAGTTTCCGTAGGGTCGCCCTATGCGGCCGCGCTGCAGAGCGGGGCATCGAACGGGCCCTTCAGCCCCGAACTTGAGGCTGAGTACATCGCTGACCGTCTGTTGAGCAACCGCACGCTCATCCGCATGGCTTGTCTGTTGGCGGTACTGGCAACGCTTTTTCGCGCCGCGGAGAACACGCTTGCCGGTGCCTGGACGGCCACCCCGGTGGGGGGGTGGACGCCCGTGCTGTTCGGGCTGGTGACCTGCGCCTCGCTGCTGCTGGTCTGGCTGGCCTGGCGACCGGCGTTGGAGCGCCGTTACCTGCCTGTAGCGCAGGTCATCGTGCCTGTCCGCAATGTCATTCTGGCCGTCCTCGTGGTCGGTATCGCTGTGCGCGGGCAGCTGGAGCTGCTCATGATTCTGCCGCTCCTGGTGATTGGTCCATTCTATTTCCTCGGGCTGCAGTTCCGTGCGGCATTGATCTCGGTGCTGCTGACAGTCATTGCCGTAGCCGCCTCATCTTTCTTCTTTGAGTTGCCGGTCGAGGTGTTCCGGCGCACCTGCGTGTTTCTGCTGCTCACCGTGGTGGCCTGCGCCATTGCCGCGCGTGCGCTGGAGCGGTTGTCACGCCGCAGTTTCCTGGAGAGTCGCCTGATTGCCGAGATGGCTCAATGCGATGCCCTCACCGGGACCAACAATCGGCGCGTGTTCGATGAACAATTTGCCCGCCTCTGGCGGCAGGCCACCGACGACCAGCGCCCGCTGGCTATTGCCTTGATCGATGTCGACCACTTCAAGGCCTACAACGATCACTATGGGCATCAGGCCGGTGATCGCACGTTACAGCGCGTCGCCCAGGCCCTGCAGGAATTTGTATCGCGGCCTCTGGATGTTCTGGCGCGCTATGGTGGCGAGGAGTTTGGGGTCATTCTGTACGACGTGGAGGAGGGCGAGGCGCTGGCCCTGGCGGACCGGATGCGCCGCGCGGTTGCTTCACTGGCCATCGAGCACCGCAGTTCTCAGACCGAGTCCTCGGTCACCATCAGCATTGGTGTGGCCTTCGTCAGGCCCAGCAATGAGCGTCGGTCACGCGGCGCACTGCAGCTTGCTGACGAGGCGCTCTACGTGGCCAAGGTCGGTGGCCGCAACAGGGTGGAGCTCAAGGGTGGCGAGGAATATGAAGGGCTGGTAACGGGGGTGTTCTCGCGAAGCCCATTCGCGGGCCAGCCGTAGCACTATAGTCGGGAACGGGTAAACGCCGGTGCGGTGGACCGCG
Organism: Gammaproteobacteria bacterium; assembly: GCA_021773365.1. Lineage (GTDB taxonomy): Bacteria > Pseudomonadota > Gammaproteobacteria > Steroidobacterales > Steroidobacteraceae > JAJFKF01. Next base: position 20,556 of record JAJFKF010000086.1, on the reverse strand, counting down.
GTCGATCACGCCGGACATTTCGCACGGGTGCTGGTGTCTATCGCGAACTGTTCAGCGACACAGACAAACCGCCGTCTTCCAGTTCGGTAATGCGCACCGGCAGGGCAACGTTCAGGCCCCGCAGCCAGGCGGCGCTGTTGTGCAGGTTCAGCGAGCCGGTGAACTTCAATTCACCGGCCGCTTCATCGGCAACTTCGATACGCCGTCCGATGTAGCGGTCGATGTCCGCAAGAACGTAGCGCAGCGGCTCGTTGCGATACTGTCGCCGGCCGTGCAGCCAGCTGGTGGCGAGTGCCGCCTCGGTGGAGGGCATGGCCTGCAGTCTGCCACTGTCGCTGTAGAATACCGCCTCGCCAGCGGAAACCTCGGCGACCAACTGCATGCTGCTGGTGGTGTGCATCGCCGCGACGGTCACTTTGACCTTGCCATCGGTGACCGCCACCACGATGCGGTTCTCGCTCAAACGAATATTGAAGGCGGTACCTAGAGCGACGATTTGCGTGGAGCCGGCGTTCACCGCGAATCGCCGCTGCGCGTCCTTGGCCACTTGGATGTAAGCCTCGCCGCGCTGCAGCTGCAGCTGCCTGATCCGTTCTCCATACTGCACCTGCAGCGTCGAATCAGCATCCAGCGTGACCGTCGAGCCATCTGGCAGATCGATGGTCTGCCGCTGGCCATGCGTGGTCCTGTACATCTCGTTGCGAACATCGGGCGTGGCATCTTCGCGAGCGAGATGCCAGATCCCGATAACAAGCGCAGCGGCGGTGCAGGCCGCAATGGAGAAGCCCGCACGGACCGGCCACCTGCGCGCGCGTCCGGCGCGTGCACCTAGTGCACGTGTCGTCTGTGCGCGCCGCCAATCTGCAATCGACTGCGAGCCGTCATAGGCATCCTTGGTCATATCCACATCGGTGGGCAGCCGCAACGCTGTAGGCGGCAGCGCACGTGCGCCGAGTGCGGCATCCTCGATCTGTTCATAGGCCCGGCGGTGATCGGGACAGGCGGCGAGCCATTGCTGCCACCCGATGAAAGACTGCGCAGTACCGGTTTCCGTCTGTACTTGCACGAACCAGCGTGCGGCGGTCTCCAATACATTCCGTGGAATGCCCGCGGCGGGCTGTGGTGTGCTCATGTTGGCTCTCCCGCCAGCTGATTCCTGCAATGCGCCAGAGCCCGCTCCACATACAACCTGACCATGCGCTGCGACAGATTCATCGAGTCTGCGACTTCCTGCAGGCTGTGACCCTGGATGCTGTGCATGATGAAGGCGTACCGGCATTTCGGGGGCAGGTCCGAGATCGCTCCGAGCAGCCTTGTCAGCTCCTGCTGCGCGGCAATACCGTCCTCGGGAGATGGCGCCGCTTCGCTGTCGCCGAAGAACTCTAGGCGGTCGATGCGCCCGCGCCGGCTGGCGCTCTTCAGCCGATCGGCCGCCAGATTGGCCGCCGTTTTGAACAGGAAGGCGCGCAAGTAGCCGATTCCACTGGGCGAATCGAGCTGCAGCAGGCGCACATAGGCCTCCTGTGCCACTTCCCGCGCCTCCTGCGTGGAGCGCAGGCGGCAGGTCAGGAAGCGCAGCAGCGCGCGATTGTGCGCCTCGAACAGCGCTGTGATCCGCTCTCCGGTTTCGCCGGATCCGGTCGGTTGCGCAGGCTGTGTCAGCGGTACACTCATCGTACATTCACCATCGCCATCTTAGACGACCGAGAGCGTGATTTGTGAAATGCCCCGGGCCGTGGTGCCATTTCACGAATTCCCCCTCCAGTCGTTATAGCAGTTGAACTGGGGCCGTCGGGCGCCGGACAACGAAGGGGACGAGAGACATGTGTGACGGCACCTGGTATTCCCCCGGCAGAATCTGTGCCGGAATGTTTGTGGGCCTGCTACTGCTGGTCACCTCGGTGCCGGCGGCAGACATGCAATCGCAGCGGGAATTCAAGATCCCCGCGCAGGCGCTCGACACCGCGCTCCTTGAGTTCTCCAACCAGACGCAGGTGCAGGTGTTGATGTGGGCTTCCGTCGGACCGAACGTTCGTACGGCAGGCGTGAACGGACAGCGGACCGCCGCCGATGCACTGAAGTCCATCCTGCAGAACACAGGCCTGGCCTATCGGCAGATCGACAAGGAAACGGTGGCCATTGTCGGCCCGGCCGATCCGTCCGGACCGACTGAGCGCCGGTCGCTGAATCTCAGGCAGATCAGCATGGCCGGTCAGGATGCCGTACGGCGTGAAACCCCGCCACAGCGGGTGCAGGACGATGAGAGGGAGATCATTGTGCAGGGCAAGCCCACCCGCAACGTGGACATGAAACGCTCCAGTGACGATGCACTGCCGTACCAGATTGTGACTCGCGAGCAGATCGAACGCGGCGGCTTTCAAAACATCACGCAGCTGGCGCAGAGCTTTACGGCCAATACCACCGATACCAACGCCGAGGGTGGCTCCTCCCTCGGCACCAATCAGGGCGGCAAGGTGGAGATCAACCTGCGCGGCCTGGGTGTCAGCAATACTCTGATCCTGGTGAACGGCCGAAGGCTGGCGGCGAACATGCCCTACAGCCCGCAGGGGGACGTCAGCACAATTCCACTGTCGGCGGTGGATCAGGTCGAGATGCTGTCCTCCGGCGCCTCTGCCATCTACGGCTCCAGCGCCGTGGGCGGCGTGATCAATCTGGTGCTGCGAAAGGACTACTCGGGCACCGAATTTGACGTCACTTACGGCAACACCTTCGATACCGATGCCGGCAGCCGGCGCATCGCCTTTGTCTCTGGTTTCAACAGTGCCAGCCGACGCCACAACATTACCTTCTACGGCGATCTGTTCGACCAGAGTTCGCTGCTCGGCGGCGATCGCGGATTCGCCGATCGTCTGCGGCAGCGCATCCTCGATGTACGGCCGACGCTGATCAACGGCGGCGCGGTGCCGCCGGTGGCCAGTCGGGGGAATATCCGTAGTGCCTCGGGCGCCCCGCTTGGCATACCGGGTAACCCGGTCGCCGTTTACGCCGGTGTCCCTGCGGGCTACGACGGTTCGGGTGGGCTGGCGGCCTTCAACTCCGCCGCCGGCATGTACAATCTCGATACCGGTTTCCAGGCCGGCGGCGGCAGCGGCTCCAGTCTGATCGACGACAGCGAGGGCGTGGCGTTCGGCCTGAACACCTATCATCGGATCACGCCCTTGTTCAATCTGTTCACGGAGCTGTCCTACTCCTGGCGCGAACAGAACGGTTTCGCTGCCCGTTCCACGCAGTTCACCGTTCCGGCGAGCAACGCTTTCAATCCCTTCGGACAGACCGTGGTCGTTTCCACCATCGCCGCCGATCTGGGCGCAGTGGGGTGGCGTTCGCGTTTCGATGACTACCGTGGTGTGGCCGGAGTCGAAGGGGTATTCGGCGGTTCGGGCTGGCGCTATGTGTTCGACGTCACTTACCAGCGCAACGAGCTGCCGGTGGACTACTACAACACACCATTCGGGTACTTCTTCATTTCTCCATCCGCCCTGGCTTCCAGCGATCCGGCCACCGCATACAATCCCTTCCTGGACTACAGCTCTGGAGCTCGTAACACCCAGACGGCCATTGATGCCATGGCGGTAGATGGCCTCACCAACTATGACCATGACCTGAAGCAAGGGGCATTGCGCTTCTTTGGCGACATTGGCGTTCTCGGGCGCCAGCTCGACATCGGCGCTGGCGCGGAGTATCGCAAGGAGCGCTTCCTGGAAGCGACCAATGGCTACATCCGAAATTCCACCGGTGAGGTGGTTTTCGCTGCGGCCAATAGCCGTCCGCCAACCAAGGACCGCGACGTCGTCAGCCTGTACTCAGAGGTGCGCCTGCCCTTGCTCCACCGCGGCGCCGGCCAGCAGCTCAATCTCGATGCCGGCGTACGCGTGGAGGATTTCTCCGATTTCGGCTCCACGGTGAATCCCATCGTGGCGCTGCTCTATCAGCCGGTGGAGTCGCTGTTCTTTCGCGCCTCATGGGGCACCGGCTTCGTCGCTCCCGGGCTGGAGCAAATCGATTACAACGATTATCTTGGAACCACCCCGAGCGTGGTCACCGATCCGAAGCGCGGCGGTGAGTCCGCCTCCATCATTGACAACGGTCATCTGCGGCGCACGCTGCAGCCGGAGAAGTCTGAAAGCTTCAGTGCTGGCGTCGTGCTGACACCGCGCGCCACGCCCGGCCTGCGTCTGAGCGTGGACTGGTTCCGGATCACCAAGGAGGACAACATCACCTTCCAGTCCGGCCAGCGGATCGTCAACAACGAGGATGCCTTTCCCGGGCTGGTGGTGCGCGACGATCCGGCGCCGGGCGATCCGTACGGAGTAGGCGTGATCCGAGAGGTGTTCCTGGGCTATCTCAATGCTCTGGAGTCAAAGATTGAAGCCGTTGACGCGCGTGTGGAGTACGCCTTCGCGACGCCCATGGGACAGCTGACGCTATACGGCAACGGCACTTACGGCAGGACGTACGAAGTACAACTCGCCCTCAACAGTCCGAATACCGACTATCTCGATCAGCCGCTGGCATGGAATGGCGCGCCGGTAAAGCTTCGCGGCAACGCCGGCTTCCACTTGAAGCGTGGTGCGTTGGGTGCGGGAATGAGCGTTCGCCACATCGGCGGTTACCGCGCCGCGCCCGGCTATGAAGACATCCAGGGCGGCTCGTACGTCGACAGCTCCAATGAGGTGAATTTGCAGCTGGCCTATGACTTCAATCTCGCGGGCGCCGGCACGGCAAAGCAGGGCTGGCTGAGCGACTCACGACTGACACTGAACATCGCCAACCTGTTCGACGAGACGGCGCCCTTCGTGGCAGGTTCTCCCACCAGCCGCGGTTTCAGTGAGTTCAGTGCGCCTCGCGGTATCAACTACAACATTTCGCTGCGCAAGGGATTCGCAAACTAGCCCGTCAGACCAGGCCGCGCGCGTCGCTCATGCGGAGACCACCAGACATGCCAAATCCCAATGCCTTGCAGCTGTGCTTGGTCCTGATAGCTGCCGGAGTCGCGCACGCCGCCACAGCGGCGCCGACGCCGATCCAGGTAAGCGCCACCACAATCATCTCGATCGACCGCCCGCAGGTACCTCACGGCGAGTCCTTCCTTGCCGTCAATCCGGCGAACCCTGCCAATATGCTGGCCACGGCCTGCAAAGTGGGACCCGAAGGCGCAGGGGCGACGGTTTATGCTACCCATGACGGCGGCCGGACCTGGCAGCGGGGCCTTTTGCAGGCAGGTGCGGAAGTGCTGGCCGAGGGCTGGGATGCCATCACCTATTTCGATGCCGGTGGCATCGGCTATTTCGGCAGCAACAACAGCGACGGTCTGTGGGTGAGCCGTTCCACCGACGGTGGCAGAACCTGGGGCGCGGCCACCCTCATCGCCGGCGCCGAAGGGTTTGATCGCCAGTTCATGGCCATTGACAACTACGGCCGTTTCAAAGGTCGCATATACGCCGCCGCCACCGTCATGGCGAAGAACCTGGAAGGCAAGGCCGTCATGAGTCTGGCGATCGCGCCCTCCGATGACGGCGGCGAGACATTCAAACAGCCGTATCTGATCCAGGGCGCCGGCAAGGAGAATCCATTTACCTTCGGCCACATGCTGGTCGCCCGCGACGGCACGGCGGTGTTCCCCTTCACCACTACCACCGCGATGAGCGAAAACCCCAGGGACAAGCTCTGGAACTGGCGGGTGGCCACCTCGGGAGATGGCGGCCGGAGCTACGCGATCACGCCAATTGTCCATTCCTTCCGCCAGCCTGCCGAAGGCTATCGCGCCGACAAGACCATGGCCGGATTCTCCAGCGCCATCGACCTGAGCACGGGTCCCTTTGCCGACCGGCTCTACCTGGTGTGGACGGAAATGAAAGGCGACCGCAATGACGTGAAGCTGATGTACTCCACGGATCTGGGAAAATCATGGTCCAAACCGGTGACGGTCAACGACAACAGCGAAGCGGCCGACCATTCCAATCCCATGGTCGCCGTCAATGAAGACGGCGCGGTCGGTGTGGTGTGGAACGACAGACGCGCCCACAGGGATGCCTGCTACGACCTGTACTTCTCCGCGTCGCTGGACGGCGGCAGGACCTTTCTGCCGAATGTCACCACCGGCAGAAAGCCCACCTGTGCGCCGGCGCCGGGCAACTGGGTAATGGATCCGCGGGTGGTCGATTACCCGCGCACCGAGGATGGTGCCGAGGTTCACGGACAGGGCCTGAACGTGCTGATGGTCGCAACGCGCTTTGCCAACGGCGGGGAAACGCAGGGACTGGCCGCCGGCCGAGACGGCGTGTTCCATGCCGCGTGGATCGACGGCGCCTCGGGCGTGATGCAGCTGGCCCTGACCTCATTCACCGTCGACGGAAAGCCCGATGCCTCGGCCGCGGCCGCCCGCCACGTCAGCGTGCAGGTGAAGCTGCGCACAGAGAAATGTGGCTTCGACTGGGACAGGAAGACCTTTTCCTGCGAGGTCTATCTGGAGAACGTCTCTCAGTCTCCTGTAGATGGTCCGCTGGCGATCACGCTGCAGGAAGCCCGGGTCAATCTGCCCGGATTCACTGCGACCAACGCCGACAATGAAATCGGCGGCGTCGGCGCGCTATGGTCGATGCCGCTCGACGGCAAGTCGCTTGCGCCCGGCACGCGCTCGCCGGTCCGCACGCTGAACTGGCGGCTGTCGGGCATGGGCGAGGAGCCTGACTATCCATTCATTCTTTTCGACGTCATCCGGAGAGCGAACTGATGAGGAAGCTGCCCCTGCTGGTCCTGCTGTTGCTTCCGGTCTGGGCCGGTTCCGCCGCTGCCGATACGACGCAACGCCCCATGCGCGTGCAGGACATGTTCGAGATCGAGCAGATCGGCACCTACCACGGTGGCAACAGCGCTTTCGCGCCCGACGGCAGGGCTTTCGCCTTCACGCGCGTGCGGGCGAAGAAGACGCTGGCCAATCACAAATGGGAATTTCTCTGGGGCAACGCCGGCGCCGATGTGTGGCTGCAGGCAGCACCGGGCGCCGAGCCGGCCAATCTCACCAACGGCGCGAGCGACAGCTCGGGCTGGTGGATGCCGGACTGGTCGCCGGACGGGCGTTATCTGGCCCTGCTCTCTACCCGCGGGGGGAACGTCCGCCTTTGGGTGTGGGACAGCAAGAGCGGTGATATTCGCCAGCTCACCGATCACGGCGTGAAACTGGTTGTCGGCAAGCCCTGCGGCTGGGCCGACTCGAAACGCATTGTCTGCCCGCTGCTGGCGAAGGGTGAGCAGCCCTGGAACATGGTGGTGGAAGTCACGACTCCGCAACGGGCGACCGCGGCCTGGGGCAAGGCGCCGGCCGGCAGAGAGGTGACCGCCAGCGTGCTGAGCAGCGGCGTGCCGGTGGATCTCAGTCAGCGGCCGCAAGGGCATCTGGCGCTTATCGACGTCGAAACCGGACAAAGCAGCGTCATCGCGCGGGGAAACATCGATCAATGGGCGATGGCGCCTGATGGTCAGGCCGTGGCGTACACCCGGCAGGTCACCGCCTATACCCCAAGAGCCGGAGAGGAACTTCGTTTCGACAGCATGAGCGGCAGGTTCACGGTGGAAGTGGTGGATCTGCAGGGGCGCACTCTGGTAGCCGGCGCGGCGTTATCCGCCGACGTTCTGACTGATTCGGTTCGCTGGTCGCCGGACAGTGCGCACCTGGTGTTTCTGGGGTTCGGCGCCTCGCGCAATGAGGCGCCCCGGCTGTTCTGGTACCACCGCGCCATGGGAAAGACTACAGCCCTTACGCTCGGCGAGCTCGATGCCGCGCCGGTCATCCGCAAGCAGCCGCAACTAGAATGGACCGCCGCCGGTGAGTTGCTGGTCCTGGCGGCGAAAATGGCGGACGGCAAGCGGCCCGCCGTAACCGACCGGCGCGACTGGTGGCTGGTCGGTCGTGATGGCGCTTCTCGGTTGCTTACCGAATCGCTGGAGAACGTTCCGGAACAGCTCTTTGTCGGGACTGAACGCAGGATGTTCGTCGGACTGGCGGACGATGAACTTGTGGGAATCACGCCGAAAGGAGAGGTCCGAGCGCTGACGGCGGGATTCGGGCCGCAAGTGCGGCACGTGGTATGGCCGTACTACAACGACCGCGGCACCATGGAGTTGCTGCCCCGCGCTCGGGCGCGCGACAGGCTGATCTTCTCGACATACGAATCCGCTCAGCCGGCCGACTACTACCTGCTCGACCTGGCAAGCGGCGCAATTCAGCCGCTGCCCAAGCCGGCTGCGGAAGCGACTCTGATGGCATATGCGTCGGCAACCGGGTCAGCCGTGTTCGCCGAGCAGGGGCGCAACGGTACCTTCGTCCGGCGAACGTCGCGCGAAAGCGAAGGTGTCGATGAGCTGATGGCTGCGAACAATTTTCTGCGCGCCGTCGCGGAAGGGGAGTTCAGGCTGATCGAATACACCAGCCTCAACGGCGAGAAACTCAAGGGCCGCCTCATCCTGCCGGTGGGCTATGAGGCGGGGAAGCGCTATCCGCTGCTCACCTGGGTTTACGCGGGCGCCATGATTACCGATGCACCGCCTTCGTCACACTACCGCATCGGCTCTGTGCACGCGCTGAGTCTGCAGATCCCCGCGGCGCAGGGCTATGCCGTGCTGATGCCCAGCATGCCGCTGAAGCCCGAAGGACAAACCGACGATCCAATGCTGCGCCTGCCCGAAGGCGTCCTGCCCGCCGTCGATAAGGTCGTGGAGTTGGGCATCGCCGATCCAGAGCGCCTGTTCCTGGCCGGGCAGAGCTTCGGCGGCTACTCTACCTATGGCCTCGTCACGCAGACTCATCGCTTCAAGGCAGCCGTCGCGCTGGCGGGACTGTCCAATCTGATCAGTCTGTACGGGGTCTTCGATGCCCGCTACCGCTACCTGGATCAGCCGCATGAAAATCTGTTCGCCGTCACGCTATCTGAAGGCGGGCAGATCCGCATGGGCGGGGCACCCTGGGAGGATGCCGGGCGGTATCTGCGCAACAGTCCGATCTTCTACGTCGATCGCGTGCAGACGCCGCTTATGATCGTGCAGGGGGACATGGACTACGTGGCCATGCAGCAGGGGGAGGAATTCTTCATGTCCCTGTACCGGCAGGGCAAGCGCGCGCAGTTCGTGCGCTACTGGGGCGAAGGCCACGTGCTGCAAGGGCCGGCCAACATCGTCGATTTCTGGCAGCGGATCTTTGCCTGGTTCGAGGAGTTCACTCCGCGGAATGAGTGATCGCCGGGCGCTGCAAACGAATGACGATCCGGTCGTCCTTGTGCTCCACCGACAGCCTGCCCTTGGTCTGTACAAACTGCACCAGCGACTCCGGATCGTCTGCATCGAAGGTGCCACCGTAACGGGCATTGCGTGCTTCGTTTCCTTCCACTACGATCTGCGGGCTGCGGTTGTAGCGGTTGAACTCAGCGGCGATGCTGGCCAGGGTTTCCTCACGAAATACCAGGCGGCGCTGACGCCAGGCCGCCGCCTGCGCCATGTCGGTTGCTTCACGCTTCATGGCCCCTTCGCTATCGATGCGCAGACTTTCTCCAGCCTCCAGCATTTCCCCATCCGGATGCGGTGAGTGCAGCAGGGGATGTGGTTCAACGTGCACGCGTCCCTCGAGCACGGTCACGACTGTCTCGCCGCCGCTGCGCAGGCTGATGTTGAACTGTGTGCCCACTGCCCGCACGAACGCCAGACCGGTGAACACCCTGAACGGGCGAGTGGCATCGGGCGCCGCCTTGAACAGGGCCTCTCCCTCAAGCAGACGCAGTTCACGTTCGCGCACATTGAGCCGCACCGCTATGCGTGACTTGGTGTTGAGCTGGACGACTGAACCGTCGTTCAGCTCCAGTGCCCGCTGCTCGCCGATCGCCGTGGTGTACTGCCGCCATCCATCCCAGGAAACTTGCGAACCGATGGCGAGCGCCACCACCGCTATCACTGCAATGGCGGCCGCAGCGGCGTAAATGCGCCGATTTCCGCGGGTAGACGAAGGTGCGGACCGCATCTGGTCGGATTCGACCAATGGCACGATGTTGTCAGCGGTGCCGACCCCAGCCGTGGTGTCGATCCGCCGCTGTGGATCAATGCCTTCGCTGGCTGCATCCAGCGCCTCCATCAGCAGGAACTCCTGCAGGTGCCGCGGCGAGATCTTCACCCAGGCGCAGAATTGCGCCCGTTCGGTCACGCCGCCGCGTGCCAGGGCATGCTGCCACCGCGCCGCTTCCGTGGCGATCCTGACATCATCTTCGTTCATCGGCTTCATGACGACACCCGTTTCATTCAGCGGTCCCAGTGCAGGGCGCGGATCCAGGCCTTGGCCTGCACCAGGTACTTGTCCACCGTATGCACCGACAGGCCCAGCTTCCCGGCGATCTCCTCGTAGGAGTAACCGTCACGCTTGTGCAGGACGAAGATGGTCATATGCAGCGGCGGCAGCTTCTGCAGCGCCCGTTCAATCTGCCGCTGCATATCCAGATGGTCCGGCAGTTCATCGGGTGACAGCGCCGCCGGATGCTCAGCCAGGGAGCGGATACTCTCCGGATCGAAGGTCAGCCAGGTGCCGGTGCGCTCCGCACGTATGCGGAATTCGCGCACCACGTGCAGTGCAATGCCGTAAATGTAGGCCCGCGGGTCGCGTACCAGCGTGCTGTCCTTGATGCGCAGCAGTCGCATGAACACCTCCTGGATCACATCCTCGGCATCCTGCGCCCGCGGCAGGCGCCGCAGCAGGTAGTGCTGCAGCTCCGGTCCGTAGCGGCGGAAGGTCGCGCCGACGAAACTGGCCTCCCGCGTTGTATCCTCGGATCGCTCGTTCATGATTGCTCGACAGACAGCCCCTAATCACCCAGTGTGGAGTTTGCGCGAAATCCCGTAGTCGAAACCTGAATCAAGTCTCCGGACACTACGACTTTCCCGGCGGTTGCGACACTACTGAAGCAGGAACGTCGCGAACCGGGGAGATGACCGCAATGAAAACTACTCTATGTATAGCCAACATGGCCTGTATGGTCGTCTGCACGATGGCGGGGTTGTTGCGGTGCAGCCCGGTGGAAGCTCAGCCTGCCTCGGCGCCGCTCAGTTTCAGCATGCCGGAGCAGCCGCTGCGCGATGCGCTGAACGGGCTGGCGCGACAGACCGGGCTGCAGGTGATCTATACGGCAGAGGAAGTGACGGCAAGCCTGCTGGCGCCGAAAATCGAAGGGCAGTTCACGCCTGAGGCGGCGCTGAATCTGTTGCTGCAGGGCTCGGGGTTGCACTTTGAGTTCATCAACTCCAGGACAGTGGCTGTTTCTCAAACAGCGCCCGGGCCCTCTTCCGGCGCAAGCGCGGGACGGAACATCGGTAAGCGCGATGACTTGCGTTCCGGTGCGTACACTGCCCCCACGGCGGCGAAATTCACCCTGGCGAGGGCCGGTACCATCGCCAGTGAAGCCGGTGAACCCCCGGCTACGGCTGCCGGGCCTGGTCGCGACAATGGCGAAGCCCGCGATGCCCAGACCGTCGTGGTGACTGGATCGCATATCCGCGGCGCACAGTCCAGCGCTTCGCCCATGCTGGTTTTCGATCGTGAGGACATTCAGCAATCCGGCTTTACCAGCACCCAGCAGTTCATTGAGAGTCTGCCGCAGAACTTTCGCGGCGGCACCTCGGAATACACCATGGGCGGCATCCTCGGTGGGGAGGGCTCCAATCTGAACTATGGCTCGGCCAGTGGCGCCAACCTCCGTGGCCTGGGCAACAAGGCCACGCTCACGCTGCTCAACGGCCGGCGCGTATCGCGGGTCGGCGTGGGCGAGGCCGTCGATCTGTCCATGATTCCGCTGGCGGCCATCGAGCGCATCGATGTGCTGACCGATGGCGCTTCGGCCATCTACGGCTCAGATGCCGTTGGCGGGGTGATCAACATTATTCTGCGCGATCGTTACGCGGGTGCGGAGACCAGTCTGCGCTATGGCGACGTGACCGATGGTAGCAACGAGGAGTACAAGGTCGGACAGACACTTGGCGGTGACTGGGGCTCGGGCAGTGCATTGGTCGGTTACGAGTACGCCAGACGATACCCGCTGAGTGCATTGGAGCGGGAATTCACTCGCGACGGCACTCTCATCGGCCTGGAGATCGTTCCGCCCAACGAGCAGCACAGTGCCGTCGCGGCGCTATCACAGCGTCTGACTGATCGAGTCGAAATACTGGGCGAAGCCCTGTTCAGCACGCGCAAGACTGAATCGGCCTACAGTTCATTCGGTAATGAGATTCGTTCTCCCCGCGCGGGTGAACAGTACGGCGGTGGCGTAGGTGTTCGTCTGGACATCGGCAGCGATTGGCAGGCCGATATCGGCACCGGGTACAGCAACAACCATACCGACTATGCGGCGTTCCAGAACGGTATCCGGGTTGTTACGGTGGACATGGAGTCGGGCGTATGGTCCTTGGACGCCAAGGCCGACGGCGGATGGTTCGCCGCGCCCGGCGGACAGGCCAGGCTGGCGGTGGGCGCACATCATCGGCGCGAGACTTTTGAATCCCGCGGGACGAGCTCAAATACGGCTGGTGAGGATGCGCGCGATGTTTCGGCCGTCTTCTCCGAGCTGCTGATTCCGCTGGTTGGCCGCGGCAACGCCCGCGCGGGTGTGCAGCGGCTGGAGATCAGCATTGCCGGGCGATACGAGAACTACAGCGACGTGGGCTCCACCGCCAATCCGAAAGTCGGACTGGCATGGTCGCCTGTCCCCGGACTGAACCTGCGCGGTACCTATGGAACCTCGTTCAGGGCGCCGAGCTTCTACGAATCCAGTACCAACGCTTCGCCGCTCCGTCCTATTGCCTACGCGATTCCCGATCCACAATCCACCGCGCCATCGGGCACCACGACCACCATCGCGCTGTATGGCAATACCGGTATGCTGCGGTCCGAAGAGGCTGACAGCTGGACGGCGGGACTGGATTTCAGGCCGGAGTTGGTTCCCGGTCTGGCGTTGTCGCTCACCTACTTCGATATCGATTTTACCGATCGCATCGCGGAGCCGCTGATCACCGGATTCTTCGACATGCTGGTCAACGAAGCTCAGCATCCTGATTTCATTGACCGCAATCCGGACCCGGCGGTGGTCGCAGCCTACCTGGCCAGTCCGGGCTTTCTGAACTTCAGCGGCGCCCCGGCCACCGTGGGCAATGTAGGCGTTATTGCCGACAATCGCAGGGTGAACGTTTCCAGCGTGCAGGAATCGGGGCTGGACTTCAGCCTGAGTTATGGTTTGACCGTGGGCGCGGATCGGTTTGCTTTCCAGATCAGTGGCGCCTATTTGTTCGAAAAGCTCAATCAGGCCACGTCCGCCTCCCCGCAAGTCAACACCTATAACGCTGTGTTCTATCCAGTCGATCTGCGATTGCGCAACAGCGTCGGCTGGAGCCGCGGAGCTTTCGGCGCCACCCTGTTCCTCAACTATGTGGATAGCTACCAGGATGTGCGCCCCGGCAGGGAGTCGATGATTTCCTCCTGGAGTACTGCGGATCTGACCGCGCGCTATCAGTTCATCGGCAGCCAGTCGTGGCTGCGGGGGGTCACGCTGTCCCTGGTGGCCCTGAATGTACTGGACAAGGCGCCGCCCCTGATCATCAATAACGGCTTCAACTTCGATGCCACCAACGCCAGTGGGATCGGTCGACATCTGTCGATCGGCCTGACAAAGGAATGGTAACGGTGGCGGTGCGGCACGGGATCGCCGGAGCGGTTGTTGTGGGACTCAGTGCGGTTGTCGCAACAGCGGCGGCACTCCGGGTGGCCAAGCAGGCATACGCCCACGAACCTGAACAGCAGGCGGCGACTGCATCGACATATGAACCCCTGCCGCTCGAGGTCGCCGCTTCGGTGCAGGGCCATAACGGCCGCTCGCCGATCCACTTCTCGCCCGATGGGGAATGGATCGCGCATACGGTGACCACGAATGAAACCGTCCCCCGCGATGCGATGGCCATGCTGTATTCGCCGACCGGTGTTCCATTCGGGGAAGGCGATGCCCGTATGGAGGCGACGCTGACGCATACCCGCACCGGCGAGGTGATCCGTCTCGGCAACGGGAACAGCACTACCTGGGCGCCGGTCTGGTCGCCCGACGGCCAGCGTGTCGCCTTCTATTCGGACGCCGGCGGCGAGGCTGGATTGTGGATATGGGAGCGTGAGCGCGGTGTGTCGCGGCGGTTTCCCGCCGTCATCGTGCGCCCGCTGTTCGGGTTCGAGCAGGCACGCTGGAGTCCGGACGGACAAAGCGTGCTGGTCAAACTGCTGTCAGCCGACCTGACGATAGCGCAGGCCAACGCCATGAGCGGCGCGGGCAGGGGAGGAGGGCCACAGTTTCCGGAAGTGGCGCCGGGACAGCCCTCCGTGATCGTGCGTCACCATGATCCGGCAGCCGGACCCGGTGCGGATGCCCCGGCGCGGAGATCGCCATCCCCGTCGCCTGCAGCCACTGATCTCGCGCTTCTGCATCTGCATACAGGCGAGGTCACGCGGCTGGCGGCGCGCCAGGCCGTGCACTGGTACGCCTTCTCGCCCGATGGCAGCTCGGTGGCCTACGCGGTGTCCAAAGGTCCGGAGCCGAATACCCAGCAATCGCTTTTCGATCTGATGGTCATCGAGTTACCCACCGGCGAGCCCCGCCCCATGGCCGAGGGCATCAGACTCGGCTACGGCATCGAGTGCAGCTGGTCGCCTGACAGCCGCTCGCTGGCGTATATCGCCAGCGGTCAGCTGGGCAGCGGCGAAATCGTGAAGATCACGCTGGCTGATGGCACGCAGCAGGCGCTGCACAGCGGGCGGATGCCCAGCTTCAACTCAGGACATGGCGAACACGCGCCATTGTGGTCGGCCGACTCCACCGCGATATTTGCCGTAGGAGGCGGTGAGCTGTGGCGCATCGACGCGGTGTCGGGCCGGGGCACGGTGGTAGCCCGCATACCGGGCTGGAACGTTCGCGCGGTAGCCACGCCGTTTGGCCGCTCGGTCATATGGTCTGGCGACGATGGCGGGACGGTGTGGGTGATTGCGCAGGAAGACGGCGGCGCGCACTCGGGAATCCATGCGGTGAATCTCGCCGAAGCGCAGACACGCCAGGTCCTGAAGGAAGCCAGGACCTACTCGGGCCTGTACAGCATTTCCGCTAGCCGGAACAGCGGACAGATCGCCTACGTCAGTACAGACCAGCAGCATCTGCAGGACATCTGGCTGTTCGATACCGACAACGGGCAGCTGCACCAAGCCACGCGCCTGAACACCGCGCTGGACCAGTATGAGCTCGGTACGGCCAGGGTGATCCACTGGAAGGGCATCGATGGCGAGCCGCTGGGCGGCACATTGCTGTTGCCACCAGGCTATCGCCCCGGCGTACGCCTGCCACTGGTGGTAAACGTGTACGGCGGCGCGATGGGCTCGACATTTGTCAGCAGCTTCGGTGGCCGGGGCGGCAGCACTCCCGCGATGAACATGCATATTCTGGCGACCCGGGGCTACGCCGTATTGCTTCCCGATGCTCCACTGCGCCAGGGTCGCACTATGACGGATATAGTCCAGGTGGTGATGGCGGGGGTGGATGCCGCCATCGAACAGGGCTATGCCGATCCTGACCGGCTGGCGATCATCGGCCAGAGTTACGGCTCGTACAACACGCTATCCATTATCACCCAGACTTCGCGCTTCAAAGCCGCCTCCATAACCGCCGCGGTAATCCATCCGGACCTGTTTGCAGGCTACCTTGGCAGCATCGGCTACTACGAGCAGGGCCAGGGCAATATGGGCGGCTCGATCTGGGAGCATCCGCAGCGCTACTTTGACAATTCGCCGTTGTTTCTTTTCGACCGCATCGAAACGCCGCTGCTGATCGGACAGGGCGAACGCGACGGCAATCTAGTGCCAGCGAATGCCATCTTCGCGGCGCTGGAGCGCCTGGACAAACCGGTGGAGCTGCGCCTGTACGAGAACGAAGGTCATGTCATCACGCAGAAGGCGAATGTAATCGACTTCTGGCGTCGTCGTCTGGCGTTCTTTGAAGAACACCTGAAGCCGGCGTCCGTCGGTGGCGGCCGGAAAGAGTGAACCGCGTCGCAACGTCTGCCGGCCGGGGTGTCCGGGCGCGACAGTCTGACTGTTTCCATGGCATCTGGAGTCGCGCATGAACCCGGCTGGTATTCGTCGCTTTGCAAGATCTGTCGTCGTAAACACCATCTGCTGTGCGTACCTGGGGGGGTGTTCGCCGGATTCCGCGCAACCCCCGTCCGCATCCGCGCCGCCCGCCGCCGTTTCGCCGATCGCGGTGGGTGAGAACGTGCTGGTGAGCGGACAGAACCCGGCATGGGAGCACACCGAATACATGGGCGATGCCGACCCGGCCAATCCGGACAAACTCATGGTGTGCACCATGCTGTTCTCCCCGCGGCACGATCAACTGACCAGCGGCATCTATGTCAGCGACGATGGTGGCAGGAGCTGGGACTTCACCCACAACGACACCAGCAGCCGCCTGCGCGGCGTCTGGGATCCGGCCTGCGCCTTCGGCCTGAACGGCGCCGCCTACTTCATGACGCTGCGCATTGATGATGCGCTTGCCATAGAACCTGACCGCGGCGGATATGGCGCCTGGGCAAACGAGGATGCGGAAGGCATGGCGCTGTACCGATCGGAGGAGGGCGCCCGGACCTGGGGGCCGGCTACGGAGCTGGGTTTCATCGACAACGAGGACATCACCATCGACCGCACCGGCGGCCCATTCCACGGTCGCATCTATGTCTACGGAAACGTCGAGCCCTGGACGGATATGTGGTTGATCTATTCCGATGACGGCGGGGAAAATTTCAAACAGTCGGCCAGGAGAGTGCTCAAGGAAACTCAGGCCGTGCACGGCGGGCCGGGCACCGTGTTGCCTGACGGCACACTGCTGCTGTCCTATAAGTTGATCAAGGATCCGAAGCTGAAGTTCGACGACCCCGGGTATTTCACCATGGCGGTGGCATCGAGCACCGACGGCGGCCGGAGCATTGGTGCCCCGGTGGCGGTCGCTCCGCACACTCAGTGCGCGAACAGGAACGGCGCGACCACGCCCTTCATGGCCTCGGACCATTCCGATGGGCCGTTTCGGGGCCGCGCCTACATCGTCTGGGGCGAGGAGTATCGCAATCACTGCACCCTGTACCTGGCCTACTCCGATGACAAGGGCGCGAGCTGGTCGCAGCCGGTGAGAGTCAGCGACGAACGCCCGCGCAAGCTGCCGGAGAAGGGTCCGGATATCTTCCTGCCCACGGTGGCCGTCAACAACAACGGCGTAGTGGGCGCCACCTGGTATGACCGCCGCGAAGATCCGAACAACGCCGATCACCGGTTACGGTTCAGCGCCTCGCTCGACGGCGGCGAGACCTGGCTGTCCAGCGTGCCGGTTTCGGCGCATTCATTCGTGTACAGCGATCCGCCGGCCTATCCGGTGACGGCGGTTGCACTACAGGGCGGCGGCCGGCGCGCGTCGAAGGTCAAGACGGATGTGTTCGACATCAGAGTTATCCCCGGTGCGCGCCTGTATGAGGGCCGGAACAACGGCATGGGCGACTACGCGGCGATTGCCGTCGATGCCGCCGGCCGCTTTCATACCTTCTGGATCGACAATCGCAGCGGCGTGGCTCAGCTTTATACCGCGCCGGTGACTGTGACGGGCCGTGCGGTCAGGGACGGCTCGGTTCAGTTGGCCGATCTGGCGAATGTCACTGCTTCCCTGGAGTTTCAGTCCCTGTCCTCGGTATGGGATGCCGGGGCGCGCACCGTCACTGTCGAGTATCAGCTGCTGAATACCTCCGGAAACGGCTGACAGGTCCATTCAAGCTGCGTGTTACCGAGTTCGATTCGGACCTGGGTGTCCCGACGCTACTGCACGGCGATGGTTCGGCGAGCGCTGCCGGTGTCCTGCTGGATCTTGACGCAATCGTTCCCGCCGGCGGACTGGCGCCCGGACAGACAACGGTGCCGCGGCGGCTGCAGGTGCGGATCGATCCGCTCACCAACCTGACTGCGCAGGTCCGGCAACTCGAAGTGCTGCGCCTGAAAGCCAAGGTATTCGCTGTGCAGAACAAGTAGCCCGCGGTTGTTTTCATGCTGCCGCGGTTTTCGGCGTAGTCTGCCACCTGTCCGGCGGTCTGGTGCAAGCCGAAGCGGCCGGATCGCGGGCTTTGGCGACCTGACGGGAGTTGAAGCCGGCGCCACGGCAGTCTAAAAAGACCGCCATGACATACGCATTCCCCCCGCCCAGAACACCCACGGCCGAAATCCACGGCACCGAACAGCGCTTCCCCGTCCGTCGCATCTACTGTGTCGGCCGCAACTACCCCGCCCATGCGCGGGAGATGGGCTCCAATCCCGAGCGCGAAGCCCCCTTCTTCTTCAGCAAGCCTGCGGATGCGCTGATGCCCAATGGCGCGGCCGTGCCCTATCCGTCGGCTACGGCGAACCTGCATCATGAAATCGAACTGGTGGTGGCCATCGGCCGCGGCGGCCGGAACATTGCCGTTGCCGCTGCGCCCGATCATATCTTCGGCTACGCCGTGGGCAATGACCTGACCCGCCGCGATCTGCAGACCGCTGCCCGCGAATCCAGGCATCCCTGGGATGTGGGCAAGGGCTTCGATCATTCCGCGCCCATGAGTGCCATTCATCCGGTGGCCGGGCGCGGACATGTGGAGCGCGGCCGCATCTGGCTGAGCGTCAACGGTGATCTCAGGCAGGAAGGCGATGTCGCCGACATGATCTGGCGTGTGCCGGAGATCGTGGCCACGCTGTCCACCTTTTTCGAGTTGCAGCCCGGCGATCTGATTTTTACCGGGACTCCGGCTGGTGTGGGTCCGCTGCAGCCCGGCGACCGCATTGAAGGCGGCGTGGATGGGCTGGATCAGCTGCACATGACGATTGCGCCATTGAAGGACTAGACTGCCCGGCGAGAGGTCAAAGAATCCAGACCAAAATATCGAGAGCAGAGAATTCATGCACTGCAAGGTCAAAGTCGGCAGCCCGCTGCGCTCCTATACCCGCGGCGCAAGCAGCGTCGAGGCCGATGGCGCCACGCTGCAGGCGGTGCTGGTGGACCTGGAGCATCGTTTTCCCGGCATCCGTTTCCGCATGATTGATGAGCAGAACCGCATCCGTCGCCATATTCGTCTGTTCGTCAACACCGATGAGGCCATGCAGCTGGACGCCCCCGTGCGCGCCGGCGACACCGTGCATCTGATCTGCGCGCTGAGCGGTGGTTGAGATGGCGCTGTCGAATACGGAACTGGCCCGCTACCAGCGCCACCTCTCACTGACCGAGGTGGGCCGCGACGGACAGGAGAAACTCAAAGCCGCGCGTGTGGTGGTCATCGGGGCTGGCGGGCTCGGTTCGCCGTCGGCGCTGTACCTGGCCGCCTCCGGCATCGGCACGCTGGGTCTGGTGGACTGCGACCGGGTGGACGTGTCCAATCTGCAGCGACAGGTGTTGTTCGGCACCGCCGATATCGGCCGCCCCAAGGCCGAGGCCGCGCGCGAACGGCTGCAGGCGCTGAACCCTGAGATCGACATCCGCGCGCATGCGGTCGAGTTGCGCGCCGGCAATGTGCGTGAGGTGCTGCGCGACTACGACATCGTGCTCGACGGCACCGATCGCCTTTCGACGCGCTACCTGGTCAATGATGCCTGCGTGCTCATGGGCAAGCCGCTGGTCACTGCTGCCATACATCGTTTCGAGGGCCAGGCGATGACCTGCGTTCCCGGGCAGGGTCCCTGCTACCGATGTTTATTTGCGGAAGCGGATGACAGCGTGGTGCCGAACTGCGCCGAGGCCGGTGTGCTCGGTGTGTTGCCGGGCGTGCTGGGTACACTGCAGGCCGCCGAGGCCATCAAGCTGGTGCTCGGTGCGGGCGCACCGCTGACCGGCCGACTGCTGACCTTCGATGCGCTGGAGATGAGCTTTCAGGAGTTTCGTTTCAACCGTCGCGCTGACTGTGCGGTGTGCGGTGACCACCCCACCATCACCGAACTGAAGGACCCTGAGGTTGCGCCAGGCGATGCATGCGTGCCGATCCGCCGCCTGGATGCCGCGGCTGTACGGGCGCTGATCGCCAGTGGCAGCAGCGCCGACGCACCTCTGCTGCTGGTGGACGTGCGCGAACCCTGGGAGTTCGAGGGCGGGCATATCGACAGGTCAGTCAGCATTCCGCTGGGCGAGCTGCCCGCACGCATCGGCGAGATTCCACACCATGCCAATGCCGTGTTCATCTGCGCCGTGGGCGCACGCAGCTTCGCGGCGTGTCAGATGGCGCTGCAGGCGGGGATCACTTCGCCGGCCAATCTCGAGGGTGGCATGCGGTCGTGGATGATGGGCGGGTACGGTTAGCGCGATTGCTTTGACCTGAACACCAGGCGGGAGGACAAAGATGACGTCTTGCCGGGCCTGGTCTGCAGGGTCGGGGGGAGGCTTCCGGGGACCGGCCGTAAGACCCCATCCATGGGGGCCTTGGGAAAAACCATCC
>JAJFKF010000085.1 GCA_021773365.1 Gammaproteobacteria bacterium | reverse complement strand
CATGGGGGCCTTGGGAAAAACCATCCATGGTTTTTCACATCCCCGCAAACCCCTCCCCGACCCGTCCTGCGCCGCAACGTACGCGGCATATGATCGTCGATGACTAGTACCACCGACAAACAAGATGAGCAGTTCCGCTCTTCTTTAGTGAAGTGAATCCCAGTAAACATCTCGGCGGCATTCGGGGTGGGGTGGGCGTTTAGGGGAGCAAATTTTAAGGATGTCAAAACCCGAGCCCCCAGGGATGGGTTCACGGCGTTCCCGAAAAGCCCTCCCCACCCCGGATGCCGCCTGGCACTGACGTCGAACATCAATCTCATTCGATAACCTTCGGCACAAGATACAGCCCCGCCTCCACCCGCGGCGCGTTCTGCTGGTGAAGCTCGCGCGCGTTGTTCTCCGTGACCTCATCCGCCCGCAGCCGCTGCGTCTGTCCGCTGAGCGGATGCGCCATGGGCAGCACATCGGTGGTGTCGGCGCCATTCAGCTGCTCGACAAAATCGATGATGCTGGAGAGGCTCTCGACATAGGCCGGCAGCTCCTCGGCGCTGATCTGCAGGCGCGCCAGATGGGCAATCTTCTCGAGGTCTTCGCGGGTCAGGCTCATGGGTGTGGCGACGGGCCCGAAGGCCTCTGGAAGCTGGAAAAAACGCGCGTAATCATACACCTTTGCCTTGCTGAAAGTCCTGCCCGTTGCTAGAGTACCGGCACTAATTTCATCTTCTTTCTCACAAGGCCGACCCCGACATGTTCAAGCGCCTCAGAGGTTATTTCTCCAATGACCTCTCGATCGATCTGGGGACCGCCAACACGCTGATCTACGTCCGGGGCCGTGGCATCGTGCTCAACGAGCCGTCCGTGGTCGCCGTGCAGGATGAGCCCTCCCGTGGCGGCAAGGTCATCCTGGCCGTAGGCGCGGAGGCGAAGAACATGCTTGGCCGCACACCCGGCCACATCAACGCCGTGCGCCCCATGAAGGACGGGGTTATCGCCGATTTCACCTACACCGAGAAAATGCTGCAGTACTTCATCAAGAAGGTGCACGGCAACCGCCTGATCAATCCCAGCCCCCGCGTGCTGGTGTGCGTGCCTTTCGGCTCCACCCAGGTGGAGCGGCGCGCCATCAAGGAAAGCGCCGAGGGCGCCGGCGCCCGCAGCGTGGATACGGTCTTCGAACCCATGGCCGCGGCCGTGGGCGCCGGCCTTCCCGTCCACGAGGCCCGCGGCTCGATGGTGCTGGACGTGGGCGGCGGCACCTCCGAGGTAGCTGTCATCTCCCTGAACGGCATCGTCTATGCCTCTTCGGTGCGCGTCGGCGGCGACCGCTTCGACGAGGCCATCACCAGCTACGTACGCCGCAACTACGGCATCCTCATCGGTGAGGCCACCGCCGAGCGCATCAAGCTGGAGATCGGCTCGGCCTACCCCGGCCAGCAGGTGCGCGAGCTGTCGGTCAAGGGCCGCAATCTCGCCGAAGGCGTGCCGCGCAGCTTCACGCTGAACAGCAACGAAATCCTCGAGGCCCTGCAGGAGCCCCTGCAAGGTATTGTCGGCGCCGTCAAACAGGCGCTGGAGCAGACGCCGCCGGAACTCGGCGCGGACGTGGCCGATCGCGGCATCATTCTTACCGGCGGCGGCGCGCTGCTGCGCGACCTGGACAAGCTGCTGATGGAAGAAACCGGCCTGCCCGTAGTCGTGGCCGAAGACCCGCTGACCTGCGTAGCCCGCGGCGGCGGCCGTATCCTCGAACTCACGGAAGAACACGGTCCGGGAATGTTCGGCCTGGAATGAACAACCGATGCACTCGCAGCGGCGTGGCTGCAGGGGAGGGGTTTTCAGGAGCGTGAAAAACAGGACGTTTTTCCCGAAGCCTACAGGGATGTATTCACGGCGGCCCTGAAAACCCCTCCCCTGCAGCCACGCCGCCCGGCACTGCCCCTGAGAATACGTTGGTCACCTTCCGCACAGCCGACACCCGACCCATCCTCAGCCGAGGCCCAGCCGCCGGTCTGCGCTTCTTCATCTACGCCATGCTGTGCATCACCCTGATGTGGCTGGACCATCGCCACAATTATCTGGACCAGATACGCCACGCTACCTCACTCGTTACCTACCCCGTACAGGTTGCGGTCAGCTCCCCGGCCAACCTGTGGAGCTGGCTGCAGCAGACCTTCACCACCCGCGCCACCCTGCGCGAGCGCAACGACACCCTGCTCGAGGAACTGCGCGCCACCAACCTGCGACTGATGCGCTTCGAGGCGCTGGAGCAGGAGAACCTGCGCCTGCGGGAAATGCGCGCCGCCACCACCGGCGTGGCCGAGCAGGTGATGGTGGCGGAAATCATGCGCGTGGACCTCGACCCTTTCCGCCAGCGGGCGCTCATCAACAAAGGCACCCATGACGGGGTGTTCAAAAGCCAGCCCCTGCTCGATGCCAAGGGCATTTTCGGCCAGGTCACCCGTGCCGGCGCCTTCAGCTCCGAAGTCATCCTGATCAGCGATACCGAACACGCCATACCGGTGCAGATCAACCGCAACGGCCTGCGCACCATTGCCGTGGGTACCGGCGATCCCAACCGGCTGAGCCTGCCCTTCCTGCCCACCAATGCCGACATCCAGACCGGTGATCTGCTGGTCACCTCCGGGCTGGGCGGGGTGTTCCCCCCGGGCTATCCGGTGGGCACCGTCACGCAGGTGAACACCGCCGCGGTGCAGACCATGGCCGAGATATCCGCGAAACCCGCCGCCGCTCTGGATCGCGACCGCGAAGTGCTGCTGATCTGGGTGAAGCAGGCGGCGGAGCAAAAAGACACGGCGCCGGCCACCGATCCTGGAACGGAGACGCACGAGCCGGGTAACAGCGTCCCGGCAGATCCCGCGCCGCAAGGGGAGCCGCCAGCATGAGCCGCAACACGCTGCGCCGGCTGCCCATGATCGTCAGCATCGTGCCGGCGCTTATTCTGCAGATCGTCCCGCTACCGGACTGGGCCGACATGGCCCGCCCGGATTTCCTGATCATTACCGTGCTGTTCTGGTCCATGATGGCGCCACGTGTCGGGGGGTTGGCGCTGGCCTTCGTCTGCGGGTTGCTGCTGGATCTGTTCCAGGGCCTGGTGCTGGGACAGCATGCGCTGGCCGCCTGCCTGCCGGCCTATCTGGCTATGCGCCTGCATCTGCGCCTGAGGTTGTTCCCCGTACTGCACCAGGCACTGATGGTGTTCCTGCTGCTGGCGCTGTACCAGTTCGTGCTGTTCTGGATCGACGGCATCACCGGCCATCCCGTCAGCCACTGGGCGCGGTGGCTCCCGCCCTTCACGGGCGCACTGCTATGGCCGGTGTGGATCGGACTGCTGGGCCATGCCTATCAGCGGACCTGAGGGGCGCTGCTGATGCGCGCACCCAACCGGCACATGCGATGAATACGCGCTTTCGCATCAAGGATCACTGGGCCGAGCAGCGAATGTTCCTGCGCCGCACACTCACCGCCGGTGGTCTCGTCCTGGCGCTGCTGTGCCTGTTGCTCGCCCGACTGGTGCAGCTGCAGGTGGTGCGCTACGACTACTATGCGCAGCTCTCCCAGGGCAATCGCGTGCGCATCGAACCCATCCCGCCCAGCCGCGGGCTCATTCTCGACCGCAACGGCGTGGTACTGGCCGAGAACATCCCGGCCTATCAGCTCGAACTCACTGCCGAGCAGACGCCCGACGCACAGGCTGCACTCGAGGGCCTCAGCGCGCTTGGACTGGTCACCACGGAGGATATCCCGCAACTGCTGCGCACCATCGGCTCGCGGCGCAGCTTCGAGAGCGTACCCGTGAGTCTGCGCATGTCCGAGGAGGAAATCGCACTGTTCGCCGTGCACCGCCACGATTTCCCCGGTGTCGACATTCGCACCCGTCTCACGCGCCGTTATCCGCTGGGCGCCACGGCAGTACACGCCCTGGGCTATGTCGGCGCCATCAGCGAACAGGATATGGCACGCATCGATCGCGACGTGTACGCCGGCACATCACTGATCGGCAAGCTTGGCCTCGAGGCGGGCTACGAGGGTCAGCTCCACGGCAAGCCCGGCTACCGCCAGGTACTGGTCAATGCGCAGGGCCGGCAGATCGACCGCGAGGGCGCATTGCAGGCCGGCCTGTCCTCCAGCCCCGCCACACCGGGCAATGATCTGGTTCTGACGCTGGACATCGGCGTGCAGCGCGTAGCCGAGGAAGAGCTGGCGGGAAAACGGGGCGCAGCAGTGGCGCTCGATCCACGGGATGGCAGTGTCATCGCCCTGGTCAGCATGCCCGGGTTCGATCCCAATCTTTTCGGGCGCGGGCTGACGGTGGCCGAGTATGACCAGCTGCGGAACAATATTGACCGGCCGCTGATCAATCGAAGCCTGCGCGGCTTCTACCCACCCGGTTCGACCATCAAACCCGAAATCGCGCTGGCGGGTCTGACATACGGCGTGATCGATGCGCATCACCAGATCACCTGCCACGGCCAGTGGCGCATGCCCGGCGTGCGGCGACCGTGGACCGAGGGACGCGGCGGGGTGCATGGCAAGGTGGACCTCATCGAGGCCATCGGCCGCTCCTGCGATGTCTATTTCTACGGTCTGGCCGACACGCTCAATGTAGATCGCCTGTCGACCTTTCTGGCGGGCTTCGGCTTCGGCCAGGTCACCGGCATCGACATGCCCGGCGAGAAATCCGGCGTGCTGCCTTCGCGCGAATGGAAGCGGCAGCACTACTCGCAACCGCAGGACAAGGTCTGGTTTCCCGGCGAGACCGTGAACTTCGGCATCGGCCAGGGCTACATGACGGTCACACCACTGCAGCTGGCGCATGCCACTTCCATTGTCGCGGCCCGTGGCAAACGTTTCGCGCCCAGGCTCGCGGCCGGCATACGCGATGGACAGACGGGTGAGATGATCGGGCTGCCGGCGCGACCCCTGCCGCAGGTGCAGGCCGAACCGGCACAGTGGCGGACCGTGATCCAGGGGATGCAGGCAGCGATGACCGGCCGCGGCACCGCGCAGGCCGCCGCTGAAGGCGCCACCTACAGCATTGCCGGCAAGACTGGTACCGCGCAGGTCATCTCGATCGAGCAGGGCGAGACGTACGACGAGAAGACCATCGCCGAGCGCAAGCGCGATCACAGCTGGTTCGTTGCGTTCGCGCCGGTGGAGTCCCCCCGCATCGTCGTGGCGGTGTTGGTGGAAAACGGTGGTTTCGGCGCCAGCGCCGCGGCACCCGTGGCACGCAGAATCCTCGACGCCTACCTGGTCGGCCCGCAGCCAGCCGACGCGAACTCCGTACAATCCGACTCCGGCACCGGGGAATGAAATGCATCTCGGCAATGTGAATATGCAAGGCTCCACGACACGCCGGACGCTGACCTATTCGGCGCGCCTGCTCGGCCGGCTGCATCTGGACGGCCCGCTGCTGATCGGTATCGGCGCCATCGCCATGCTCGGTCTGCTCATTCTCTACAGCTCTTCCGGACAAAACATGGGCGTCGCCCGCGGCCAGGGTTACCGGTTGATCATGGGACTGGTGGCGCTGCTGACACTGGCACAGGTGGCGCCCAAGTACCTGCGCATGGCAGCGCCGTGGCTGTACGGCCTCGGCATCGTGCTGCTGCTGGTGGTGGAAATAGTCGGGGACTTCGGCAAGGGCGCGCAGCGCTGGCTGGACCTGGGCGTGATCCGCTTCCAGCCATCGGAGATCATGAAGCTGGCGCTGCCCATGCTGTGCGCGTGGTACCTGCACGACCGTGGACTGCCGCCGAAGCCGATGACCATGCTGGCGCTGCTTGCCTTCATCATCGTGCCGGTCGGACTGGTAATGGTGCAGCCAGACCTGGGTACCGGGCTGCTCATCGCCGCTTCCGGCTTTCTGCTGCTGTTTCTCGCCGGCCTCAGATGGCGAATCATGCTGCCGCTGCTTGCTGTTGCCATAGTCGGCACCTGGTTCGTCTCCGACTTCTCCCGCTGCACCAGCGTGTTTCACGACTACCAGTGCCGCCGCGTGCAAACGCTCATTGATCCGACCACCGACCCGCTGGGCGCCGGCTATCACACCATCCAGGGCACCATCGCCATCGGCTCCGGCGGCGTCTACGGCAAGGGCTGGATGAACGGCAGCCAGGCGCAGCTGGAATTCCTCCCGGAGCGCTCCACGGATTTCATCTTCGCGGTGATCGGCGAGGAATTCGGCCTGCTTGGGCTGGCGCTGCTCCTGGGGCTTTACCTGTTCGTGATCGGTCGTGGGTTATTCATGGCGCTGCAGTGCCAGGACACCTTTGCGCGCCTGCTTGCCGGAACGCTGAGCCTGACATTCTTCGTCTACGTCTTCGTCAACGCCGGTATGGTGAGTGGATTGCTGCCCGTGGTAGGGGTGCCGCTGCCGCTGGTCAGCTACGGCGGCACGTCCATGGTGACCCTCATGGCCAGCTTCGGTATCCTCATGTCACTGCATTCGCACCGCAAGCTCATCGGCAGTTAGATAAATGATCAGAATCGTCCCTTTGCTCTTCGCCGTCTTCGCCCTGCCTGCGCCTGGTGGCGCCACCGCCGACAGCCAGCCAGCCTTTGATGCCGGACGGCCGGAGGTGCAGGCGTTCATTGAGCGCATGCACAAGGACCACGGCTTCGACAGCGCGAAGCTGGCACAGGTGCTGGCACAGGCTGAACGCAAGCAGTCCATTCTCGACGCCATCGCGCGACCGGCGGAGAAAACCTTCACCTGGCCGGAATACCGCGCGCTGTTTCTGACCGAGCGGCGTATCGAACAAGGCGTGCAGTTCTGGTGCGAGCATCGCGAATTGCTGGACGCCATCGAGGCCGACAGCGGCGTACCGGCAAAGTATGTGGTCGCCATCGTGGGCGTGGAGACTTCATGGGGACGCATCACCGGGAAGTACCGTGTCATCGATGCGCTGGCGACGCTGGCCTTCGACTACCCGCCCCGTTCGGCCTATTTCGACGCTGAACTCGAACAGTATCTGCTGCTGGCGCGCGAGGAATCCATCGACCCGCTCAGCGCACTGGGCTCCTACGCCGGCGCCATGGGACCACCGCAGTTCATGCCGCGCAGCGTGCGCCACTACGCGGTGGACCGTGACGGCGACGGCAAACGCGATCTGTGGTCGAACTGGGCCGATATCCTTGGCAGCGTTGCGCACTATCTGAAAGCACACGGCTGGAAGCCCGAGGAAGAACTGACAGCAGTGGCGCCGCTGGCGGATGCGCCCGCCGATGCCAGACCCACCGGCTCACACAACTTCAGTGTGATCATGCGCTACAACCGCAGCCCGCTGTACGCCATGGCGGTACACGATCTGGCCAACGAGATTGCCGCCGGGGTTTACGCGAGTGAATAACACCCGCTGGACCGGCGCAGCCGCATTGCTGGTACTGCTCACCGCCTGCGGCGGCCCCACCCGCCCGACGCCCGGACCTGAATCTGTTCCCAACGCAATACCGCGCGAAGAGCCACGCAGCAGGAGCGGCAACCCGCAGTTCTACGAAGTATTCGGCAAACGCTATTTCGTCATGCCAAGCAGCGCCGGCTACGTGGAACGCGGCGTGGCCTCATGGGATGGCCCCGGCTTTCACGGCAACAGCACCGCCAGCGGCGAACGCTATGACATGGACGCGATGACCGCTGCCCACAAGACCCTGCCGCTGCCCTGCTACGTACAGGTCACCAATCTGGCCAACGGCCGCAGCATCGTCGTGCGCGTGAATGACCGCGGTCCGTTTGTCGACAACCGCCTCATCGACCTGTCACGTTCGGCCGCGGCCAGGCTCGATCTGATCAGCGCTGGCACGGGCCTGGTTGAAGTGCGCGCCATCAACGCCGCCACCACTACCCCCGCCGTTGCATCGAGGCCTGCGCCGAATGCCGACAAGACGCTCTACATTCAGGTTGGCGCCTTCTCCGAACAGACCAACGCTGACCGCCTGACTCAGCGCCTGCGCACGGCAGGAATCGCCCCCATTTCCGTGCGTGGCGATCAGGTCAACGGCCGCACGCTGTACCGCGTGCGCGTCGGCCCGGTGCCATCAGTAGAGGAATTCGATCGACTGATTCAAAGCCTGCGCCGCGCCGGCATCCCCGACGCACATCTGGCCCTGGATTGATGACTCGAGGACTTTACCCGGGGAAGTTATCCACATTTTGTGGGAATCCCCCCCTCAAAATGTGGATAACTTCCCCGGGTAAAGTCCTCCTTCAAACGCCAAACCAACCAAGAGACCTGCCATGACCGACCTGACCCAAGCCGCCCAGCTCAGCCCGCGCCGCCACTCTACCACTGCAACAAACATCGATGAGCTGGTCACCGAGCAACTCCAGCATTTCGGTATCGCCCCCGGCTCCGAGCATGGCAAGTCCCTGGGCGCCCTGGTCAAGCAGCTGTTCAACACCAATGTAGCCGCCCACGATCTGTGGGCCGTCAGCACCCGCACGCTGGCCACGCTGGACCGCTCCGACCGCATCGCCTGGTTCAACGCCAAGCGCTTTGTGTGTTTCCAGCTTGCCAAGGTACTGGACAGCCTGCAGAACCCCCTGCGCGCCACCTATCAGTCCCTCATGGACGAGATGGGCACCGCAGCGACCAAGGGCCCTTACCCGCTGTTCGACAACGTCACCGCGCTATTCAGCGCCACTCCGGTCATCACGCGCACGGCAACATACTTTTATGCCTGCACCGAGTGGATCGAGGACGCCTTCACCGGCCGCGAGGCGCTGCATGAGATCTATTCCCGCCTGCTCAATCCCACCTCCATCAGCCTGGCCAATCACATCGTGGACCTGGAGGCCGGCGAAGAGGCAGCCGCCTACTTCGCGCTGAACTTCAACTCCGGCATGGCCGCCATCGACGCCACCCTGGCGCACCTGGTCGGCTACCGCGACATCGTGCTGTCCAGTCGCAACATCTACGGCGGCAGCTACCAGCTGCTGCAGGACTGGTACGGCAAAAAGAGCAACCTCGACGTGGCCATCGAATGGTTCGACGGCGACAGCGCGGCGGCCTTCGAGGCACGGCTGGCGGAGGTGAAGACACGCTACGCGGATCGCCTGGCGCAGGGCCGGAACATCTTTGTGTACGTGGAATCGCCCTGCAATCCGCATGGCTATGTGCTCGACGTGCCGGGCATCTGCCGTGCGGCGCATGCGCAAGGGCTGACCGTAATCTGCGATGCCACGGTGGCCACGCCCTTCCTGCAACCCATGCTCCGGCACAGGGAGCTGATCGAGCGGCCGGATTTCATCATTCATTCCTATACCAAGGACTTGTGCGGTTCGGGCAATACCACCGCCGGCGTGGTCATCGCGCGCAACGAGCGGATGTTCATGCCCAAGGGCGAGAAGATGATGGCCACCGGGCACGACTGCCAGGAGCGGGAGTACACTTGGGAAGAGACGATGTTCTGGAACGTGTACTACATCAAGGGCGCCTTCCTCGACTCCGACAAGGCCTTCGAGGTACTCAGCGGCATGCGTACCATCGAGATGCGGCTGCTGTCGAAGTGCATCAACACCATCGTGCTGGCGCGGGCACTGGCCATGCATCCGCTGATCAACGTCAACTGCCCGGCGCTCGACAAACACCCCAATGCACCGCTGCGTGAAAAATTGATGACGCTGGGTCTGCCGGCGCCGCTGTTCACCATCGATTTCGAGGGCAGTGCGGAGCGGCCACTGGAACTGTCAGTTGACCGATTGAAGCGGTTTCTTGACAGCCTGGAACCGGCGTTCGCGTTGCAGGTGAGCATTGGACAGGTGAACACCATGGTGCTTTGTCCGGCGCTGACCACGCATTCGGAGTTGCCGGGTGGCGCCCTGAAGCAGGCGGGGATCACGCCCAGCACGATGCGGATTTCAGTTGGGGATGAGGACCCGCGTTACCTGCTGGAGCATATGGGGCGGGCGGCGGAACTGGCGTTCGGAGATCTGTATCCGGATTTCGCACGCGGGTTTCCTGATCGTGCCAGTGTGGGCAAGCTCTATGAAGAGACTTACCTTGATGTGCATGCACGGTGGGTACGAAAGCGAATCAAGGATTGAGACGCCGCTGAACAGGCGGCACCGGCGGCTCTCCCTGCCGCCGGCCTGGATCGTTTAGCTGCCCTCGCCGGGCTTCAGCGTGCCGGCTTTCACCACGGTCATCGTGGCCGGGTTGAGGTGTTTCCTGATCGCGGAATTGACCTGTTCGACGGTGAGGGCGTCGATCTTCTGCGGGTATTCGTCAACCCACTTCATGTCGTAGCCGAGGCTGGCGGCGCGCAGCAGGGCGCCGGCGATGCCGCCGGTGGTGGACAGGCCGACCTGGTAGGAGCCGATCATGTTGGTCTTGCGGGCTTTCAGTTCGTCAGCGGTGATGCCTTCGCTCCACCATTTCTGCAGTTCGCGCCGAGTGGAGGCAATGCCCTTGTCCAGCAGATCAGGGGCAAAGGTGGCCGAGATGGCCCAGCTGCCGTCGCTGTAAGTATCACCGGAGACGCCGGCGCCAATGCCGTAGGTCAGGCCTTCGCGATCGCGCACCGTGCTCATCAGGCGTCCGGTGAAGCCGCTGCCGAGAATGGCGGTGCCCACGCGCAGCGCGATGGCGTCGGGATGATGGTAGTCGATGCCGGTGGCCTGACCGACGAGCATGGTAACGCTGGTCTTGCCGGGCATCGGCACCACCCGTTCCTGCGGCGCGCCGGCTTTGGGGGCGGTGGCTTCGCTGTTCATCACCGGGACGCCGCCTTTCCAGCCGGCGAAGGCCTTGGCGAGATAGGCCTGGATCTGTCCTGCGTCCACGTCACCGACAAACACCAGTGTCATATGCTGCGGACCGTAGTACCGGTCGTGAAAGCGCTTCAGTTCGTCCACGCTCACATCCGGGGCGGCCTCCAGCAATTCCTCCACGGTATGCGGGCGGTTGGGATGGCCTTGCGGGAAGATGGTCCGCCCCATCGCCTGGCCTGCCATGGCGCCGGTATCTTCCAGCGAACGGCGGGTGCCACCGATGAACTGCTTTTTGACCGTCTCCAGTTCCTCGGCGGAGAAAGCCGGCATGCGCAATTGCTCGGCCATCAGATCGATCACCATGGCCAGATCTTTCCTGAGGCTGCGACCGTTGATGGACACCATCTGGTCGCCGACTCCGAAGGATATTCCAGCACCCGCTTTCTCCAGTCTGGACGCGATCTGGAATTTGTCCTGCCTAGTGGTGCCCTTGTCGAGCATCATACCTACCAGTGTGGGCACGACGATGTTGCCCTCACCGGCGAACAGATCACCTCCCGGCATGGAGCCGGCGATGGTGACCACGTCTTTCACCGCGGTGGGATAGACGATGACGTCAATGCCGTTCACCTCGGCGCGCGTGACGCCGCTGGCAATGCCAGCGTTGGCTGCTGCCGAGAACACCAGGGCCGCGACAGCCCACAGCGACAGAATCGGATATCTGGTTTTCATTGAGATTCTCACTTTGCCACCGGTACGAACCAGCCTGTCGTGCTCTGGTCTTCGTTGAGGTATTTCTTTGCCACCCGCTGCACGTCGGCGGGTGTGACCTTGGCGAGTTTGTCGATGTAGGTCACGTAGTAGGTCCAGTCACCGACGGTAATCCAGGACTCCAGACCATTGGCCACGCCGACCACGCCGTCGCGGCCGTAGGCTTCTCCGGCGCGCTGCTGGCTGATCACATCGTCAATTTCCGACTGGGTAACCCCGTCGACTTTGACGCGCTCCAGTTCCCCGATCAGGGCCTTTTCGACCTGCTCATGCGCGATGCCGGGCGCGAGCGTACCGCTGGCCATGAACAAACCGGGATCGGGTTGGGACCGGATGCCGGCGTTGGCGCCGAGGACCAGCCCCTTGTCCGTAAGCGCGCGATAGAGGCGGCTGTTCTTGCCACTACTGAGAATGGCGCCCAGCACATCCAGTGCCGGCATATCGGCATCCAGGCCATCCGGACCCTTGTAGGCAATCATGACGACGCCGAGCTGGCCGGGGCGTTTGAGGATCACGCGGCGGGGGCCCTGCTGCGGTGGCTCCTTCGTGTACAGCTGCGGAATGGCCTGGGGAGAGTGCGGGAAACCACCGTAGTACTTCTTGATCAGCTGCAGCGCGGCGGCCGGCTCAATGTCACCCACCATGGTCACGGTGGCGTTGTTGGGCCAGTAGTAGGTGTCATAGAAGGCGCGCAGTTTCCCGATGGGCACGTTCTCGATGTCGCTGCGCCAGCCGATGACTGAGTGATGATAGGGATGGGCCTGGTAGGCGGTGGCCATCACTTCCTTATATAGCGTCTGGCCGGGATTGTTCTCGCCGCGCTCGTATTCGTTGCGCACCACCGTCATTTCGGCCTGGCGGTCCTCCTCGCGCAGCCACAGATTGCGCATGCGGTCGGACTCGATGGCGATGTAACCCTCCAGATGGTCCTTGCCCAGGGTGCCGAAGTAATTGGTGCGATCCGAGGAAGTGGTGGCGTTGAAGCCCGCGCCCACCGATTCCAGGTACTGTTTGATGCTGTTGCCCTTGGCATCGTTGTAGGCGTCGCTGCCCTTGAACATCAGATGCTCGAGCAGGTGGGTGGACCCGGTGGTGCCGGTGACTTCGTTGCGCGAGCCTACGCGATAGACCACCTGAAAGTTGACCACCGGGGCCGAGTGGTCGGGCTTGATCAGCACGGTCAGGCCGTTGCTGTCGAGGGTGTACTCCTGAATGCCGTCCAGGGTTCTGACGTGGGTGAACCCGGCCACGGGGGCGACGGAGGACTGCGCCAGGGCATTGCCGCCTGGCTCCCAACCGCAGCCGGCCAGCAGCGTCAGCAACGCCGCAGCCTGCAGGGGCCGGTGGAAAACACTGGATGAATGATGCATGGATGGCTCTCCGAATACCGGTGCACTGGATACTTGCAAGGAGCCGCAGAATACCGCAAGCGGGCCGAAAGGCCACCGTCCGGGGGCGGCTGGCGCGGGTTATCTTGATGAAAAATGCTTCAGGAAAGGCTGGACGGTCTAACGCGCTG
The DNA here is from genome assembly GCA_021773365.1 of Gammaproteobacteria bacterium. GTDB lineage: Bacteria > Pseudomonadota > Gammaproteobacteria > Steroidobacterales > Steroidobacteraceae > JAJFKF01. The sequence goes on along the minus strand of JAJFKF010000085.1, from coordinate 46,033 downwards.
CGGTACTGATGCGCACCGCTCATCGTCCCGGAACGGACGCAGGGGAGGCGAATTGGCGCAAAGCCGCTGCTACACTGCACCGGTTGTTGCCAAAATACCTGCGAGACCGATGAAAACCCTTTACCGCGCCCTGTTCCTCTGCTGCCTGTTTCTGTCCGCCGCCACCCAAGCCGCCGACATACCGGTCCCCGCCCCGCCCCAGGTCGCTGCGAAGAGCTACTTCCTGATGGACCACCACAGCGGACGCATCCTGGCCGAGCACAATGCCGATGAGCGCATGGAGCCGGCCAGCATCGTCAAGCTGATGACCGCCTACGCGGTCTTTGATGCTCTGCGGTCCAGAAAACTTGCGTTGGATGAACCAGTTACGATCAGCGAACACGCCTGGCGCACCGGCGGGGCCGGCACGGACGGCTCGACCAGTTTCATGAAGGTGGGCAGCCAGGTACCGGTGGAGGCCCTGATCCAGGGCATGATCGTGCAGTCGGGCAACGATGCCACCATCGCCCTGGCCGAGCGCCTGGGCGGCAGCGAGGCCACCTTCGTGCAGTTGATGAACAACTACGCACGCGAGCTTGGCCTGACCAACTCCAACTTTGGCAACAGCACCGGCCTGCCCGCCGAAAACGCCTACATGAGCGCGCGCGACATCGCCCTGCTGGCCAACGCCATGATCCGGGAATTTCCGGACTACTACCGTTACTACTCGCAGCCGGATTTCACCTGGAACGGCATCAAGCAGGGCAACCGCAACGGTCTGCTGACGCGCGACCCCTCGGTGGACGGCATCAAGACCGGCCACACCCGGGCGGCCGGTTACTGCCTGGCGGCCTCGGCAAAACGTGAGGGCATGCGCCTGATCTCGGTGGTGATGGGCACCACCTCCTTCCGCGCGCGCGAAGACGGCAATCTGGCGCTGCTGAACTACGGCTTCTCCTTCTTTGAGACCAGAAAAGTGTATTCGGCGCGGCGGTCGCTGACCTCAGTGCGGGTATGGAAGGCGGACCGCAGCCCGGTGGCTGTCGGCCTGTCCTCCGCGCTCTACGCCACGGTGCCGCGCGGGCGGTTTGCGGATCTGAAAACCGCGGCGACGATGCACATGGGATTGATGGCGCCGCTTGCAGCAGCTACCGCGGTCGGCGAGCTGCGGGTCACGCTGGACGATGAAACCGTCGCCACGCGGCCGCTGGTGGTATTGCAGCAGGTGCAACGCGGGGGCCTTTGGACACGCATGGTGGACAGCGTGCTGCTGTGGTTCGAATGACAGGCATACAGCGCCAACGTACGGCCGTCGCTGCAGGCCTGCTGGGGCTGGTCATCACCGCTCTGCCCGCGGTCGCGCAACTCAGGGCGGAGCCGACGCTGCAGGATCTGGAACGAATCTCCACGGCTGACACCATGGTCATGATGCCCATGCGCGACGGTGTGCGCCTGGCCACCGATATCTACCGGCCGAAGAACGCCAGCGGCAAGGTGCCGGTGGTACTGCTGAAGACGCCCTACAACTTCAACGAAATCGGCGGCTCCTCGCTGCAATGGGCCTACGAGGCCGTCTCACGCGGCTACGCCTTCGTCATTCAGAACGAGCGCGGACGCTACTACTCGGAAGGCGAATGGGAACTGCTGGGCAACCCGCGCACCGACGGCTACGACGCCCTGACCTGGCTGGCCGCACAGGACTGGTCCAGCGGCAGCGTCGCCACCGTCGGCTGCTCCTCGCCGGCCGAATGGCAGCTGGCCCTGGCTGCGCAAAGCCATCCGGCGCACAAGGCCATGGTGCCCATGGCCGCCGGCGCCGGCATCGGCCGGGTGGGCGAGTTTCACGAACAGGGCAACTGGTACAAGGGCGGTGTTCACCAAACGCTGTTCTCCGTCTGGCTCTACAGCGTGCAGCAGACCACCTATCCGCGATTTCCTGCGGGACTGGAGCAGGCGCAGCTGCAACGCCTGCGCAAGCTGTATGATCTTGCGCCTGACATGCCGGAGGTGGACTGGAAGAAGCAGCTGACAAAGCTGCCCTCGATCGAATGGCTGGAGGAAGCCGGCGCCAATACCGGCCCGGTGCAGGACCTGATGGCGCGCACGCCCGACGACCCCCGCTGGTATCGCAGTGGTCTGTATCACGACGACGAGCCCTTTGGTGTGCCGGCGTTCTGGTTCAACAGCTGGTTTGATGTCAGCCAGGGTCCGAACCTGGCGCTGTTCAACCACGTGCGCGAGAACGGCGCCACGGCACGGGTGCGGGACGGGCAGTTCATGGTCGTGGCCCCCACCCTGCACTGCCGGTTCCTCAGTACACCCGAGAACAAGGATCTCATCGCCGGTGAATTGAACGTGGGCCGCGCCGCGCTGCCGTACTTCGAGCAGATTTTTGCCTTCCTCGACCACTACCTCAGGAACGAGGACAACGGTTTCCACAAAAAGACCCCGCGTGTGCAGTACTACACCATGGGCGCCAACAAATGGGAGCACGCTCAGGCGTGGCCGCCAAAGAATGCAACAAGCATGACGCTGTATCTGGACAGTGGTGGTCGTGCCAACAGCCTGTTCGGCGATGGCGTGCTGCGCGATGCGATGCCGGCGGCGGCCCGCACCGACACCTTTGTCTATGATCCGATGAACCCGGTGCCAGCCCTGGGCGGCGGGGTGTGCTGCAATCAGGGTGCGGCCCCCGGTGGCAGTTACGATCAGCGCGCCATCGAGGCGCGCGCCGACGTACTGGTGTATGACGGCCCGGTACTTGAGCGGCCCCTGCAGGTCACCGGGCACATCAAACCCACGCTATACGTGTCGTCCGACGTTAAAGACACTGACTTCACCGTCAAACTGGTGGATGTACATCCTGACGGCACAGCCTACAACGTGGACGACACCATCCTGCGGGCACGCTACCGCGATGGCTACGACAAACCGGCCATGATGCAATCGGGACGAGTGTACGAGCTGAAGCCCACGCCCATGTCCACTAGCCATGTGTTCAGGAAAGGCCATCGCCTGCGAGTGGAGATCTCCTCCAGCAAGTTCCCGCAGTACATGCGCAATCTCAACACCGGCGGCAACAACTACGACGAGACCAAGGCAGTGGTGGCGCGCAATACCGTGCACTACTCCGTCAAACATCCGTCGCGGATCGTCCTGTCCATCATTCCCTGACCCTGAAGGTATCCCCCGGTGGCCGACCCATTTCCGCTCTGCTACCTCAACGGTGACTACCTGCCCCTGCGCGAGGCGCGCATTTCGCCATTGGATCGCGCGTTCCTGTTCGGCGACGGCGTATATGAAGTCATCCCGGTATATGCCGGGCGTCCCTTCCGGTTTCGCCCGCATTTCGACCGCCTGGACCGCAGTCTGGCTGCGCTGGGCATGGCGCCGGTGCACACGCGGGCGGAATGGGAGACGATCTGCCGGCAACTCATAGCGCGCAATGACGGCGGCGACATGTACCTCTACGTTCAGGTCTCGCGCGGCGCCGAGTACGGGCGCAACCACGCACCACCGACCGGGCTGGCGCCCACTGTTTTCGCCTATGCCTCACCGCTACCGGCGTTACCTGCAGAGAAACTCGAGCAGGGCGTGGCGGCGGTAACCGCCGCAGACACCCGCTGGCAGCGCTGCAACATCAAGTCCACCGCGTTGCTGGCCAACGTGCTGCTCAAACAGCAGGCCGTCGAAGCCGGCGCGCATGAAACCATCCTGCTGCGCGATGGCCTGCTCACCGAGGGCACCTCGACCACGGTCCATGTAGTCATCAACGGGGAGATCCGCACCCCGCCTCGCAGCCCGCAGCTGCTGCCGGGCACCACGCAGGATGTGGTGACGGAGCTGGCCGCACAGGCCGGCATCCCCACCCGCGCAATGGCCGTGACCGAAGCGCAGCTGCGCGCCGCCGATGAGATTTTCATTGGCGCCGCCACCATTGGCCCGCTGCCGGTGACCCGTCTGGATGGGCGGCCGGTGGGGACAGGCGAGCCCGGGCCGGTGTGGCGGCGGATCCGCGAGGAATTTGAAGCCTGCAAAGCCGGGCTGGCGGGCACGCCGTACTGAGGCCGGCGTTGAGGCAACCGCGCTCCAGGCGCCCCTCGCCCCATGTGCTGATAGAATCGGCCGCGTGACCCCATCGGAACGACAGCACCTGTTCGATACCGCCCGGGACATTCTGCTCGCGGAATTTCCGGACGTATGGGCAATTTATGTGTATGGCAGCTTTGCCCGTGGCGAGGAGTGGCCGGACAGTGACCTCGACCTTGCCATCCTGCTCCCGCACGGACAGCACATCGGCGACATTCTGGAGGTGCTGGGGCGGCTATCCCGTGGCATCGGACGCGATGTCGATCTGGTGGATTTGCGCAGGGTGGGAGATGCGCTGCGGCGGGAGGTGTTGGCCGATGGCAGGACCTTGTTCGTCGCCAACCCGCAGGCTGTGCTGTCCTGGGAAGCCACAGCCATGAGCCGTTACGCTCGGCACCGGGAAGAGATCAAGGACATTCTGGACGACTTCCGGCGTACAGGGATCGGGTACGGAGCATGAGTGAAGAGACAGCCGCCCAGAAGATCACCTCGATCCAGCGCTGCGTGGCTCAGGCCCGCAAGGCACTGACGCAGGCCGGTCCTGATTTCAAGGTCCAGCACCTGCTCCAGGACGCCGCTGTCCTCAACATCATTCGTGCCTGTGAAGCCTCGATCGACCTCGCGAACATGCTTATTCGCGAAAGGCGGCTGGGCATCCCCACTGAAAGCCGCGAATCCTTCTCCATGCTCGTCCGCGAACAGCTGATCGATCCGGATCTCGGCAAACGCCTGGAAAAGATGGTGGGATTCCGCAACCTCGCTGTGCATCTGTACCACGATCTCGACCTCGATATAGTCGAAGCCGTCATCCGGAAGAACCTCGATGACCTGCTGACCTTTGCCCAGGGCTTGCACACGACTTTCCGGGCCTGATAGAGCGGCGGTGGACGGCCGGCTATTCCGGTAAAATCCCCTGGAATCTCATTGCCGGCGACGAGATTTGAGGCCGGGTGGCAGGAATGCCGCGGCAAGGTTGTGCTCGCTGCTGGACATGGATACAGTTCCCGCGCGCGTCGATTCTTCACAAGAAAGGCCTTCCGCATGCCCCCCACTACTGTACGCGCCGCAGCCCTGGCTGCGGCTTTACTCTCCCTGTCCCTATCCGCCTGCGGCAAGAAGGATGGTGAAGAATTCACCCCGCCACCCACCGAGGTCGGCATCGTCATCGTGGAAGAGCACCCCGTTCCCGTGGACCTGACGTACATGGCCCGTACGGCGGGTGTGCGCGAAGTTGAGGTCCGCGCGCGGGTGGGCGGCATCCTGCAGCGCCGCCGGTACGAAGAAGGGTCGCGGGTGAGGCAAGGCGATTTGCTGTTCCGCATTGATCCCGCCACTTACGAGGCCGAGGTGGCGCACGCACGGGCCCAGCTCGGTGCCGAAAATGCACGCCTGCAGGAGGCACGCCGCGAGCGTGACCGCATAGCGCCACTGCTGTCCCAGGGCCTGGTCAGCCGTCGCGATCACGACCAGGCCATGGCGGCCTTCGAGGCCGCCGAAGCGGCGGTGGCGGGCGCCGAAGCGTTCTTGAAGCGCGCGGAACTGGACCTGTCCTACACCGAGGTCCGCGCGCCCATCAGCGGGTTGACCAGCCTGGAGCGGCGCTCGGAGGGCAGCCTGATCTCGATGGACGGCGACTCAAACCTGCTTACCCGTATCGTACAGACCGATCCGCTGTACATTGAATTCGCCATGCCGGCCAGCGAAGCGGCCCTGGTGCGCGGCGCCCTGGGCAAAGAAGGCGTGCACGTGGTCGCCGTCATGGCTGATGGGCAGGCGCTGGCGCAGACTGCGGCCCTGACTTTCGTCGATGCCGCGGTCGACCAGAACAGCGGCACGGTACAGGCGCGCGCCACACTGCCAAATAAGGAAGGCAAGGTCCTGCCGGGCCAGTTCCTGCGCGCCCGGATCGCGGGCGTGACCCTCCCCTCCGCCGCGATGGTGCCTTCGCGTGCCGTGCTGCGCAGCCCCATGGGGACGATGGTCTGGGTAGTCGGCGAAGGCGACAAGGTGCAGGCGCGGCCCGTGCAGCTCGGCGACAGCATCGGCAACGATGTCACGGTGCTCTCAGGACTGCAGGCCGGCGAGCGGGTGATCGTTGATGGCATCATCAAGGTCCAGCCCGAGGCGGTGGTCAAACCGGTGATCAGCGGCAGCGAACAGGAACAGCAGGCGCCGCAGCAACCGGCGCAGCAGCCCGATCAGCCCCCCGCCGGACACTGAACATGGCGCCGCGCTTCTTCATCGAAAGGCCGATCTTTGCCTGTGTACTCTCGGCGTTCATCCTGATCGCCGGGCTGGGCGCACTGCGCGTGCTACCCGTCTCCCTGTTCCCCAATATCCTGCCGCCCGAGGTACAGGTCATTGCTTTCTATCCCGGCGCCAGCGCGGACGTGGTGGCCGAGACGGTGGCCGCACCGCTGGAACAAAGCATCAACGGCGTGGAGAACATGCTGTACGTACGCTCGGCCAGCAGCGCCAGCGGCCAGCTCACCCTGGCGGTCACTTTCGAGGTCGGCACCGATCCTGATCTGGCTGCCATCAATGTGCAGAACCGGGTGCAGCAGGCCCTGCCGCTGCTGCCCGAGGAAGTGCGCCGCCAGAGCGTGACCGTTGCCAAGACCTCGCCGACGCTGCTGATGGTCGTGAGCATGCAGTCCCCGGACCGTGTTCGTGATGATCTGTTTGTCAGCAACTATGCGCTGGTGAACGTCCTCGACGAATTGCGTCGCATCTCCGGCGTGGGTTCGGCGGAAATTTTCGGCGCCAAGAACTACGCCATTCGCATCTGGCTGCAACCGGACCGACTGGCCGAGCTGGGGCTGACGCCTTCTGACGTTGCCGCGGCGGTCAGGGAGCAGAACACCCAGGTGGCCGGCGGCCGCGTGGGTGACACGCCAGTGCAGGATCGCGTCGATCTCACCCTGACGGTTACGGCACAGGGACGCCTCAGGGAACCGGAGGAGTTCGGCAACATCGTGCTGCGTGCCGACCAGGAGGGACGCATCGTGCGCCTGCGCGATGTGGCACGCGTGGAGCTCGGCGCGCAGGACTACAACTTCAACGCCACCAGCGACGGCGAACCGGTGGTGGGCATCGGCATCTTCCTTGCGCCATCCGCAAACGCGCTGGAGGTCTCCGAGGCCATTCATACGCGCATGGCGGAACTGGGCAATGCCTTCCCGACCGGAGTGGAATGGAGCATCCCCTACGACACCACCCACTACGTGGAAGTGTCGATGAAGGAGGTGGTCAAGACGCTGTTCGAAGCCATGTTCCTGGTCTTCATCGTGGTCTTTGTCTTCCTGCAGAACTGGCGGGCCACTTTGATTCCGGCGCTGGCAGTGCCCATCTCGCTGATCGGCGCCCTGGCGGCCATGTATGCCTTCGGCTTCTCCATCAACACCCTCACCCTGTTCGGCATGGTGCTGGCCATCGGTATCGTGGTGGATGATGCCATCGTGGTGCTGGAGAACGTCGAGCGCCACATGCGCACCGAGGGCGTGAACGCCAAGGAAGCTACCCGCCGCGCCATGGAAGAGGTTTCCGGTCCGGTCATCGCCATCGTGCTGGTACTGACTGCGGTGTTTACGCCGGTCGCCTTCCTCGGCGGCCTGATTGGCGAGATGTATCGCCAGTTCGCAATCACCATTGCCGTATCGGTCATCATTTCCGGCTTCGTCGCACTGACACTGACGCCGGCACTGTGCTCGCTCATCCTGAAGCCGGGCGATGTCATGCACGGCGGTGTGCTCGGCAGCTTTGACCGCTGGTTCCAGCGCGTCACACTGCGTTATAGCAGCGGCGTGAGCTACATCCTGCGTCATTCCTTCCTGGCGGCGGGGATTGTTGTGGTCATGCTGGTGGCGATCTTCAGTTTGTCGCGCATCATCCCCACCTCGCTGGCGCCGGAGGAGGATCAGGGCTGGGTCATGGCCATCACCATCCTGCCGCCCGCGGCCTCGCTGCAAAGAACCGATGCGGCGATCGCGCAGCTCACCGCCGGCATGCGCCAGCACCCGGCCATACCGGCGAACACCTCGATTTCCTTCGCGGGCATGGACCCGATGACCTTCAGCATGCGCACCAACACGGCCATCTCTTTCTTCCCGCTGAAGGACTGGGACGAGCGCTCCACTCCGGAGACCAGCGCGCAGGGCGTGGTCGGGGCTATTTTTGGCGTCGGTTCGGGCATCAAGGACGCCCTGGTTATTGGCATCAACCCACCGGCGATCACCGGCATCGACCTCACCGGCGGCTTCAATGCCTTCGTGCAGTCACGCCAGGGCAGCGACTACCAGGCGCTTGAAGGCGTCACGCAGCAGTTGATCCAGGCGGCGAGCCAGCGGCCTGAACTGACGGGCCTGAATTCCACCTTCAGCGCGCAGGTGCCACGTGTGAACATCGATCTGGACCGCGACCGCGCCAAGGCGCTGGGCGTGCCGGTCAACGCAATCTTCGAGACGCTGCAGAGCACCTTTGGCGCGCTGTACGTGAATGACTTCAACCGGCTCGGCCGTGTGTTCAAGGTACAGCTGCAGTCGGAAAGCCGGTACCGCAAGTTTCCCGAGGACGTGCGCGATGTATACGTGCGCAGCAGCAGTGGCGAACTCATTCCACTCACCGCCCTGGCCTCCATCCGTACCGTGACCGGCCCGGACATGATCGAGCGCTTCAACGTCTTTCCCGCCGCCCGCATACTCGGCAGTCCAGCGGAAGGTTACAGCTCGGGTCAGGCGCTGGCCGCGATGGAGGAAGTAGCGGCCGAGGTGCTGCCGGACGGCTACACCCTGTCCTGGTTCGGCCAGGCCTATCAGGAAAAGGCCAGCGGCGAGTCCACCGGCATCGTGTTCCTGCTGGCTGTGCTGATGGTGTTCCTGATTCTGGCGGCGCTGTACGAGCGCCTGACCCTGCCGCTGGCCATCATCATGACCGTACCCTTCGGCGTGTTCGGTGCATTGCTGGCGGTGTGGATGCGTGGTCTGCAGAACGATCTGTTCCTGCAGATCGGCCTGATCACCCTGGTAGGCCTGTCGGCCAAGAACGCCATCCTGATCGTGGAATTCGCCGCTCAGCGCTACAAACAGGGCAAGTCACTGCATGAGGCCGCTATCGAGGCGGCGCGGCTGCGCTTCCGCCCCATCATCATGACATCGCTGGCCTTCATCTTCGGCGTGCTGCCGCTGGCCATCAGCAGCGGCGCCGGCTCCGCCGCCCGTCATTCCATCGGCACCGGCGTCATCGGTGGCATGGTGATGGCGACCTTCCTGGCGGTGTTCTTTGTGCCGCTGTTCTTCCGCTGGACGTCGGGCTGGTCGCGGCGCGGGCGGCCTGAGGCATGATCAACAGAGCGCTTTGACTGCGTCAGTTCAGGCCAGGGCAAGCTACTCGAGCCCCAGAGCAGGCCAGTTTCTGGCCTGTGCTGCGGCAGCAATTTCCTCCGCCAGCTTCCGGGCCTGATCACGCTCTTCGGTTGTCTCCAGCACCTTGAGCGTGGAATCCACCACGCTTTCCGTACAATCCCGGCCGTATGTGCCAATACATACGCCCAATGTCGGCAGGCTGTATGGCCCACATGGCTGCCCCGCGAAGCAAGGCGCAATCATTGCAGCTACGGCATTTACTTCATCAGTACCTTGAAAGTTGATGGTGGCGCCCTGAGCCCCGGCGGCTTGCGCCACTGCAAGCAATGACGTCCACTTCCACTCAAGCGCAACGGCTCCGTATCGATCAATGGCATCTCTTGCATTGCGCCTGGCATCTGCAAGATTCTTCTCGCTCGCCCCCTCAACGTCGGCCGGTACCACGCCATCTTCAGCGAAGAGCGAGCCATCCGCCTGCAGCATTTGACCCAAGCGGCCTCCTGCTTCACGCCACCGACTCGATCCAACCTTCGACAAGGGTGCGCAGCGTTCGGCCATCAGATCCACTCTCGCCATCATCAGGGCTACATTGTCGTCCTCGGGCTGAATGAATCCTCCCTCGATCTGCGTCTGGATGGATCTGCGTATGGACCCAGCAGGGTTGACATAGCCGGTGCAGAACGAATGCACCATGCTCGCAAGATACATGTCCTCAAAAGTGGCTGAAGAAGAAAATCCGCGCTCGAAATACTCCAGCAACTTCTCTCCACCCGCAGTTTTCAGCGTCCGGAGGTCGGTCGCAAGGTCTCGACGTGGGTGAACTTCATCTGCACTTTTCGGCTCGCGCTTAATATTTCCATTTCCACCGCCGGAATGGTTCGCGCTCACTTTCTTTCCATCCTGGAGTGACGATTCGTCAGAACCTGGTCTGTCCGCAGGTTCATCCGGCATGCCCCGCATAAGCACCGCCACAAGCACAGCACATGCGGCCATCACCAGCACCAGCGTCCTTGTTCCGTACTTTCTCATCGAGACCGAGGCTGCACTTGATCAGAGTTGGGCAGGACTATATTGAGCAGAGTAGCCAGCGTCGGCCCCGGATTCAAGTTCCCTGACCAGTTCACGCACGAAGTCCTTGGCATCCGCATCGAACTCACCGAAGCGGGTGCGCACCACCCCCTCCGCGTCGAGCACGAAGTAAGTGGGATAGCCGTTGATGCCCCATTCCTCGAGCAGCGGTGATTTGAAGCCGATGTAGAGATTCGTCCACGGCATGGGCTGGGTCTTCATGTGATCGACGACGTCCTGCGGCTTGCGATCCATGCTGAGGGAGACCACCTCGAAGGGCCGGTCGGACATCTCCTCGTGGAACTTCGCCAGGCCGGGCAGACCGGCCACGCAGGGCGGACACCAGGTGGCCCAGACGTCCACCACCACGATCCTGCCGCGATGGCTGGCCAGACTGTCATGGCCGCCGCCGATGCGCTCGATCTGCACGGCGGGCAGGCGGTCGCCCACCGAATGTTCCAGGGCGTTCACGGCCGCGCCCATCCGCTGCACCATCGTAGAATGGTCCGGCATGTCCCTGCACACCAGCACCGCGAAACTGCGCAGCGCCGCGGCGATATCGGTGCGCTGAGCCGCAGCGGTGCGCCAGTCATCGTAGGTAGCGGAGTACAGGTTCAGCAGCGACGGCGCGATACGCTCGCGCACCTCGGGATTGGCCGTCGCTTCGTAGAACCGCCGCAGATACGTGGTATTGCGCGGGTACCCCGCCTGAAAGGTGTAGATGTAGCCCGCGTCCGCGGCCGCAACGCTGTCGGCATGCTCGCGCAGCAGCGTCCGGGCCAGCTGCTCCAGGCGCGCCTGTTTGTCCTGGGGCAGACCAGGCGACTCACTCTTGAGCGCTTCACCGGCCAGGTCCATGACCTCCCGGGCCATGGCCGCTACAGCCGCATCTTTCTCCTTGGCCGCAGAGGCGGAGGATGGCGCCAGAGCCGCGCCACCCTGGCCGGCGCACACGGGCAAAGCGATACAGGCGAGAACAAACAGCGCCGAAAGACGATGAATGGCTGGCATCGACTTCACTCCGTTCAAAAGCGTTTGCGCAAGGTCAAGCTGTAGCGGCGCAGTCGCGGGTCACCGTAGAAGCTGTAGCCGCCGGAGTCGCCACTGGTAGCGCGGATGGGCGGGCTGGTGTCGAGCAGGTTCTGGATGCCCACCAGGATCTCGGCATCCTCGAACAGTCCGCCCAGCCGCGGCGCCTGCGCAAAGCGGTAGCGCAGGTGCAGATCGTGATAGATCTGCGCGGGAATGGTGTCCGAGCCCTGGTCGAGCGAGCTTTGCAGAGCGAACTCAGGTGTGAAGTCGGCGCCATAGACCTTGTGGTCGTCGTAGTACTGCATGTTCCAGTTCGCCGTCCAGGGGCCGCGGTCCCAGGTAATGCCGCCGTTGCCGCGCCATTCCAGCACTCCACCGTTGAAACCCACCGTATCCACGGGCAGGGAGTTGGGCAGGATGCGCCGGACCAGCTGCGGCTGCCAGGTCAGCAGCGTCTGCACCGTGAAGCTGCCGAAACGGCCCCCGCCCCAGGTGTAGTCGAGCTGCACGTCGTAGGCTTCCAGCTCGGTGCTGGACAGGTTGGCCAGGCGCAGATCCAGGCTGGTGATGACGCCGCCGGTGAAGTTCATCTGCTGATCCTCCGGCGTCAGCGGCGCGCGCGTCAGGCGGTCGCCGAGAATATCCTCGTTGTTCAGAATATCCTGCGTCTGCAGCAAGTAGATTTCGTCGGTCTTCTCGATGCGCGTGTAGTCCACCGACAGGCGCAGGCCCGGCAGCCGCGCTGGCGTAAATATCAGGCCGGCGGACCAGCTGCGCGATTCCTCGGGCTTCAGATCAGTGCTACCGCCGCTCAGCACGTCCACACCGAAGCTGACGAAGAACCCGCCTCCCCGCTTGGGATCGTTGCCAAAGGCAAAACCGTTGGGATCGAAGTTCTCGAACACTTGCGTCAGCGTCGGTGGCAGGAAGCCAGTGCCGTAGCTGGCGCGCAGTGCCAGGCTTTCCACGGGCTTGTAGCGCACGCCGAAGGTGAAATCCGTGGAGGCCACCTCGGCGATGGTGTAGTCGAACGGCGGCAGCGGCGCACCCGGGAAGGGCAGGAAGGTTCCGAAACCCACGTCTGTGGTGTTCGTCTTGTACTCATCACGCCGCGCAGATAGCTGCAGCTGCAGGTCGCGGACATAGGGACGCGCGTTGTGCTTCGACACCAGTGGCAAAGCGGCCTCTACGTAGGCACTGCCCACCGACTGGGAGCGCTCCGGGACATACGCCTCCCCGGCCACCTCACCATCGTCCCCGATGAACCGCAGAAAGCCCGCCTCGGCGGTCTCGTCGCGATGCTGTACCGAAGCGGTCAGGCTGAGCGCTCCGCCCGGCAGCTGCATGATCGGGCCACCGATGCGCAGCGAGCTGTTGGCCAGCTTGGTGTCGAAGGGGCCAGAGATGAAGTTCGGCTGCGGTGCAAGCAACCCGCTGTAATCGAACGGATGGGCATTCGGGTCGCGGGTGAAGTCGATCTGGCCAGTGGCCAGCGCCGTGAATCCGGCGCTGTTCAGGGCGCTGCCGGAGGCAAAGCCGAAACGCGAACGGCTCCAGGCATGTTCCGCCTGCAGGTTCCATTCGCCCGGCAGACGCAGGATGAATCCGCCGGCGGCCTGGCGAGTTTCGTTGCTCGAGGGATAGTCGAAATCCAGCTCGGGAGTGGAGTAAGTGACCTGGATACGGTTCGTGAACGGGTTCAGCGGGTGGCCAGCGTTCAGGACCGCCGACGGATCGGCGAAGGAGACCGCACTGCTGCCATTGTTTTCGTAGTGCGACAGGTCCAGGAAGACCTCCACGCGGCTGCCGAAGTCCCTGCGCAGGCTGGCGGACACCGATTGGGTCTGCGGATTGTTGATCAGGCTCTGGCGCGCGGCGCCGGCATCGCGCGGCAACTCCAGGTTGTAACTGCCGGCATTGATTGCCAGCGCGGCGCCGCCGTCGGAGGACACGCCGGCGTAGCCGTATGGCGCGGAGGTGATCCGCGAGCCGATGGAGCCGCCGTTGAGCAGCGTCAGTGGCATGCCGTCGAGGGAGCGGAAGTTGGGCGTGGCGCCCCTGGGCGTGGAGAAGATCGAGTCCGCGGAGAAGGCATTGGGGTTGTTGCGCTGGAGCAGCTGCCGGCCGCGCACCACGAAGTCCCGTTCGTCGGTAAGCAGGCGGTTGGAATCGGCATAGCTGCCGGCGAGCATGATGTTGGTCTTGCCGTCCTCAAGCGAGAAACCAAAGCTGCCCTCGATGCGCCGCTGCGCGGCGTCGGAGGCGAAAGTGTTCTCGTACACGGCCGACAGTTCGCCGCCCGAATAGTCGCGGCGCAGGATGATGTTCACTACGCCGCCGGTGGCGCCGCCACCGTATATGCCGGAGGCGGTGGAAGGCAGCACCTCGATGCGCTCGATGGCATTGAGCGGAATGCCGTTGATGTCCGGCTGCAGCACCTCGGCTCCGCTGAACAAATCGCTGATCCCGGGCATACGCCGCCCGTTGACGAGAACAAGCGTCTGGCCGGCGCCCAGTCCGCGCAGGTCGATGGAACTGGTGTTGCCGAACCGCAGGCCCACGTACTGTGCGTTGGTCTGGCCGACGGTGTTCATCGGCAGGCGGGTCTTGAGAAAGTCCTCCAGGCTACTGGCCATCGAGCGGTCGATCTGTTCGCGATCGAACACCACGTAAGGTTGCGGCGCGTCTTCGGTGCGCCTGATGTCCGTGTTGGCAAGCCTGGAATCTCGCACCAGGATTTCCGGTATGGCGCCCTGCTCATCTGTGGCATCGCTCTCCGCCGCAGAGACCTTGCTCTTCGAGCTGCCGGTTTCCACGATCTGCTTTGGTTCGTCCGCGGCCGCATCAGTGCTTGCCAGCAGCATGATGGACGGTGCACGTGCGGCGGCCCCTGCGGCTGGAAGAGCCGACGGCTTGCTGCGCGGGCGAATGCCATAGGTCTTGTCGTTGACTGCGTAGGCTTCCAGACCCGAATCGTGCAATAGCATCGCCAGCGCGTCAGTGGCTTCATACCTGCCGGTGAGTGCCGGCGCGGACTTTCCCTCTGTCAGCTCCGACTCCACTGCCAACTGGATACCGGACTGACGAGCGAGTTCGCGCAAGGCGGTCGACAACGACTGGGCGCGAATTTCGATGCTTACCGGACCCGCGATGGCTGTGTTGCAGGCGCCGCCGACGATGCAGAACAGCGCCATCGCCGAACAAAGAACTCGATATATTGGTTTTGTGGCGTTCATTTGCTCCCCTCGGGTAAGTGGACGGTCAGTGCCGTATAGACCTGTCCACTTGCAGGGGTGGCCCCCTCTAGCGGGAATTCGGCATTGCCACCTGTGCTCCGGCAGCGGATTCGGTTTCATCGCGACGGATGATGAAGGCGGCGGCGGATTCCCGTTCTACGCTGACTGCCGGCAATGTCTGCAGATACTCCAGCGCCGACTCCAGATCATGCGTATCGAATGAGCCGGTGAGCTTCAGCGTACGCAGGGCGGGATCGTCAATGTGTACCTCGAAACGACGATAGCGCTGGAACTCGGCCAGTACCTCCTGCAATGGCACGGCGTCGAACTCCACGCGCCCGCGCGTCCAGGCGCTGGCGCGCTGGATGGCTTCGTTACTGGTTTTCACGATGGGTGCGCTCGGGGTGACGCGGGCTTCCTCGCCTTCGCCTACCCTGTCGGCGCGCTCTCCCTCGCCGCGCACTTCCACCAGACCGTCTATCACGCTTACCAGCGTGGCGGTCGGTGCAAGCTTTACATTGAAGCTGGTACCCAGAGCACGCACAGTTGCATTACGCGCCTGCACCTCGAACGGACGGGCCGCATCGATGGCCACGCGGAAGAAAGCCTCACCGCTTATCAGCCGGACTCTGCGCCGATGCGCGGAATAGTCGACCTTCAGCCGCGAATCGGTGTTCAGCGACACCACACTGCCATCAACAAGTGTCACGATGCGCTGCTCGCCAAAGCCGGTGGTGTAGCGGCCATGGGAGAACATGTAGTACCCGCCGATCAGACAGGCCACCAGTGCCAGTACGGCGGTCAGGCGCAGGGCGGGTATCCGGCGTTGGCGGGGGGCGCTGGCCGCGGCGGCGGAGCGCCGCACGCGTTGAAAGAAGTATCGGCGATCCACGACATCCTCACTGCCGGCGCTTCGGGCCTCACGCACCCAGGACTCCATCTGTGCGGGCGCTATTTCATTGCCGGCCAGATCCTCCTGCAGCAGGCTCAGTTCCAGCAGTTCGCGCACATGAGTGGGAGACTCACGCAGCCATTCGACAAAAGCCGCCCGGTGGGCTGACGACAGACTTCCCTCGGCGAACTGAGCCATCCAGTCCGCGGCCGTGGCGGGGCTGTTCATTGCGGGTCCTCTCTGGCTCATGAGTCAATCCACATCTGACAACGCCGCCCGCATCAGTGCATAGCCACGCGCAACGGCACGCTTGACGCTTCGCCGGCTTGTGCCCAGCCGGGCGGCAATTTCCTCGTAAGTCAGATCCTCCCGAGCCTGCAGGGCAAGCACGGCGCGGGCCATCGGCGGCAGGCCGGCAAGTGCCTGCCTCACATGCCGGCCGCGCAGCTCGGCTGCGGCGAGTTGCTCGGGACCGGTGTGCGCCGGCATCTGCTCGCCATCGCGATCGATGCCTTCCAACGGCTGCCAGCGCTGCTGACGCAACTTGAAATCGTGCGCCACATTGGCAGCTACCCGGAAAAGATAGGCCTGCGGATTGTCGACCACCTCGGCACGATTGAACCGGAGCAGGCGCAGGTAGACTTCCTGACACACATCCTTGATGTCGCTTTCAACAACCCGTCGCTTGCTGAGAAAGCGGCGCAGATCTTCGGCGTATTCGCGTGCCCACCGGCCCAGGCCGGAGGTATCGGCGGCGCCACGGGAAGGTCTCGTACCGGAGACGACCCCCGGGCCGGATGCAGGGACGTCGGTCATGTGCGCCATGCACTATAGACCGCTGCTGGCGCCGAGGTGGCCCCCTGTGCGGACATACAGCGAAAGGTCTGGGGTGCGCAATGCCATGGACTCGGCGAAGCGCATGCTGTACGTCCCCGCAGGGATCACCGGCGCTGCTGGCGTCGGATGCCTGGATACTTGTGGGGTGGCGAGGACGCCGCAATCGAAGACGGGGGATCAGCCCTTCTTCTTCGCGGACTTCTTTGCCGTCTTCCTGGCCGCCTTTGCAGGCGTCTTCTTCTTCGGCGCAGCCTTGCTGGCTGCGGCTTTTGCCGGCGCCTTCTTCCTGGCCGGTGCAGCCTTGCGTTTCGGCTTCTCTTCCTGCGTTTCGCCGTCGGCAGCCTTCTCCACCTTGGTGGACTTGGCCGACTTGGTCGATTTGGCCGGCTGCGCATCGCCTTCAGCCGCCGGTGCATCAGCGCCGGCTGCCGCCTTGTCCGGCCGGTCAACCAGCTGCATCAGCGCCATCGGCGCGGCGTCACCCGGGCGCGGCATCATGTGCAGGATGCGGGTATATCCGCCCGGCCGGGTCTGATAATGCGGACCGATATCGGCGAACAGCTTTTCGACGATTTCCGCGTCACGCAATCGGGCAAAAGCCAGGCGGCGCGCAGCGTCGCTGTCGCTCTTCGCCAGCGTGATCAGCGGCTCCACAACGCGCCGCAGCTCCTTGGCCTTCGGCAGCGTGGTGCGAATGGTTTCATGCCGCAGCAGTGAGGCCGCCATGTTGCGCAGCATCGCGTGACGATGCGGTGCGATGCGGCTGAGCTGACGGCCGGAGAGATGGTGACGCATGGTGATAAGCCGATAGTTTGTTCAGAACTGAGGTAATCGAAGGTATCCGCCCTCCCCGTTCCGGGAGGGCGGACGAACTAGATCGCTTCCCTTTCCTCGTCGCGCTTCAGACCAGCAGGCGGCCAGTTATCCAGGCGCATGCCGAGGGCCAGGCTGTGGCTCTCGAGCACTTCCTTGATCTCGGTGAGCGACTTCTTGCCCAGGTTCGGGGTGCGCAGCAATTCCACTTCGGTGCGCTGCACGAGATCGCCGATGTAGTGGATATTCTCGGCCTTCAGGCAGTTCGCACTGCGTACCGTCAGCTCCAGCTCGTCCACCGGCCGCAGCAGGATGGGATCGAACTGGGTTTCCACGGCCTTGGAGGCGCCCTCTTCCTGGCCCTGCAGGTCGACGAACACCGACAACTGATCCTTGAGAATGGAACCGGCGCGGCGGATGGCTTCCTCGGGCTCGATGGTGCCGTTGGTCTCGATGTCGATGATGAGCTTGTCCAGATCCGTGCGCTGTTCCACACGCGTGCTTTCGACGGTGTACGTCACGCGACGCACCGGCGAGAAGGAGGCATCGAGCTGCAGGCGTCCGATGGGACGGGTCTGCTCCTCAAAGGCCACCTGTTGCACTGCCGGGCGGTAGCCACGGCCACGTTCGATCTTCAGCGACATGTTCAACTCGCCGGCCTTGGTGAGATTGGCGATCACCATGTCGGGGTTGAGCACTTCAATGTCATGGTCCACCGCGATATCACGCGCGGTGACCGGACCTGGGCCCTTCTTGTGCAGGCGCAGCTCCGCGCTATCGCGCGTGTGCATGCGAATGGCGATGCCCTTGAGATTGAGCAGGACATCGACTACGTCCTCCTGCACACCCTCAATACTGGTGTACTCGTGCAGCACGCCTTCAATGTCCGCCTCGGTGACGGCCGCGCCCGGCATCGAGGACAGCAGCACGCGACGCAACGCGTTACCCAGCGTATGGCCAAACCCGCGCTCGAAGGGTTCGATCACCACGCGGGCGTGACGCGAAGTGAGCGGCTGCACCTTGACGATGCGGGGCTTCAGGAACTCGGAAACAGATCCCTGCATGGGGTTCACCTGCAATTGCTTACTTTCAAGACTTATTTCGAATACAACTCGACCACGAGGTTCTCGTTGATATCCGGCAGGATGTCATCCCGCTCGGGCACCGACTTGAGCACTCCGGTCATCTTCTTCTCGTCCACTTCCACCCAGTCGGGGAATCCCACCTGGGCGGCAATGGTCAGTGCGGAACCGATCCGCAGCTGCTTCTGTGACTTTTCACGCACGGACACGGTGTCACCGGCCTTGCACTGATAGGACGGTATGTTTACCGCTTTGCTGTTCACCGTGATGGCCTTGTGGCTGACCAGCTGACGGGCCTCAGCGCGGGTTACCGCGAAGCCCATGCGATAGACGATGTTGTCCAGGCGACACTCCAGCAGCTGCAACAGGGTTTCACCGGTGGCACCCGGACGGCCGGCGGCGCGCTTGTAATAGTTGCTGAACTGCTTTTCCAGCACGCCGTACATGCGGCGGAGCTTCTGCTTCTCGCGCAGCTGCACACCGTAGTCGGACAGACGGCTCTTGCGCTCGCCCTTGATGCCGCCCGGCGGCACCTGGAACTTGCACTTGGATTCCAGCGGCTTGACCGCGCTCTTGAGGAAGAGGTCAGTGCCCTCGCGACGCGCCAGTTTACAAGTCGGACCCAGATAACGTGCCATGTGCTGTTCTCTCTGTCTGCTTTAGACGCGGCGCCGCTTCGGCGGGCGGCAACCGTTATGGGGAATGGGCGTAACGTCTTCGATATGCGTGACCTTCAGGCCGCAGGCATTCAGCGCCCGCACTGCGGACTCGCGACCGGGACCGGGACCCATGACGCGCACTTCGACGTGCTTCAGGCCGTGCTCCTGGGCAGCTGTACCGGCCTTCTCCGCAGCCACCTGGGCGGCGAAGGGCGTACTCTTGCGCGAGCCGCGGAAACCGCAACCACCCGACGTTGCCCACGACAGGGTGTTGCCCTGGCGATCGGTGATCGTGATGATGGTGTTGTTGAAGGAAGCATGGACGTGCGCGATACCCTCGAGCACGTTCTTGCGCACCTTCTTGCGCTGTTTGCCTGCGGCACCTGCGGACTGTTTCTGATCGGCCATGTTCGCTGTTTAACCCTGTGTGTTACTTGCCGGCCTGCGCCTGCAACTTGATTGCGGCCTTGCGCGGGCCCTTGCGGGTACGTGCATTGGTGCGCGTTCTCTGGCCGCGCATCGGCAGTCCGCGACGATGACGGATGCCGCGATAGCAACCGAGGTCCATCAGACGCTTGATGTTCATCGACACCTCACGCCGCAGATCGCCCTCCACGCTCATCTTCGCCACCTGCGCACGCAGCTCCGCCACTTCGGCGTCAGTCAGGTCCTTGACCTTGGTGTCCGGCTTGACACCGGCACCAGCGCAGATCTTTGCGGCACGGGCATTTCCCACGCCGAAAATATGCGTCAAGCCGATGACGACATGCTTGTTCATCGGGATGTTGATGCCAGCTATACGAGCCATGCTGTTACCCCTGCCTCTGTTTGTGTCGCGGGTCGCTGCAGATGATGTAGACGACGCGCTTGCGGCGCACGACTTTGCAGTTCTTGCAGATTTTCTTCACGGACGGACGGACTTTCATGACGGTTTCCCATACCCGCGTAAATTCGCTTTTTTCATCAACCCTTCGTACTGGTGCGACATCAGGTGCGCCTGCAGCTGCGCCATGAAGTCCATGACCACCACCACCACGATCAGGAGGCTGGTTCCGCCGAAGACGAACGGAACGCCGCCCTGCACCCGCATGATTTCCGGCAGGATGCACACGGCGGTGACGTACAGAGCGCCCCAGAACGTCAGGCGCGTCAGCACCTTGTCGATGTACTCACCGGTCTGCTGTCCCGGGCGGATGCCGGGGATGAAGGCGCCGGACTTCTTGAGGTTGTCCGCCGTCTCGCGCGCATTGAACACAAGTGCGGTGTAGAAGAAGCAGAAAAAGATGATCAGGGCCGCATACATTAACAGATGTACGGGCTGGCCGTAGCCCAATGCTGCAGCCAGCTGCTGCAGAATGTTCTGCGTTACGGTGGGCTGCTGGCCGGCGGACGTACCAAAGAAGCTGGCCAGCGTAGCCGGGAACAGCAGAATCGACGAGGCGAAAATCGGGGGAATCACGCCGGACATGTTGATTTTGAATGGCAGATGGCTGCTCTGGCCTGCATACATCTTCCTGCCGACCTGGCGCTTGGCGTAGTTGACCGCAATACGCCGCTGCGCTCGCTCCATAAATACGCAGAAGGCGGTTACGCCGACGATTACAACCAGCAGCAGCAGCGCGAAGGCACCCTGCATTTCGCCGGACTGCACCTGCGAGAGCGTGGAGCTGATGGCAGCCGGCAGGCCGGCGACGATACCGGCGAGAATAAGCATGGAGATGCCGTTGCCGATCCCGCGCTCGGTAATCTGCTCGCCCAGCCACATCAGGAACATGGTTCCCGCACACATGGTGACCGTGGCGGTGAACAGGAACTGCGGTCCGGGGCTGATGACCATGCCACCGTTTTGCAGCGCGACTGCGGCGCCAAAGCCCTGAAATGCCGCCAGCCCCACCGTGCCGTAGCGGGTGTACTGGGTGATCTTGCGCCGGCCAGACTCGCCTTCCTTTTTCAGGGCAGCCAGTGAGGGCACGACCACAGCCATCATCTGCACGATGATGGATGCCGAAATATAGGGCATGACGCCCATGGCAAAGATGCTCAACCGCTCCAGCGCTCCGCCGGAGAACATGTTGAAGATACCGAGGATGGTGCCAGCCTGGTTCTCGAAAAAGCGCGCCAGCGCCCCCGGATCGATCCCCGGCACCGGAATGAAGGTGCCGATGCGATAGACCACCAGCGCGCCGATGAGGAACATAAGGCGACGACGCATCTCCGTCAGACGCGTGGCGTTACCGAATGCGGCAGCCGGATTATTGGGGGAACTTGCCATCTCTTTACTTTTGTTCTTCCGGCTTGTCGTCTTCCAGCTTGCCACCAGCAGCCTCGATAGCTGCGCGCGCGCCCTTGGTGGCGGCGATGCCCTTCAGCGTCACGGCTTTCTTCAACTCGCCGGAAAGAATGACCTTGGCGCGCTTGGTCTGTGCCGGCACCACGTTGGCGTCGATCAACACCTTCAGGTCGATAACCGGTGCGTCAATGGCGGCCAGCTCATCAAGCCGCACCTCGGCACGCGTGCGCAGGATGGCCGAGCGGAAACCGAACTTCGGCAAACGGCGCTGCAGCGGCATCTGGCCGCCCTCGAACCCGACTTTGTGGTAACCGCCCTTGCGGGCGCGCTGGCCCTTCACGCCGCGACCGCAGGTCTTGCCCTGGCCAGCCGAGGCGCCGCGGCCGACGCGCAGGCGCGTACGCTTGCTGCCGACAGCAGGTTTCATTGAATTCAGTCGCAGGCTCATTGCGCCTCCTCCACTTTCAGCATGTGCCCGGCGGCGCGGATCATGCCGCGAATCTCGGGCGTATCCTGCACCGTCACGGTATGGCGGATCCGACGCAGGCCCAGCCCCCGCACGGTCGCAATAATGCTCTTCAGCTGCCCGGCGGTGCTCTTGACCAGTGTGACTTTCATTTTCATAGTGGCATTCGTTGTCGTGCGCTCGGAGGCCGTCAGGCCGCGCTAGTTCCCAGTATCTCCGCCACCGTCTTGCCGCGTTTGGCGGCAATCTGCTCGGGGGCGCTGATACCCGACAGCGCGTTCATCGTGGCGCGCACCACGTTGATTGGATTGCGTGAACCATAGCTCTTGGCCAGCACGTTGCGCACACCGGCACATTCGAACACCGCACGCATCGCGCCCCCGGCGATGACGCCGGTTCCGCTTGCGGCCGGCTGCATGAACACCCGCGTGGCGCCATGAGAGCCCTTGGTGGCGTAATGCAGAGTGTCGTTGTTCAACCCTATGTTGACGAGATTCTTGCGAGCCTGCTGCATGGCCTTGGAGATGGCCACCGGTACTTCCCGTGCCTTGCCATAACCGAAGCCCACGCGGCCGGCGCCATCGCCCACAACAGTGAGTGCAGTAAAGCCAAACTGGCGGCCACCCTTGACCACCTTGGCGACACGATTGACCGTCACCAGCTTCTCGAGCAGCTCATCGCCTATCGTCGCTTTTTCAACTCTGGCCATACCTAACCTTGCCTTTAGAACTTGAGCCCGTGTTCACGCGCCGCATCTGCGAGCGCCTTCACACGGCCGTGATAGCGAAATCCGGAACGGTCAAACGCAACCTGCTCCACACCGGCAGCAAGGGCGCGCTCGGCAATTACCTTGCCTATGACCTTGGCTGCCTCGATGTTGCCGGTACCTTTCAGATCCTTGCGCAGGTTCTCCTGCACGGTGGAAGCGGCGGCCAGCACACGACCGCCACTGTTGTCGATCACTTGCGCGTAGATGTGCTGAGGCGTGCGGTGCACGTTCAGACGGACGCTGCGCAGTTCGCGAATTCTCGCGCGGGTACGTGCGGCGCGGTGCAGACGTTGTGTTTTCTTATCGGTGCTCATGCGGTGCCTACTTCTTCTTCGCCTCTTTCAACTCGATCTTTTCGTCGGAATAACGCACGCCTTTGCCCTTGTAGGGCTCAGGGGGGCGATAGCGGCGAATCTCTGCGGCCGTCTGTCCGACCTTCTGAATGTCCGTTCCTTTGACGAGGATCTCTGTCTGGCTGGGGCACTCGATCGTCACCCCTTCAGGGATGAGATAGGCAACGGGATGAGAGAAGCCCAAAGTGAGGTTCAGATTCTTGCCAGCCAGGGTCGCGCGATAGCCGACACCCACCAGCTCGAGTTTGCGCTCGTAGCCCTTGCTGACACCCTGAACCATGTTGGCCAGGTGCGCACGCGTGGATCCTGCGATCGCAATGATGCCTTCAATACCCTGATTGACCTTGACTGCCAGCTCCTGCTCTTCCTGCACCACCTGAATGCCGGGTTTCAGGGCCAACGACAGCGAACCCTTGACGCCCTTCACGGTAACGGCATCGGCGGCGGTGGTTACCGTCACGCCCTTGGGCAGCGGCACCGGATTTTTGGCTATCCTGGACATATTGATCAGCTCACTATGCAGAGCACTTCGCCACCCTGGCCGGCGGCACGCGCCTGTTTGTCCGTCATGACGCCACTGGACGTGGATACGATGACCGTTCCCAGGCCACCCAGAACCTTGGGCAGGTCCGAGGTGGTGCGGTAGATACGCAGGCCTGGACGGCTGACGCGATCAAGACGATCGATAACCGGCCGACCTTCGTGGTACTTCAGCCGGATGTCCAGGCGGCGCTTGCCATCTTCAGTGACAACGGCGAAGTCAGCCACGTAGCCCTCGTCCTTCAGCACCTTGACGATCGCAAGCTTCAGCTTCGAGGCCGACGCGCTGACTTCGGGCTTGCCAACGCGCTGGGCGTTGCGAATCCGCGTCAACAAATCGGCAATGGGGTCACTCATGCTCATGATTTCACCAGCTGGCCTTTCTTAGACCCGGAATTTCGCCGCGCATGGTTGCTTCGCGCAGCTTGGTACGCGCCAGGCCAAACTTACGATACACACCGCGCGAGCGGCCAGTGATCTGGCAACGGCTGCGTATGCGGATAGGATTGGAATCACGAGGCAGGGACTGCAATTTGGCCTGCGCAACCGCACGGGCCTCAGCACCGGTTTTCGGGTCGCGGATGGTCTCTTTCAGCTCCGCACGCAGCTTGGCGTATTTCTGCACCAGCTTCGCCCTGCGCTTCTCGCGCTCAATCATGTTTGTCTTCGCCATAGTCTGACCTGTTTTCTCGTTGCGTCAGCGCCGGAAAGGGAAGTTGAAAGCCTCAAGCAGTGCGCGGCCCTGCTTGTCGTCCTTCGCCGTGGTAGTAATCGTGATGTCCATGCCGCGCAGCTGATCCACTGCGTCGTAGGCAATCTCAGGAAAAATGATCTGTTCCTTCACGCCCATGGTGTAGTTGCCGCGGCCGTCGAAGGCTCGTGCCGGCAGTCCACGGAAGTCGCGGATGCGCGGGATAGCCACATTGATCAACCGGTCGAGGAACTCGTACATACGGGCTCCACGCAGGGTTACCTTGCAGCCCAGCGGCATGCCAGCCCGCACCTTGAAGGAGGCGATAGCCTTGCGGGACTTGGTGACCAGCGGCTTCTGGCCGCTCAACCTGGTCATGTCCGAAACCGCATGGTCTACGACCTTCTTGTCAGCCACCGCCTCGCCTACGCCCATGTTGACCGTGATCTTGGCGATGCGCGGCACTTGCATGACGTTGGCCAGTCCGAGCTGGGTCTTCAGCTCGGGCAGGAGCTTCTCACGATAAATTTGTTGCAGTCTTGCCATATGGGTGCTGTTGCCAGTGGATCAGGCGTCCACGACTTCTTTGTTGGACTTGAAAAAACGTACACGGCGGCCATCGCCCAGCGTGCGGATACCCACGCGATCGGCCTTCTGCGTTGCCGGATTCCACAACGCGATGTTGGAAATATCGAGCGGCATCTCCTTATCGATGATTCCGCCCTGAATCTGGCGCTGAGGGTTCGGTTTCTGGTGCTTCTTGCGGACGTTCACGCCCTCCACAAGCACACGCCCGTCGTCCTGCATTTGCAGCACGGCGCCGCGCCGGCCCTTGTCACGGCCGGCGATCACCACCACTTCATCGCCTTTCTTCAGTTTTCGCATGACTCACTGCACCTCGGGTGCGTTTGCTCTCACAGCACTTCTGGCGCCAGAGAAATAATCTTCATGAACTGCGCCGTGCGCAGCTCGCGGGTCACCGGCCCGAAAATTCGGGTGCCGATGGGCTCAAGCTTGTTCGTCAGCAGCACGGCAGCGTTGCCGTCGAAGCGGATCAGCGAACCGTCCTGGCGACGCACGCCGTGGCGGGTACGCACCACCACCGCATCATAGACCTCGCCCTTCTTCACCTTGCCGCGCGGGATGGCATCCTTGATGCTCACCTTGATCACATCGCCCACCTGCGCGTAGCGCCGGCGCGAACCGCCCAGCACCTTGATGCACATGAGTGTCTTCGCGCCGCTATTGTCGGCCGCATTGAGCATGGTGCGCATCTGGATCATGGTTACTGCCTCGCCTTTTCGATGATGCGCAGCAGACGCCAGGACTTGCGACGCGACATCGGCCGGCATGGCGTGATGGCCACCAGATCGCCCTCGCCACACTCATTCTTTTCGTCGTGCGCCAGCAATCGCGTGGTGCGGCGAATGTACTTGCCGTACCGCGGATGCTTCATCAGCCGCTGGATATCCACCGCAATGGTCTTATCCATCTTCCTGCTGGTGACGCGCCCCGTAAAGGTGCGCTCGCCGGCCAGGGACTCCTGCGGCTCGCTGATTGTGGTTGCTTCGCTCATTGTGTCTGCTTCCCGCTCTCTTTCTGCGCCAGCACCGTCTTCACCCGCGCAATATTACGCCGAACCTTGCCCCACTGATCGGGCCTGGGAGGCTGACCGGCAGCTTCGCCCATGCGCAGGTTGAACTGCTCGCGACGCAGCCTGGTCAGTTCGTCTTTCAGTTCCGCGGTTTCTTTTCCGCGCAATTCTTTCGCTTCCATTGTCTGGTTTCTCTTACAGGACCTGGCGCCTGACAAACATGGTGGGCAGCGACAGCTTGGAGGCGGCGAGCCGGAATGCCTCACGGGCAACAGTCTCGTTGACGCCTTCCATCTCGAACAGCACCTTGCCTGGCTGAATGCGGGCCACCCAGTACTCTACGTTGCCCTTGCCCTTGCCCATACGCACCTCAAGGGGCTTCTTGGATATCGGCAGATCGGGAAACACGCGAATCCACAGCTGGCCGCCGCGTTTGACGTATCGCGACACAGCGCGGCGCGCGGCCTCAATCTCACGGGCGGTCATGCGCCCGCGCGCGGTGGCTTTCAGGCCCCACTCGCCAAAGGCAACGCTGCCGCCACGATAGGCCAATCCGGGGTTGCGACCCTTGAACTGCTTACGGAACTTGGTTCGCTTCGGCTGCATCATGCCGCAGGCACCTCCGGCTTGGTCGCCGCTTCAGCTGTGGCTTTCTCGGCGGTAGCCTTCTCTGCAGTAACCTTCTCTGGCGCAGCCTTCTCGGGAGCCTCTTCGGCGACCGGACTTTGTGGCTGCGGCTTGTCGAACACCTCGCCCTTGAAGATCCATGCCTTCACGCCAATGATCCCGTAGGTGGTCTTGGCTTCCGCCAGTCCGTAGTCAATGTCTGCGCGAAAAGTGTGCAATGGAACGCGCCCCTCGCGATACCACTCAGTGCGGGCAATTTCAGCGCCATTGAGGCGCCCGGAAACACGCACCTTGATACCGAGTGCGCCGCTGCGCATGGTGTTGGTCACCGCCCGCTTCATGGCGCGACGGAACATCACGCGCTTCTCAAGCTGCTGGGCAATGCCCTCGGCGACGAGCTTGGCATCGAGCTCAGGCTTCCTGATCTCGGCGATATTCACCCGCACATCGTTCACCGGCATGCTCACCATGTTGGCGAGCTGGACGCGCAGCTTCTCGATGTCCTCTCCCTTCTTGCCGATCACGATGCCGGGACGGGCGGTGTGGATGGTGATATTTGCCTTGCGGGCCGCGCGCTCAATACTGATGCGGCTGACCGAAGCGTCCTTCAGGCGATGCTGCAGGAACTGGCGCACCTTGAAATCGCTGTTGATATACGCAGGAAAATTGCGCGTGCTGGCATACCACTTCGAATCCCAATCGCGGGTGATACCGAGGCGGATGCCAACTGGATTTACTTTCTGACCCATATGCCCTTCTTTAGCCGCCGCTGTGCTCGTCGTTACGGCCGGTGCCGACCGCGACGGTGATATGGCTGTTGCGCTTGACGATGCGATTGCCGCGCCCTTTGGCACGCGCATGAAAGCGTTTCAAACTCGGCGCCTCATCCACCTGGATGCGCGTCACTTTCAATTCGTCCACGTCCGCGCCGTTGTTGTGTTCGGCGTTGGAGACGGCCGACCACAACACTTTGTAGACCAGCCGCGCGCCCTTCTTGGGCATGAACTTCAGCGTGCTTAGCGCGTTGCTGACGGGCTTGCCGCGCACCGCGTCGGCCACCAGCCGGCATTTCTGCGGCGAGATGCGCGCGTGTTTCAGTTTGGCTTCAGTCTGCATGGTCTTACCCTCCCGCCGATACTCTGCGATCGCCAGAATGGGACTTGAACGTGCGCGTCGGCGCGAACTCCCCGAGCTTGTGACCGACCATGTTCTCCGAGACGAGCACCGGCACATGCTGGCGACCGTTATGCACGGCTATGGTCAGGCCCACCATGTCGGGCACCACCATGGAACGGCGCGACCAGGTCTTGATAGGCCTGCGATCATTGCGCTGCATCGCAGTCCGCACCTTGGCGGCAAGATGCAGATCGATGAACGGACCTTTTTTAAGCGAACGTGGCATGTGTCATCGTCTCCCGTCAGCGCACCTTGTTCTTGCGACGCTGCACGATCATGTTATCCGTGCGTTTGTTGTGGCGGGTCTTCTTGCCCTTGGTTTTCCAGCCCCACGGGCTGACCGGATGGGGATTACCCTGACCGGAGCGGCCCTCGCCACCGCCGTGCGGGTGATCAACCGGATTCATCACCACACCACGGACAGTTGGGCGTACGCCGCGCCAACGGATGGCGCCGGCCTTACCGTAGCTGCGCAGGCTGTGCTCGTCGTTGCCCACCTCGCCGATGGTCGCACGGCAATCGATATGCACCTTGCGCGTCTCGCCGGATTTGAGGCGAATGGAGGCATACGCACCTTCGCGCGCGGTGTACTGCGCGGAGGCGCCGGCGCTGCGAACCATCTGCCCACCCTTGCCAGGCTTCAACTCGATGTTGTGCACCGTCGAACCGACCGGTATGTAACGCAACATCATGGCGTTGCCCGGCTTGATCGGCGCATCGGCGCCCGAACGGATTTCCTCACCCGGCTGCACGCCCTTGGGAGCCAGGATGTAACGCCGCTCGCCATCCTTGTAGAGCAACAGCGCCAGATGAGCCGTACGGTTTGGATCGTATTCCAGTCGCTCGACACGGGCCGGAATGCCGTCCTTGTCGCGACGAAAATCAATGGCGCGATATTTCTGCCGCGAGCCACCACCAACATGGCGCGTGGTAATGCGGCCGTAACTGTTGCGTGCACCAGTCTTGTTCTGGTGGGAAACCAGACCGGGGTACGGGCCGCCTTTGTGCAGATGCGCACGACTGACCTTCACGACAAAACGCGTGCCGGGCGATGTGGGCTTAAGTTTGATCAGACTCACGGCTTGACCCCAGTGGAAAAGTCGATGGTCTGGCCGGTCGCCAGACGCACATAGGCTTTCTTGTAGCCGGAACGAAAGCCCTGAATGCGGCCGAAGCGGCGCTTCTTGCCGGGCTGGTTAAGCACCTGCACACCAGCGACTTTCACATCAAACATCAGTTCAATCGCCTGCTTGACGTGTGTCCGCGTAGCGTCGTTACGCACCCTGAAAACGAACTGATTGCCCTGTTCGGCTACGCGCGCACTTTTCTCCGAAACATGCGGAGCCAGCAGCACATTCATCAGCTGCCCCTTGGTCAGGCGGCGACCGACGACAGGAGCGGCCGGCTGCGGCGCCGTATCCTGCTTTGATTTCTTCTTCATGGCGCTCATGCCAGGCGCTCCTCGAGCATTTTCAGCGCGCCTACGGTGGCCAGCACCTTTTCACGGCGCGCCAGGCTGACCGGATCGACGGCAGCTGCGGGCAGCACGTCAACCGACTGCAGGTTGCGCGCGGCCAGGAAAAGTTTCTGTTCGTAGGCTTCGACAATAATCAGCACATTGCCCAGGTTCATGGCCTTCAGCTGCGAGGCCAGCAGCCGGGTCTTCGGCGCTTCCAGCTCGATGGCCGGCGTAATCAGCAAGCGATCCTGGCGCAGCAACTCCGAGAGGATTGCGCGCATGGCGCCACGGTACATCTTTCGATTGACTTTCTGGCTGTAGTCCCGCGGCCGCGCGGCAAAGGCGCGCCCGCCGCCCACCCACAGGGGGCTGCGAATGCTGCCGGCGCGAGCATGACCGGTACCCTTCTGCTTCCAGGGCTTGATGCCGCCGCCACGGACTTCTGCCCGGGTCTTCTGCGCCTTGGTCCCGGCACGCCCCGCGGCCATGTAGGCGGTAACCACTTGATGAACCAGGGATTCGTTGAATTCGCGACCGAAGGTTGCCTCGGAAAGCTGGACTTCATCGCCCTTCTGCATTCCGCCATTGACCAGTTTGAGCTTCATTGCCGTACCCATCAGCTCTTCGCCTTGGTGGGAGCAGCCTTGGCCTTGCGGGCTTTCGCTGCCGCCTTGAGCGAAGGCCGAACGATGACGTTGCCACCCTCAGCGCCCGGTACAGCGCCGCTGACCAGCACCAGGTTGCGCTCGGCATCTACCTGCACAACCCGCAGATTCTCGATCGTGCGGCGCCGCACGCCCATGTGCCCGGCCATACGCTTGCCAGGAAATACCCGCCCGGGAGTTTGACGCTGGCCGATGGAACCGGGCACGCGGTGGGAAACCGAGGCACCGTGGCTGGCCGGACCGCCAGCGAAATTGTGGCGCTTCATGACGCCTGCGAACCCCTTGCCGATGGTGGTTCCGGTCACGTCAACAGCCTGGCCGGGGGTAAACATGTCCACTTTAAGCTCGGCGCCGGGGGCCAGGTCGACTGCCTCGCCGTCGGCCAGCCGCAGCTCCCAGAGACCTCGCCCGGGGGCAACTCCAGCCTTGGCATAGTGCCCGGCCAGGGACTTGCTCAGCAGGGATTGGCGGCGCTCGCCGATGCTGACCTGCAATGCACGATAGCCGTCGGTTTCGGCCGACTTGACCTGCGTGACGCGGTTAGGCAGCACCTCGATCACCGTTACCGGCACAGATTCGCCAGCGTCGGTGAAGACGCGGGTCATGCCGCATTTGCGGCCAACCAGACCGATAGCCATTTGCATTCCTCTAAAAAAGGTCCGTTCACGGCCCACTACGGTTGGCAGGCGCATGTTGTTTCGATTGCGGCGGCCCGAAAAATTGCCCCCTATGGCGTAAACACGCCGAGGCCGGACCAAAAGAGCCGCGAAGTTTAATTCAGCTTGATCTGGACGTCTACTCCCGCTGGCAATTCCAGCTTCATCAGGGCATCGACAGTCTTGTCGGTGGGATCCAGGATATCCATCAGGCGCTTGTGGGTACGCAGTTCGTACTGATCACGCGCGTCCTTGTCGACATGCGGCGAAACCAGCACCGTGAAACGCTCCATTTTGGTGGGCAGCGGCACCGGCCCCCGCACGGTCGCCCCGGTGCGCTTGGCCGTTTCCACGATCTCACGCGCCGAAGTGTCGATCAGACGATGGTCGAAAGCCTTCAGCCTGATGCGGATATTCTGATTGGTTGCCATTTTGGTTCCTGGCCCCCTCACCCTGGCCCTCTCCCCCTGAGCGGGGGAGAGGGAACCCGGATTGCGGGGCGCTGCCTCTCGTTAAATTCAGGCTATGATCTTCGTTACGACGCCGGCGCCGATGGTGCGACCGCCTTCGCGGATGGCGAAGCGCAGGCCCTGCTCCATGGCGATGGGGCTCATAAGCTCCGCGCTCATCTGGATGTTGTCACCCGGCATCACCATTTCCTGCTTGATCTCGATGCTGCCCGTGACGTCCGTGGTGCGGAAATAGAACTGCGGGCGATAGCCCTTGAAGAACGGGGTGTGGCGACCGCCTTCTTCCTTGGTCAGGATGTAGACCTCGCCCTCGAACTTGGTGTGCGGCGTAACCGCGCCCGGCTTGGCGCAGACCTGACCACGCTCAACATCTTCCTTCTTGGCGCCGCGCAGCAGCAAGCCAACGTTATCACCCGCACGACCCTCGTCGAGCAGCTTACGGAACATTTCCACGCCGGTGACGATGGTCTTCTGCGTATCACGCAGACCCACAATCTCGATTTCCTCGCCCACCTTGACGATGCCGCGCTCGATACGGCCCGTGACCACGGTACCGCGGCCGGAGATGGAAAACACATCTTCCACCGGCATCAGGAAAGGCTTGTCGGTCTCGCGCACCGGCTCGGGAATGTGCGAATCGAGCGCATCGTACAGCTCCTCGACCTTCTTCACCCATTCCGGCTCGCCGGCAATTGCCTTGGTGGCGGAACCACGAATCACCGGGGTATTGTCACCGTCAAAACCGTACTTGCTCAGCAGATCGCGCACTTCCATCTCGACCAGTTCCAGCAATTCCTCATCATCAACGAGATCGCACTTGTTCAGCCAGACCACGATCTTCGGAACGTTGACCTGCTTGGCCAGCAGGACGTGCTCACGGGTCTGGGGCATCGGACCATCAGTGGCGGACACCACCAGGATGGCGCCGTCCATCTGCGCCGCACCGGTGATCATGTTCTTCACGTAGTCAGCATGGCCCGGACAATCCACGTGGGCGTAGTGACGGTTCGCCGTGGAATACTCCACATGCGAGGTGGCGATCGTCAGAATCTTGGTGGCATCGCGCCGACCCTGACTCTCGGAGGCCTTGGCCACCTGGTCATAAGGCACGTATGTCGCCCAGCCCTTGTCGGCCGAGACCTTGGTCAATGCCGCGGTCGTGGTGGTCTTGCCGTGATCGACGTGACCGATCGTGCCCACGTTGACGTGCGGTTTGGTGCGTTCAAATTTCTCTTTAGCCACGACTGTAGTCCTCTGGTTTAGGATTTCTTCATAACCGCTTCGGCCACATTGGCCGGCACTTCAAGATACTTGCCGAATTCCATGGTGAAGGTGGCGCGACCCTGGCTCATCGAGCGAACATTGGTCGCGTAACCGAACATCTCCGCCAACGGTACTTCAGCCAGGATGGTCTTGCCCGCCGGGGCCTCTTCCATGCCCATGATCTGACCACGGCGACGGTTCAGATCACCAATCACGTCACCGGAATACTCTTCCGGCGTAACTACTTCAACCTTCATGATGGGCTCCAGCAGCACTGGTTTGGCCCGTTTGAAGCCGTCCTTGAAGCCCATCGAACCGGCGATCTTGAACGCCATTTCGTTCGAGTCGACGTCGTGATACGAACCGTCGAACACCGTAATCTTCACGTCGACCACCGGATAGCCGGCGATCACGCCTGTTTCCATTGCTTCCTTGATGCCCTTGTCGATGGCCGGGATGTATTCGCGCGGAATCACGCCGCCGACGATGCCATTGACGAATTCATATCCCTTACCCGATTCCTGCGGCTCGATCTTCAGCCAGCAGTGTCCGTACTGGCCGCGACCACCGGACTGACGTACGAACTTGCCCTCCGACTCCACCGTGGCGCGAATGGTTTCGCGATAGGCCACCTGCGGCTTGCCGACGTTGGCCTCGACCTTGAATTCGCGCTTCATGCGGTCGACGATGATGTCCAGATGCAGTTCGCCCATGCCGGAGATGATGGTCTGGCCGGACTCCTGGTCGGTGCTGACACGGAAGGAAGGATCTTCCTTTGCCAGGCGCTGCAGCGCCATACCCATTTTTTCCTGGTCGACCTTGGTCTTTGGCTCCACCGCCACGGAAATCACCGGATCGGGGAACTCCATGCGCTCGAGCGTAATGATCTTTTCGGGATCGCACAGCGTATCGCCGGTGGTAACGTCCTTCAGACCCACAGCGGCGGCGATGTCGCCGGCGCGAACTTCCTTGATTTCCTTACGCTCAGCGGCATGCATCTGCAGCAGGCGCCCGATGCGCTCCTTCTTTGACTTCACCGAATTGAACACGCCATCACCGGAGTTCAGCGTGCCGGAGTAGACACGGAAGAAGGTGAGATTGCCGACAAAAGGGTCGTTGAGAATCTTGAACGCCAACGCGGCAAACGGCTCGCTGTCGTCGGCCTTGCGCGTGGCCTCGGAATCATCGGGCAATATGCCCTTGACCGGAGGAACTTCGATTGGTGAAGGCATGTACTGGATGATGGCATCCAGCATGGCCTGCACACCTTTATTCTTGAAGGCGGTGCCGCACAGTGTCAGGCAGATTTCATTTCGCAGCACACGCGCACGCAAACCCTGACGAATTTCATCGTCAGTAAGGGTCTCGCCCTCCAGATACTTGTGCGTAAGCTCTTCCGTGCCCTCAGCCGCCGCCTCGAGCATCTTGGCGCGCCATTCCTCGCTCTGTGCCCGCAGGCTATCGGGAATATCACGGTACTCGAACTTCATGCCCTGGGTCTCATCGTCCCAGTACACCGCCTGCATGCGCACCAGGTCGATCACACCCTCGAAATTGTCTTCCGCGCCGATAGGCAGCTGGATGGGCACCGGGTTGCCGCGCAGACGGGTTTTGATCTGCTCCACGCAGCGCAGGAAATTGGCGCCGGCGCGGTCCATTTTGTTTACGAAGGCCATGCGCGGCACGCGATATCTGTTCATCTGCCGCCACACCGTCTCCGACTGTGGCTGCACGCCGGATACTGCGCAGAACACGGCCACTGCACTGTCGAGCACACGCAGGCTCCGCTCCACCTCGATGGTGAAGTCCACGTGGCCCGGAGTGTCGATGATGTTGATGCGGTGTTCGGGGAAATTCTGCTCCATGCCGCTCCAGAAGCAGGTGGTAGCCGCGGAGGTGATGGTGATACCACGCTCCTGCTCCTGCTCCATGTAATCCATTACAGCCGCGCCATCATGCACCTCACCAATTTTGTGTGAGACGCCCGTATAGAAAAGAATACGCTCGGTCGTCGTTGTCTTGCCCGCGTCGATGTGGGCAGAGATGCCGATGTTGCGATAGCGCTCGATTGGAGTGGTACGGGACACAGTGACTCTCTATTACCAACGATAGTGGGCGAAGGCCTTGTTGGCCTCGGCCATGCGATGCGTGTCTTCGCGCTTACGCACGGCGGCACCACGGTTTTCGGCAGCATCCATCAGCTCGTGCGCCAGACGATGCGCCATCGTTTTCTCGCTGCGCGCACGCGCAGCTTCGATCATCCAGCGCATGGCCAGGGTCTGGCGGCGGCTGGAGCGAACCTCGACCGGCACCTGGTATGTGGCACCGCCCACGCGACGGGATTTGACCTCAACCACCGGCTTGACGTTATCCAGCGCCTGGCCGAGCATCTGGATTGCCTGATCATCGGGGCCGCTGGTCTTCTCGGCTATGCGGTCGATGGCGCCGTAGAGGATCTTCTCGGCAGCCGATTTCTTG
This sequence comes from Gammaproteobacteria bacterium, assembly GCA_021773365.1. Classification (GTDB taxonomy): domain Bacteria; phylum Pseudomonadota; class Gammaproteobacteria; order Steroidobacterales; family Steroidobacteraceae; genus JAJFKF01. The sequence continues at coordinate 11,489 of JAJFKF010000085.1, read as the reverse complement.
CCCTGCTTCATGACCACGTTCATGAATTTGGCAAGCATCTCGTTGCCATATTTCGGATCGGGCAGAATGCTGCGGGAAGGGGCTTGTGCGCGTCGGGACATGAATGCTGGCCTCGGGTTTCGTGCCCCAAACCGCTATGGCGGGGCGCGTTACTTGTTCAGTTGTGCGTCACTTCTTGGGTCTCTTGGCGCCGTATTTGGAACGACCCTGCCTGCGCTCGCTGACGCCTGCGCAATCGAGTGTTCCACGGATGGTGTGGTAGCGAACACCGGGCAGATCCTTCACGCGACCGCCGCGGATCATGACCACCGAATGCTCCTGCAGATTGTGGCCTTCGCCGCCGATATAGCTGCTGACTTCATAACCATTGGTCAGGCGCACACGGCAAACCTTGCGCATGGCCGAATTGGGCTTCTTGGGGGTGGTGGTATACACGCGCGTGCACACTCCGCGGCGCTGCGGGGAGCCGGACAGCGCCGGCACCTTGCTCTTGGAGGTGGGCTTGCGGCGGGCTCCGCGGATTAGTTGTGTTGTTCTCATGTGTGCTCCGGGACAGGAAAACGCGGCACTTGGGCCGCACTTCGCCGTTCCCCCTAGAAGAACCGGGCCACCTTCTCAGGCAGCCCGGAGTGAATGCTGATTTCCGGCCGGCACGCATAGGGCCGGACCGACAAGGGCCGCGGATTTTAGAAGTGGTTCAAGGTACTGTCAACCTGATGTTGCGACGCAGAAGGCTGTTTTTTCAGCCCTCCGCGTCGCCACTGCCCTGGCCTATGCTTCTTCGGTAGCCGACGACTCCTCGGTCTCCCCGACGCCGCCGCCCATGTCCATGAAACTATTGCGCTGGTCGGCATCCTCCGGCTTGCGCCGGCGGGCATGGTAGGCGAAACCGGTACCGGCGGGAATCAGCCGGCCGACGATAACGTTTTCCTTCAGCCCCCGCAGATCGTCCCTCAGCCCGCGCACCGCCGCTTCAGTCAGCACGCGCGTGGTCTCCTGGAAGGAGGCTGCGGAGATGAACGACTCGGTTGCCAGCGAGGCCTTGGTGATGCCCAGCAGCACCGGATCCAGGCGCGCGGGCTGCTTGCTGTCCTCCGAGCTGCGCTCGTTGACCTCCAGCGCCCGGGCCCGATCGAGCTGCTCCCCGCGCAGCAGCGCGGTCTCGCCCGCATCGCCCACTTCGACCTTGCGCAGCATCTGGCGGATGATCACCTCGATGTGCTTGTCGTTGATCTTCACGCCCTGCAGGCGGTAGACGTCCTGGATTTCGCGCACCAGATAGCTGGCCAGGGGCTGCACGCCCTGCAGACGCAGGATGTCGTGGGGATTGGGCTCACCGTCGGCGATGACCTCACCTTTCTCCACCACTTCGCCCTCGAAGACGTTGAGATGGCGCCACTTCGGAATCAGCTCCTCGTACTTGTCCCCGTCCTCGCTGGTAATCACCAGACGACGCTTGCCCTTGGTCTCCTTGCCGAAGCTCACGGTACCGGTACGCTCGGCGAGAATGGCCGAATCCTTCGGCTTGCGTGCCTCGAACAGATCCGCCACACGCGGCAGACCGCCGGTGATATCGCGGGTCTTGGAGGATTCCTGCGGAATACGGGCGATGACGTCGCCGGCCGTAACCTTGGCGCCGTCTTCCAGGCTCACGATGGCGCCGGCAGGCAGCGCGTAGGCAGCAGGAATGTCGGTGTTGGCGAAGGTCACTTCCTTGCCCTTGCTGTTCACCAGACGCACCATCGGGCGCAGGTCTTTGCCGCCCGAGCCACGCTGTTTCGGATCCAGCACCACTACGCTGGACAGACCCGTCACCTCGTCGACCTGGGCGGTAACCGTGACTCCGTCGGTAAAGTCCTGGAACTTCAGCGAACCGGCTACTTCGGTGACCACCGGATGGGTATGAGGATCCCAGGTCGCCAGCACCTGGCCGGCGGCAACCGTATCGTTGTCGTTGATGCCGATCGTGGCGCCATAGGGAATCTTGTAGCGCTCGCGCTCGCGCCCGAACTCATCCACGATCCCCAGTTCACCGGAGCGGGATACGGCCACCAGGTGGCCTTTTTCGTGGCGCACGGTCTTGATGTTGTGCAGCCGTACCGTGCCCTTGTTTCTGATTTCCACGCTGCTGGCAGCTGCGGCTCGCGACGCGGCGCCGCCGATGTGGAAGGTCCGCATCGTCAGCTGCGTGCCGGGCTCGCCAATGGATTGCGCGGCAATGACGCCAACCGCCTCACCGATGGAAATGCGTCGTCCGCGCGCAAGATCGCGGCCGTAGCACTGCTTGCAGACTCCGTAGCGGGTCTCGCAGGTGATAGGCGAACGCACCATGATCTGATCAATGCCAAGCTGCTCGATCCGCTTCACCCAGCGCTCGTCGAGCAGGGTGCCGCCTTCGATGACGACCTCGCTGTCATCGCCCGGCTTGGTGACGTCCACGGCCACCACGCGGCCGAGCACGCGCTCGCCCAGGCCTTCGACAATATCGCCGCCCTCGACAATGGGCGCCATGGTCACACCTTTCTCGGTGCCACAATCGTCCCCGGTGACCACCAGATCCTGCGCCACATCGACCAGGCGGCGGGTGAGATAGCCGGAGTTGGCCGTCTTCAGCGCGGTGTCTGCCAGACCCTTGCGTGCGCCGTGGGTAGAGATGAAGTACTGCAGAACGTTCAGGCCTTCGCGGAAGTTGGCGGTAATGGGCGTCTCGATGATCGAGCCGTCCGGTTTGGCCATCAGGCCGCGCATGCCGGCCAGCTGGCGGATCTGGGCCGCGGAACCGCGCGCGCCTGAATCGGCCATGATGAAGATGGAATTGAACGATTTCTGAGTCTGCTTGCGGCCGGCGACATCAAGAGCCTCCTCGGAGCCGAGCTTCTCCATCATCGCCTTGGCCACCTGGTCATTGGTGCGCGACCAGATATCCACAACCTTGTTGTAGCGTTCGCCATTGGTAACCAGACCCGAGGCGTACTGATCCTGAATCTCTTTCACCTCGCGCTCTGCCGACGCCAGAATCTTGACCTTCTGTTGCGGCACCACCATGTCGTCGACGCCGATCGATACGCCGGCACGCGTAGCGTAATGGAAGCCGGTGTACATCAGGCGATCTGCGAATATCACCGTGTCTTTCAGCCCCAGTGTGCGGTAGGCGATATTGATGGTGGCCGAGATCAATTTCTTGGTCATGTCCTGATTGACCAGTTCGAAACCCAGCCCATCGGGCAGAATCTCGAACAACAACGCGCGGCCAATGGTGGTATTGACCACACGGGTCAGCTGGCGCAGCCGGCCGGTGTCGGCCTCGACTACCTTCTCGGTGATACGCACCCGCACGCGGGCCTGCAGATCGGCCATGCGGCTTTCGTAGGCACGGTGCGCTTCCTGCACATCGCAGAACATCATGCCTTCACCCTTGGCGCCCACCTTCTCGCGGGTGAGGTAGTACAGACCCAGCACGACGTCCTGGGAGGGCACGATGATCGGATCGCCATTGGCAGGCGAGAGAATGTTGTTCGACGCCATCATCAGCGCGCGCGCCTCCAGCTGCGCCTCCAGTGACAGCGGCACATGCACTGCCATCTGATCGCCGTCGAAGTCGGCATTGAACGCCGTGCAGACCAGCGGATGCAGCTGGATGGCCTTACCTTCGATCAGCACCGGCTCGAAAGCCTGGATACCGAGACGATGCAGCGTCGGCGCCCGGTTGAGCAGCACCGGATGTTCGCGAATCACCTCGGAGAGAATGTCCCACACCTCCGGTCCTTCGCGCTCCACCAGCCGCTTGGCGGCCTTGATGGTTGAAGCCTCGCCGCGCAGCTGCAGCTTGGAGAAAATGAAGGGTTTGAACAGCTCCAGCGCCATCTTCTTCGGCAGACCACACTGATGGAGCTTGAGCGTGGGGCCTACGACGATGACCGAGCGGCCCGAGTAATCCACACGCTTGCCGAGCAGGTTCTGGCGGAAGCGGCCCTGCTTGCCCTTGATCATGTCGGCCAGCGACTTCAGTGGCCGTTTGTTGGTGCCGGTGATGGCACGGCCACGACGGCCGTTGTCCAGCAGCGCGTCTACCGCTTCCTGCAGCATGCGCTTCTCGTTGCGGACAATAATGTCCGGCGCATTGAGTTCCAGCAGCCGGCGCAGGCGGTTGTTGCGGTTGATGACACGACGATACAGGTCGTTCAGATCGGAGGTGGCGAAGCGCCCGCCATCCAGCGGCACCAGCGGCCGCAGGTCCGGCGGCAGCACCGGCAACACCGTGAGCACCATCCACTCCGGCTTGTTGCCGGATGCGATGAACGACTCCAGCAGCTTCAGGCGCTTGGACAGGCGCTTGATCTTTGTTTCGGAGTTGGTGGCCGCCATGTCCTCGCGCACCTTGACGGTCTCGGCAGACAGGTCGAGGGTGTGCAGCAGCTCGTGCACCGCCTCGGCGCCCATGCGCGCATCGAACTCATCACCGTGCTCCTCGATGGCCTCCAGATACGTCTCATCGGACAGGAGCTGGCCGCGCTGCAGCGGGGTCATACCCGGGTCGATGACCACGAAGGCCTCGAAATACAGCACCCGCTCAATTTCGCGCAGCGTCATGTCCAGCATCAGGCCGATGCGCGAAGGCAGCGACTTGAGGAACCAGATATGTGCGGTGGGGCTGGCCAGCTCGATATGGCCCATGCGCTCACGGCGCACCTTGGACTGCGTGACCTCGACGCCGCACTTCTCGCACACCACTCCACGGTGTTTGAGGCGCTTGTACTTGCCGCACAGGCACTCATAGTCCTTCACAGGCCCGAAAATCTTGGCGCAGAACAGTCCGTCGCGCTCCGGCTTGAAGGTGCGGTAGTTGATGGTCTCGGGCTTTTTGACTTCCCCGAAGGACCAGGAGCGGATCATGTCCGGTGAGGCGAGGCCGATCTTGATGGCGTCGAAGTCCTCGACCGGAGTCTGCTGCTTGAAAAGCTTGAGTAGATCTTTCATCTACGATTACTCCTGATCCAGTTCGATATTGATGCCCAGCGAGCGGATCTCCTTGACCAGCACGTTGAACGACTCCGGCATGCCCGCATCCATCTGGTGGTTGCTGTCGACGATGTTCTTGTACATCTTCGTGCGACCGTTGACGTCGTCGGACTTGACGGTGAGCATTTCCTGCAGGGTGTAGGCCGCCCCGTAGGCCTCGAGCGCCCAAACCTCCATTTCACCGAAGCGCTGGCCACCGAACTGGGCCTTGCCGCCCAGCGGCTGCTGCGTCACCAGGCTGTAAGGCCCGGTGGAACGCGCATGCATCTTGTCATCGACCAGATGGTTGAGCTTGAGCATGTACATGTAACCCACAGTGGTCGGCCGGTCGAACTTCTCACCGGTACGTCCATCGTACAGCGTGGTTTGTCCGCTCAGCGGCAGATCAGCGAGCTTGAGCATGCGCTTGATCTCCTCCTCGCTCGCACCGTCAAACACCGGTGTGGCCATAGGCACGCCTTCGCGCAGGTTCGAGGCCAGCTCAAGCACTTCAGCCTCCGTAAGTCCCTGCAGGTCTGCTTTCTGCCCGCCTGACTCGTTGTAGATCACATGGAGGAAGGCACGCACATCACGCGCGGTCTGTTCGGTGGTGGGCGCATCGCCTTGCAGGCTCTGCTGTGCGTCGAGCATACGGCCGATCTTCAGGCCCAGCCCCTTGGCCGCCCAGCCCAGATGTGTTTCCAGTACCTGGCCGACGTTCATACGGGAAGGCACACCCAGGGGATTCAACACCACGTCCACCGGGGTGCCGTCTTCCGTATAGGGCATGTCCTCGATGGGAACAATGGTGGAGATCACGCCCTTGTTACCGTGACGACCGGCCATCTTGTCGCCGGGCTGAATGCGCCGTTTGACAGCAAGGTACACCTTGACCATCTTCAGCACGCCCGGAGCAAGATCATCGCCCGCGGTGATCTTGAGCTTCTTCTCCTCATAACGCTTCTCGAAGTTCTGCCGCTGCCACTTCAGGCGTTCGGCAGAGGCCTCCAGGCGTGAATTGGCGTCTTCGTCGCGCAGCCTGATCTCAAACCAGTTCTCGCGCGCGACCTCCAGGAGATAGTCGCGGGTAATCTCGGTGCCCGCCTTCAGTTTCTTCGGCCCGCCCTCGGCCACCTTGCCGATGAGCAGCGCTTCCACGCGACTGTAGAGATCGTCCTCGAGAATGCGCTGCTGGTCCCCCAGATCCTTGCGCACCCGCTCGAGTTCAGCCTTTTCGATCGCCTGGGCACGAGCATCTTTCTCCACGCCGTCGCGGGTGAATACCCGCACGTCGATCACGGTGCCGTCCATTCCCGGCGGCACCCGCAGGCTGGTGTCTTTCACATCCGAGGCCTTTTCACCAAAGATGGCCCGCAGCAATTTCTCTTCAGGCGTCAGCTGGGTCTCGCCCTTGGGCGTGACCTTGCCAACCAGAATGTCCCCGGCACGCACTTCAGCGCCGATAAAGGCGATGCCCGCCTCATCGAGTTTGAGCAGCGCGGTATCGCCCACGTTGGGGATGTCGGCGGTGATCTCCTCGGGTCCCAGCTTGGTGTCGCGTGCGACGCAGGTGAGCTCCTCGATGTGGATCGTGGTGAAGCGATCCTCCTGCACCACCCGCTCGGAGATGAGGATGGAATCCTCGAAGTTGTAGCCGTTCCAGGGCATGAAGGCCACCAGCAGGTTCTGCCCGAGCGCCAGTTCGCCAAGATGGGTCGAAGGACCATCAGCCAGCACGTCGCCGCGGGAAATGAGGTCGCCCGCCTTGACCAGCGGCCGCTGGTTGATACAGGTGTTCTGGTTGGACCGGGTGTACTTGGTGAGGTTGTAGATATCCACACCGGCTTCGTCAGCCGCGGTTTCCTCATCGTTGACGCGCACGACAATGCGCGAGGCATCGACCGAGTCGACCACGCCGCCACGCTTGCCCACGACGGTCACGCCCGAATCGGTTGCCACCGCCCGTTCCATGCCAGTACCCACCAACGGCGTCTGCGCGCGCAGCGTCGGCACCGCCTGGCGCTGCATGTTCGAACCCATCAGCGCACGGTTGGCGTCGTCATGCTCCAGGAAGGGGATCAGCGAAGCGGCTACCGAGACAATCTGCCGCGGACTGACGTCCATGTACTGGATGGTGTCCGGCGAATACAGCGAGAACTCGTTTACATGCCGGCAGGAGACCAGGTCATCGGAGAACCCGCCCTGCTCATCCAGCTCGGCGTTGGCCTGCGCGATGATGTACTGACCTTCCTCGATCGCGGACAGGTACTCGATGTCGTCTGTGACACGCCCATTGGCCACCTTGCGGTAGGGCGTTTCCAGGAACCCGTACCCGTTGGTGCGCGCATACACGGCCAGCGAGTTGATCAGACCGATGTTCGGGCCTTCCGGCGTTTCGATCGGGCATACCCGCCCGTAGTGCGTCGGATGCACGTCGCGTACCTCGAAGCCCGCACGCTCACGCGTGAGGCCGCCAGGTCCAAGAGCGGAAACGCGACGCTTGTGGGTAACCTCCGACAGCGGATTGTTCTGATCCATGAACTGCGAGAGCTGCGAGGAGCCGAAGAATTCCTTCACCGCCGCCGCCACCGGCTTGGCATTGATCATTTCCTGCGGCATCAGCGGCTCGTTTTCGGCCACCGTGAGGCGCTCCTTGACAGCGCGCTCCACGCGCACCAGGCCGATACGGAAGGCGTTCTCCGCCATTTCCCCGACACTGCGCACGCGGCGGTTACCTAGGTGATCGATGTCATCAACTTCGCCATTGCCGTTGCGGATGTCGATGAGCGTGGTCAGCACTGCCAGGATATCTTCCTTGTTGATGACCCCGGAGCCGGTCAGCTCGGCGCGACCGACGCGACGGTTGAACTTCATACGTCCAACCGGCGAGAGGTCGTAGCGCTCGCCATTGAAGAACAAATTCTGGAACAGGTTCTCCGCCGCATCCTTTGTAGGCGGCTCGCCAGGACGCATCATGCGGTAGATCTCCACCAGCGCTTCCAGCCGTGTATTGGCCGGATCAATGCGCAGGGTGTCGGAGATGAAGGGCCCGCGGTCCAGGTCGTTGACAAACAGGGTGCGGATGGACTCCACACCTGCCTCAATCAGCTGGAGAATCGAGGTGGCGGTGAGCTTCTCGTTGGCCTTGACGAGAATCTCGCCGGTGTCCTTGTTGACCACGTCGTGCGCCAGGACCTTGTCGTGCAGATACTCGGTGGGCACCGGCAGCCGCTCGATGCCGGCCTCTTCCAGCTGACGTACGTGCCGGGCGGTGATGCGCCGGCCTTCTTCGACGATGGCCTTGCCACCGATACGAATATCGAAGCTGGCTGTCTCGCCTTTCAGGCGCTGCGGCACCAGGTGCATCTCGATCCGCTCGCTGGAGAGGTAGAAAGTGTTCTTGTCGAAAAACACCTCCAGCATCTCCTCCTCGGTCATGCCGAGCGCACGCAGAATGATGGTGACGGGGAGCTTGCGCCGCCGGTCGATGCGCGCGAATACGCAGTCCTTCGGGTCGAACTCGAAGTCCAGCCACGAACCGCGGTAGGGAATGATGCGGGCGGAGAACAGGAGCTTGCCCGATGAGTGGGTCTTGCCCTTGTCGTGATCGAAGAACACACCCGGGGAACGGTGCAGCTGGGAGACGATCACCCGCTCGGTACCGTTCACCACGAAGGTGCCGTTATCGGTCATCAGCGGCATTTCGCCGAGATAGACCTCCTGCTCGCGCACATCCTTCACCGGCTTCTTGCCATTGGGACCGACGGGAGCCTCCTTGTCGAACACCACCAGGCGCACCTTCACGCGCAACGGCGCCGCGTAGGTCAGTCCGCGCAGCTGGCACTCCTTGACGTCGAACACCGGATCGCCGAGCCGGTAGCTGACGTACTCCAGCGTGGCATTGCCCGAGTAGCTGACAATGGGAAAAACGCTGCGGAATGCCGCGTGCAACCCGCTTTCCTGGCGTCGGTCATCGTCGACATTCGCCTGCAGGAAGCCACGATAGGAGTCCAGCTGGATGGCGAGCAGGTAGGGTACGTCCAGAATGCTCGGCCGCTTGCCGAAATCCTTGCGGATACGCTTCTTCTCGGTGAAGGAGTAAGCCATCAGGTGAACCTCAGTTTAAATCGCTGGAAGTGCCGGTGCGCGCACGGCAAAACACCCAGGCAGCGGAAACCCGCTGCCTGGCCTGTTGTGATGCGCGCGCGCCGCTGGCGGTCGGCGCCATCGTTATTTGATGTCTGCCTTCGCGCCAGCGTCTTCGAGCTTCTTCTTGATCGCCTCGGCATCGGCCTTCGGGATGCTTTCCTTTACAGTGGAAGGCACGCCCTCGACCAGATCCTTGGCTTCCTTCAGACCAAGGCCGGTGATCTCGCGGATCACCTTGATGACGCCGACCTTGTTGGCGCCGAATTCACTCATCGTCACGGTGAATTCAGTCTGTTCCTCAGCCGCCGGAGCGGCCGCCGCGCCCGCTGCCGCGGCAATCGCCACCGGAGCCGCTGCCGTTACGTTGAACTTCTCTTCCATATCGGAAATGAGTTCAACCACCTGCATGACGCTCATGTTGGCGATCGATTCGAGGATCTCGTCTTTGCTTACTGCCATGATGTTCTCCGCCCTAAATTCAACACAAAAAAATCAAACCAGAAACTTCGTTTCAGAAAACTATTCTTTCGCTTCCTTCGCTTCCTTCACCGCCAGCAGCGTACGCACCAGCTTGGTGTGAGGAGCAACCAGAGTGCGCACCAGCTTCTCGATCGGCGCCTTGATGACGCCCACCAGCATCGACAACGCCTGATCGCGCGTCGGCAGGCTGGCCACCCGCTCCAGTTCCGCGGCCGGCAGCAATTGTCCGCCGAGGGAAACCAGCTTCGGCACCAGCTTGTCACTGGTCTTGGTGAAGTCTTTCAATATGCGCGCGGCAGCGCCGGGATCGTCCTTGGAGAAGGCCAGCAGCAGCGGACCCTTCAGCGCCGGTGATATGCATTCATACGGGGTGCCGGCCACGGCCCTGCGCGCCAGGGTGTTTTTCACCACGCGCAGGTACACGCCCTCGGATCGGGCCTTCACCCGCAACTCGGTCAGCTGCCCCACGGTCAGGCCTTGGTTCTCGGCGCCAACCACCGACAACGCCGACGTGGCGACGGCATTGACCTCGGCCACAACGGTCTGTTTCTGCTCGTAATTCAGTGGCATGGCTTATAACCCCAAAGTCGCTTGATCGACCAGAACGCCGGGGCCCATGGTCGAGGACACTGTCAGTCTCTGCAGGTAGATACCCTTGGAGGCCGAAGGCTTGTACTTCTGCAGGTCCTGTAGCAGCGCCACCAGATTCTCCTTGAGCTTGTCCGCCTCGAAGGTGGCCTTGCCGATGGTGCAATGAATGATGCCGGCCTTGTCGACGCGGTAGCGCACCTGCCCGGCCTTGGCATTCTTGACTGCCGTGGCCACATCCGGCGTTACCGTACCCACCTTCGGGTTGGGCATCAGGCCGCGCGGCCCGAGTATCTGACCCAGCTGGCCGACCACGCGCATCGCATCCGGACTGGCAACCACCACGTCGAAGTCCAGCTGGCCACCCTTGACCTTCTCGGCCAGGTCTTCCAGGCCGACGATATCGGCGCCGGCTTCGCGTGCGGCATCAGCGCCCTTGCCGCCGGTGAACACCGCCACGCGCACTGTCTTGCCGATGCCATGCGGCATCACGGTCGAGCCGCGCACCTGCTGGTCGGACTTGCTGGCATCGATGCCCAGGTTGACGGCCACATCCACCGACTCGGCGAACTTGGCGGTGGCGAATTCCTTCACCAGGCCCAGCGCCTCATCCACCGGATAGGGCTTGCCCGGCTGCAGTCGGGTCTTCCACGTCTGCATGCGTTTGGCTGATTTCGGCTGGTTGGCGCCCATCTTAGAGGCCCTCCACGTCGACGCCCATGCTGCGGGCACTGCCGGCCATGGTGCGCACTGCTGCGTCCAGGTCTGCGGCCGTGATATCCGGCATCTTGACCTTGGCAATGTCCTCCAGCTGCTTGCGCGTGATCTTGCCAACCTTGCTCTTGTTCGGCTCGCCGCTGCCCTTTTCGATGCCGATGGCCTTGCGGATCAGCACCGAGGCAGGCGGAGTCTTCAGCACGAAGGTGAAACTGCGGTCGCTGTAGACCGTGATCACCACCGGCGTCGGCAGGCCCTTCTCGAGACTCTGCGTCTGGGCGTTGAACGCCTTGCAGAATTCCATGATGTTCACGCCCTGCTGGCCCAGTGCCGGGCCCACGGGCGGACTTGGATTGGCTGCGCCCGCGGGGATCTGCAGCTTGATATAGCCCTGAACTTTCTTCGCCACTTCGTCACTCCTCGGGTGCAGGCGCCGTTAGGCTCCCCGAACTGATGGGCCGTACCGGGTGCTGTCCCGGGGGGGGGGGGGGGTGGTGGGCCCCCCGCCCAAGCGGCCCCGACGGGGAGGCGAAAACAACTGGGTGTTTCAGGGCGGA
>JAJFKF010000084.1 GCA_021773365.1 Gammaproteobacteria bacterium | reverse complement strand
GGCAGTGAAGTCCCGTTTCGGATCGACGTATCCCGGAGAGAAGCTGAACGGCGCCAGCGGCGTAATCTGACTGATGGTCGGCGGCAGAAAACCCGTACCGATGCTGGTACGCAGCATCAGCCCCGGCAGCGGATACACGCTGAACCCCAGCGTGTATCGCGCGGCGCTGGTCTCGTTGGTCAGGTAGTCCACCGGGCCCGGCGGCACCTCACGCTCTGGCAGCTCCGGGATACTGCCGGGGTTGGACTGACGTGTCCGGTAATCATCATTGCGGACGGACGCCTGCAGTTCCAGGTTACGCAGCAGCCGCGGACCGCTGGCCGGAATCATCGGCAGTCGTGCCTCCAGATAGAATGAATCCACCCGCTGCGTACGCTTGGGCGTATAGGTAAAAGATGGCGCGCCAAAAAATCCATCGAACATCTCTAGAAAGCTGCTCTCCGCAGATTCCGTACGTCGTTGCACGAATGCCGACAACGTCGCCTTGCCACCGGGCAGATCAAATACCGGACCGGAAAGCCGCACGGTGGTGTCCTGCAAAACGGTGTCGAAGGGCCCGAGTACGAAGCTGTCAATGGGCAGCCTGTTTTGCATCCACGACAGGTCCAGGTACGCCTCCACCCGACTGCCGAATTCGCGGCGTATATTGGCCGTCGCCGAGGTGAGAATGGGATCACTCAGCAGATTCCGCCGGGCACCGGCCACGGTATCGGGTAATTCAAGATTGTAGGTGCCGTCATTGGCTAGCAGCGCGACGCCGCCATCGGCCGTACCGGTATAGCCGACGGGAACCGAGGTGTGGTTCGAGTTGAGCGCCGTGCCGATATCCAGCACCAGAGGCTGCCCGTCCTGGCTGCGGATGTTGGGGGTGGAACCGTTCGGTACCGTGGTACCGAGAAATGCATCCGGGTTGTTCTTCATTTGCAACGCCCGCGCCCTGGCGACGAAATCCCGATCAGCAGTCAGGAACGGACTGGACTCGGAATGACTGGCGGCAATCATCACATTGGTGCGTCCGCCTTCCAGAGAGAAACCGGCGCTGGCATCGAAGCGCCGGTTGGAGGCATCAGTGTCGAATGTGTTGCCGAAGGTCACGCCCAGTTCGGCGCCGGCATAGTCCTTGCGCGTGATGATGTTGATTACCCCGCCGGTGGCGCCGCCGCCATATATTCCCGAGGCCGTCGCCGGCAGTACCTCAATGCGCTCGATGGCCGAACGAGGAAGACCATTGAGATCCGGTTGCGAGAAGGTGCTCAGCGTGCTGATGCTGGGCATGCGTCGCCCGTCGACCAGAATCAACGTCTGGTTAGCGCCCAGCCCGCGCAGATTGATTTCCCTCTGGTTGCCGGCGATGGCGCTGGCGTTCTGGCTGTTGGCGCCCTGGACAGTGTTCATGGGCAATCTGGTCTTGAGAAATTCCTCCACATTGAGCGCCATGGTGCGTTCTATCTGGCCGCGGTCAAACGAGCTTCCGCAGCAGTAGCGTTTGCAGGCAGCAGGGCTGCCCAGGTCAGCAGCAGCGCCGCAAGAATTGAAATGCGCATGAGTTCTCTCCCGGCCACCGAGACATTCGGCAGGCTCATGCGGGTAAAGAGCGAATCGCGCGGAAAAACGGAACCACCGCCCTCGTATCTGCACCCGACAGACTGCCTAGCGCCGCGTGATACGAATGCCTGCAGGAGCTTCATCGATCAGGATACCTGTCTGCGTACGCAGGAATTCCAGCAGCGCCTGCGGATCCGAGGAACCGAACGAGCCGCTGATGCGAAACTCACGCAGGGCCTCGTCCACCACGATTGTGGCGGCGTTGTAGCGATTGAATTCCGCCACCACCTCGGACAGTGGCGCGGCATCGAATACCAGCCGGCCCTGCGTCCAGGCGGCTGCGGAGGCAAGGTCTGCCTGCACAACGGCAGGCTGCACCTGGGGTCCGACGGTAATTCGCTCGCCGGCAGACAGCTCCACGGCACGCGAAGCGCTCAACCATCTGTCCGCCTTGCCTGCGGCCTCATCACTGACCACCACACGTCCCTCAAGCACTGTTACAACCGTGGCGCCGTCCCTGAGGTGCACGTCAAACCTGGTACCAACGGCGCGCATCCGGGTAATGCCGCTGCTGACAACAAAGGGGCGTGTCGGATCCCTGGCGACGTTGAACAGCGCCTGTCCGGCAAGGAGCTCCAGCTCGCGCGAATCGTCGGTGAACTTCACGCGCACCCGCGAACGAGTGTTCAGCTGCACGGTTGAGCCATCAGCGAGCCTTACGGTTCTCTGTTCGCCCACCTCCGTGGTGTAGGCGGGAACCCGGAATGTCACCATCCATGCCAGCACGCCGCCAATCAGCAAGGTGGCTGCGATTGAAGCAGCAAACGCCAGCCGGCGCCGGCGGGGCGCCAGCGCAGACAGAAATTGATCGTCGCCGCGGCGATTGAGGGCGAGCACATTGTCGCTGGCGCGCGCACGCGCGATCAGGGCTGCTGGATCAGAGCCATCCGAAGGCAGCGGCTGTGCCCCGTCCTCCCAAACCGGCAAGAGCTCCAGATAGGCGCGCACGTGCTCAGGGGATTTGCGCAACCAGGTATCAAAGGCCGCCCTGGCGGCGCGATCGTCAGTGCCGGCGGAAAAATCCACCAGCCATGCCGCTGCCTCTTCCACAATCTGTCTATTCATGGCTCGCTCACTCCATGCCTTCCACACGCTGCTTGCAGTGGGCAATCGCCTTGACCAGATATCGCTTTGCCATGGGGCGGGATACGCCCAGACGGGTGCCGATCTCTTCCAACGTAAGCCCGAAGCGTCGATAGAGAACAAAGGCGGTGCGCGCCCGTGCAGGCACCTCGTTCAGAACCTGGTCAAGCTGCTCGAGGCGCTGACGCATCTCGGCCTGCATGGATGGATCCTCACCGGCGAGCGTTTCCATTTCAGCCAGCACGGCCGTTACATCCACCGTCTCCGGTCTTGCGGCCAGGCTCATCTTGTGCTGATGCAGCACATGATGCGCAACGGTGAACAGGTAGGCCTGTGGGCTGCGAATAGTCTCGTGACGCGGCACGCGCAGCAGCCGCAGGTAAACCTCCTGCACCAGGTCGGATACGTCGTCCGCCGCCTCCCGCAGCCGCGCCGCCAGATAGCGGCGTAGTCCCTGCCCATGCTCACGCGCAAGCGCGGCCACGAAGGCCTGTTTTTCGTCTACTGCCACAAATATAAAGAGTGAATTGGCGTCAGAAGCGGAACCGTGACGCCGCCGCCAGCATACGCGCACGGGATGCCGGCGACTCACGCACCTGGAAAGCCCAGTTGAATCAGCGGCTTGCCATTGCCCTAAAAGCGCTTGGTCAGATTGACGTAGAACATCCGTCCCCGGGGATCGGCATAGTTGGCATTGAAGAAGGGACGGAAGCGCTCTCCGGTGGCCACCACGATCTGCCGCGTCTGCGGATGATCGTCCAGGATATTCAGCACCCGCAATGAAATCCTCGAACCGGAAAGCCACCGTCCTGCGGGCATGACCGTCGCCTCGTCCCAGTCGTAGCTCAGAAGCACATCCGCGGAGAGCGGGGTACTGCTGACCGTGAGCAGATTCTGACCGACCGTGCGGTAGGCCACGCTGACATCGCTGGTGGTCGTGGCGTCCAGATTCACCGACCAGCCGCCCCGGTACCAGCCGACCGAGCCCTGGTAGCGATACTTCGGAATGAGCGAGTACACGTAGGTGTTGAAGCCGTTGACATGCTTGACGCGATTGATGGGTGTGTCACCGGCGAAGGGCACCACGAAATACTCGTGGGTGTAGCCGATGTTCGCCGCCAGCATGAATTCGCCGAAGCGGCTATCGAGATCGTAGCGCATCCGGTAATCGATGCCGGAGGTGCGCACCGAGGCCGCATTGATCGCCCGACCGTCTGTGATCAGCAGGCCATCCTCGCGGCGTGACAAATTCGGATAGATCGCCACGTAGTCGGTACCGGCGATGAAGCGCGGACTGGGAGCACCGGTGATGCGGTCACGGTAGTCGGTGCGATGCCAGGTGGCGGCCAGCAGCAATCCCTCAATCACCCTTGGCAGCAGTTCGATACCAGCCGACCAGGATGAGGCGTGCTCGGGCTTGAGATCCGGATTACCACCGATAATCTGCTCGCCGACGTATTCGACCTCGCCGGTCGGCACGCCGAAGGCGTCGACGACCGCCCGCCCATTCGACGGGGGCGTGGAGAAGAAGCTGCGCGCGGCGGCGAGACCCTCGCGAGGCGTGGGCACCACGAAGGAGGTACTGTGATTGGTCTTCAGTCGCAGCTGCTGCAGGGGGCTCCAGATAAGCCCGGCTGACCAGGTAGCGGAACTGCCGTAGAACTCATAGGAATCGTGGCGGCCCGAGCCGGTGAGCGTGAGCTGCTGGATCGCGCGGCGCGCATTGGCGGGGCCTACCACCGGCAGCAACAGCTCGGCAAAGAAGGAATGCTGCCGGCGCCCTACTTCCGAGTCATAACTGCCCTGCGCCAGGCTGGCGTTGAACTCTCCGGCCGTCTGGGCGATGGTCACGCCCTGGGACATCGACTTCAACGATTCCTCCCGCCACTCCCCGCCCACGGCCAGGTGCGCCTCGCCGCCCGGAAGGGTGAACAGCATGCCATGCGCGCTCAGTTCAGCCACGCTCTCTTCGTTCAGGGCCGCGACCGGCGCCGGACTGGCCACCAGGGCGGCGAGTTCCTCGGGTGCATTGGCCGCGACGATATCGCTGGCCAGATAGTTGACATCCGAAAAGAACGCCGCGAAATCATCCGCGAGGTTGTAGTTCAGCGAATTGATCTCGTCGCGCGAGTGACCCGCCGAAACCGACCAGCGCCAGCTGGCGCCGATTCTCCCTTCCAGCGCGAGATTGCCGCGGCCGACGCGCTGTTCGGTCTGGTAGTGCTGATATCCCATGCTGGGGAGCAGCCAGAAGAAATTGGCCGTGCTGGCAAATGGGCTGCGCGGATCGCTGGCCGGCAGGGAGAAGGCGAGTTTGAAGGCACCGGCGCCGGTGTAGGTTTCCCGGTCCGAGTAGTAGGCGTTGCCACTGAAGGTCATCGGCATGCCCGCGAGACTGAAATCATGATCGAAACCGAGCTGCAGGGAGTTGCGATTCAGTTCAGGAATCAGGCTCACGCCCAGGCGCAGATCGTCGTTATAGCCCGGCCCGAGATTGAGTGTCTCCAGCGGTTCGAAATCGGCCAGGTCCAGGGCGCTGCCGTCCTGTCCGGGCGGCAACCGCGTATAGACGATGCGCTGCACTCCGGGAGAGGTCGTCGTCAGCCCCATACCGGTGAGCTGCGCGGGCAGGTAATTCTGGCCCTGATAGGTATAAAACAGACCGGCGTTGCCCTGAATCCCCGCAGGGGCGTCCCAGCGATCGGAGCTGATGCGGTCCGGGCGGTCCTCGGCGCTCAGATCCTCGCCCTGGAAGTGCTCGAAGGTTGCGCGCACCCGCGTCCGCCCCCAGATATGGCCGCCGGACAGCGTCACAATGTGCTCATCGAAACCGCCTTCCTGCGGCACGCCGTACTCGTAACCGGCTTCAACGCCCCTGTAGTCCCTGCGCAGGATGATGTTGATCACCCCGCCCACGGCGTCCGAACCATACACCGATGAAGCACCGTCGAGCATGATCTCCACCCGCTCCACCGAGCTCAGCGGAATGCCGGAGACATCCGAGGCGCCGCCGAAGATGCCGGACTTGCCGATGCGCCGCCCGTCGATCAGCACCAGCGTCGATTCAGCGCCCAGACCGCGCAGATTGATGTTCGAACCGCCGGTGACATTCAGTGCGCCGTTGAAGGACATGCCACCGTTGGGTACCAGTGTGCCGATCTCGTTTGTTCCCAGCATGTTCTGCGGCAGCTGCCGCAGCGCCTTTTCCAGCGTGCTCTCGCCGGTGGTGCGCAGCGCCTCGGCATCGAGCGTGATCACATTGGCCGCCAGTTGACTTGCGATCGTGGCGATACGGCTTCCAGTGACCACCATACCGCCGGAGGACTCCTTCTTGTCGTCCTTCTCCTCTTCCGTCGCCACGAAGGGATCCGGGACGACTTCCTCGCTGGCGCCCTCGTCTTCCGCACGGGCGAGATGCATCTGTGACGCCGGCACAGCCGCTGATGTCTTCCTGGATTCGCCATGCACTCCTGCCGCGGATGCGGCCGCTCGAATCTCAACAGTACGCTCGTTGACGTACGCATAGGTCAGGCCGGAGTCCCGCAGCAGTCGATCGAGCGCGGCGCGGGGGGTATAGGTACCTCTGATGCCGCCGGAAACGATACCGGCGGTGGCCCGCTCTTCCGGGAAGACCAGCTGAAAGCCGGTCTGCTGCGCCCACTGGTTCAGGGCATCAGCCATGGGCTGGGCCTTGATGTCCACGGTGACCGGCGCGGGCGCCGCTGTCGGAGGTTGCGCCACCACCGCAAACGTTGCCAGCGCCAGGCTCATAATCATCACAACCCTTGGAATCGGCTTCATATCGGGTACCCTCAGAGTCGACAAGCAATGTCGGGCGGTCAAGCAACGCTTTGCCCGCCTTCGTGCAGCCTTGTCGGTACCGCGAGCTAAAAGTCGGTAGTCACTACCGACTTTTAGGCTGAAAAACCGACAAGGCGGATAAGTATCGGCAGGTTTGCCCGCAATGATCGACCCGCACGTCCAGGACAATCCCGCGCCGGACAGCCGCAAGGATCGCTCGCCGTTCGAGCGCTATGCCCTGCAGCTGCACCGTTACCTGGCCAGACGACTGCGCCGACCCCAGGATGTGGATGATCTGGCACAGGAGGTCTATCTGCGGCTGCTGCGACTGGGCAACGAGAATAGAGTGCGCAAGCCGTTGCCGTTCCTCTACGGCATCGCCGCGCATGTGCTGGCGGACTTCAACATGGAGAACGTCAGCGAGCGGGAACACCTCACCTTCGACGATGAGGCCGTACACGCATGGTCGCAAAGTTCCGCCGGCATGGCGCCGGAGGAACTGACCGAAAGGCTGAACCTGCAGCAGCAGATTGAGCGGGCGCTGGCGAAGCTGCCCCGCATGCATGCCGCGGTGCTTCTGGCCCACAAGCGCGATGGCCTGTCCTACAAGGAGGTGGCGCAGCGGTTGAATCTCAGCGTGCACACGGTGGAGAAATACCTCACGCAGGCCAAGGCCCGTATTCGGATGATGTCATGGGACACATGAACCCCGATGGCGATGAACAGATGCTGCTGGCCGGGCGCGCGGCTGACTGGCTGCGCCGGCTGGAAGGAGGCGACGCGCAGGAACAGGCGCGATTCATGGCCTGGCTAAAGGAGTCCCCGCGTCACGTACGCGAGATCCTGCTGATGAGCACCTGGGACCGGGTACTTGAGAATTTCGACCCGCAGCACAGCATCGACGTGGAAGAGTACGTGCGCGAGGCCGCGGCGCGGCCAGCGGGAATCGTGCCGCTGCATGAGCCTGTCCCGGCGATTGCACCGCGGCGACCGGGCAGCCGCCTTGCGCGCCGGGGTTTCGGCCTTGCCGCCGCTGCCGCAGCCTGCGCGGTGATCTGGTGGTACTGGCCCTCCCCCGGACAAACCTATGAAACCGTCACCGGCGAACAGCGCGCCGTGGAGCTCGACGATGGCTCGGTGGTACATCTGAATACCCGCTCCCGTGTCCGGGTGAGGTACTCGCCCGCGATACGCGAGGTTCATCTGGATGACGGCCAGGCCCTGTTCAAGGTTCAACACGATCCGCGGCGGCCGTTTCGTGTCTACGCCGGCAAGGCGCTGATCGAGGTGTTGGGCACCGAATTCGACGTGCAGCGCCGCGCGGAGCGCATCACCGTGGCCGTGATCGAAGGGCGGGTGCAGGTGGAGGGCGGCAGCGGCACGGAAATTCTTTCGGCCGGAGAAGAAGCGCAGCTGGCCGGCGCCGGCCGCATCGCGCGCAGCGCCGCCACGGACCTGGCCGTCACCACGGCCTGGCGGCAGCGTCGTCTGGTGTTCCGCAAGGACACGCTGGCCGACATGGCCGAAGCGTTCAATCGCTACAACCGGCGCCCGCAGATCCGCATCGAGGGCGAGCAACTGCGAATGCGGGTATTCAACGGCGTGTTCGACGCCGACGATCCGCGGTCATTCCTGCAATTCCTCGATGGCGTTCCCGACCTGATCGTGCGCGGGGACGAAGATGAAGTCGTTGTACGGCAATCGCACCTGCTCCACAGGAGTACGGATACTCCAGCAGAGGAGTGACGGCGCCGGGTGCGGAGTGCTGCCCGCCTCAGAGCAGCAGTCTCAGAGCAGCAGATAGCACAGCAACGAGATCACCCCGGCGCCAAGCAGGTTGAGCGCAAACCCTGCCCGCATCATCTGCGGCACCGTGATGCGGCCGGTGCCGAACATAATGACATTAGGCGCGGTGGCCACGGGGAGCATGAAGGCACAGCTGGCGCTCATCGCCGCCGGCACCATCATCAGCCGCGGATCGATGGCGGCCCCGATGGCCGCGGCCGCCAGCACCGGCATCAGCAGCGACGTCGTCGCCGTGTTGCTGGTCGCCTCGGTGAGAAAGGTCACCACCAGGCACACGCCCAGTACGAGCAGGTACGGATGCCAGCCGGCCAGGGCCGACAGCCCGTCGCCGATGACCTGTGACAGTCCCGAGGCGGTGAAAGCCTCGGCAATGGCAATACCGCCGCCGAACAGAATGAGCACCCCCCACGGAATACGCTCGGCCGTCGGCCAGTCCAGCAGACGTCCGCCGTCCCCGTTGGGAATGATGAACATGGCGATCACCGCGGCGAAGGCGACGATGGCGTCGTTGGTGAACGGCAGATGCAGCCATGCCTCCCAGCCGCCGAACGGTACCTCGCGGGTTATCCAGAGCAGCGCCGTCACCGCAAACACCGCCAGTGTGCGCCGCTCCTCGATGCGCCACTGCCCAACTTGCGGCAACTCCACCGCGCCCACGTGATCCAGCCGCCGGGTCAGCCACAGCGCCATCAACGGCACCATCACCAGAACCACGGGCACGCCCCAGGTCATCCACTGCAGAAAGGACACCGTCTCGCCGGTGATGCCCTGAAAGATGCCCATGAAGATGGCATTGGGCGGTGTACCGATGGGTGTGCCGATGCCGCCGACGCTGGCTGCGTAGGCGATACCAAGCAGCAGCGGTGTCTGCAGTTTCGGATCGCGCGCGCGCTCCAGCACGGCCAGCGCCACCGGCAGCAGCATCAGCGTGGTGGCGGTGTTGGATATCCACATCGACAGCACCGCGGCAGCGGCCATGAACCCCACGACCAGCCGGCGACTGGAGCCACCGCCAAACAAACGCACCATCCCCAGGGCAATGCGCCGATGCGCGCCGCTCTTCTCCAGCGAAGTCGCCAGGATGAAGCCACCGAGCAGCAGCAGGATAACCTGGTTGCCGTAGGCGCCCGAGGCCTGCGCCGGCGTGATCACGCCGGACATCGGCAGAATGGCAAAGGGCAGCAGCGAAGTTGCCGCGATGGGAATGGGTGCAAACACCCACCAGATGACGCACAGCACGGTCACCGCCAGCGTAACCGCCGCATCCGGCGACAAACCGGCCTGCCAGCTCAGCCATCCGGTCGCGAGCGCGACGCCGGGACCGAGCAGCAATGCGGCGGACCTCATGCGTGCGGACTGGTCAGACATGCTCGAATCGATGGGGTATGTTCATTGGATCTTCGAGCGGTTTGTTCTCGCCGTTCATCACCCTCCCATCTCCTGCTCTTGTCTTTTGCGCCGTATTGAGGGGCCGGGGTATGCACAAATTAAGCGGGGGCGTGCCATAAAAAGGGGGTAAAAAGCCCCCACCAAAAAGCGC
>JAJFKF010000083.1 GCA_021773365.1 Gammaproteobacteria bacterium | reverse complement strand
TCGACCTCGGCGCCGACCCGGATATCTATCTGGCACGCGTGGACTGGTTTTCCGACAGTCGCGCCCTGGCGGTGCAGCGCCAGAGCCGCGACCAGAAAACCCTGGACCTGCTGCGCGCAGATCCAACGACCGGCGCCGCGCGCATTCTGCTGACCGAGCGCAGCGACACCTGGGTACCCCTGCACCATGAACTGACATTCCTCAGGAACTCGCCGCGCTTCATCTGGGCATCATGGCGTTCAGGCTTCAAGCATCTGTATCTGTACGGGCCTGATGGCAAGCTGGTGCGCCAGCTGACCGACGGCCCATGGATGGTGGTAGGCGATGGCGGCGGGCGCGCCATTCGCGGCGTCGATGAACGCCGCGGCCGCGTGTACTTCATGGCCAACGCACAGACGCCGCTGGAGCGGCATCTGTATGTTTCGGCTCTGGACAAAACAGAGACTGCACCGCAGCGAATCACCAGTGAAGGCGGCTGGCATTCAGTGGCCATGGCGCAGGATGGCGGCGTGTTCCTGGACACTTTCTCCACGCCCGAACATCCGCCATCGGTCACTCTGCGTTCGGTCGATGGCGTGGCACTGAACATCATGGTGCCAAACGAGCTGAAGGCCGGCCATCCCTATCTGCCCTACCTGTCCACACACCTGCAGCCACAGTTCGGCACACTGCAGGCCGGCGACGGACAGACGCTGCATTACATGCTGATTACTCCGCGCGGCATGGTGCGCGACCAACGCTACCCGGTATTGATCGACGTCTATGGCGGCCCATCGGCACAACGGGTACGGCGCGCCTGGAGCAGCGGGTTCCATCAGATCCTGGCGCAGAACGGCTATGTGGTCTTCACCCTGGATGGACGCGGCAGCGGACAACGCGGGGTGCAGTTCGAGTCGGCGCTGTACCGCAAAATGGGCTCGGTTGAGGTGCGCGACCAGGTGCTCGGCGCGAAGTTTCTCGCTTCGCTGCCCTATGTGGATCCGAAGCGCATCGGCATCTACGGCTGGAGCTACGGCGGCTATATGTCGCTGATGTGCCTGATGCAGGCCCCGGAAACGTTCGCCGCGGCCGTCTCCGGCGCACCGGTAACGGACTGGCGCCTGTACGACACGCACTACACGGAGCGTTACATGAGCACGCCCCAGGACAACCCGGAGGGCTATGCGGCGGGCAACGTGATGACCTACGCGGACAAACTGAGCGGCCCGCTGCTGATCATGCATGGCATGGCGGACGACAACGTACTGTTCACGCACAGCACGGCGCTGTTCAAGAAACTGCAGGACCTGAACAAACCATTCGATGTGATGCCCTATCCGGGCAGCAAGCATGCGCTGATGCGGCACTCTGGCACCGGACCGCATGGGTACGCGACGATCTTGCGGTTCTTTGACGAGCGCCTGAAATAGCAATCGGGGGTTCGGCAGTGTTCGCGAGCAATCGATCAGCGGGCATTCAATGCAGCGACGATCGGACGATCTGCCTCCAGCAAGCGTTCGCTGGCGAGCGCTGACGGCTGAACCCACTTGAGCGCCTGACCGTCGAGACCACGCGGCTCCCCGCAATAGCCGGTGACTCGCCACATGCACAGTTCGACCCGGCGTTCAGGATAATCGTGATGAAGTTCCAGCAGACGTTCTGCGATCCGGACTTCCACGCCCAGTTCTTCATGCAACTCGCGCCGCAGCGCCTCGTACTCGGTCTCCCCGGCCTGCAACTTACCGCCCGGAAATTCCCACCAGCCCGCCATGTGCTTCCCGGCTGGCCGCTGCGCAATCAGCACCTGGCCGGCCCGATCAAACAACGCCCCGGCAACCACGCGCACCACCGGCCTCAAAGCACTGCTCATAACCGGCACCGGTCCGTCAGGCGGCCTGTCCCGCTCATGAGCAATGCCCGCGTCGCCTACGACAGCGCCCCGTGGCACTGCTTGTACTTCTTCCCCGACCCGCAAGGACAAGGCTCGTTACGCCCCACCTTGGGTTGCTCCCTCACAAATGGTGTGTGCGCCTTCGCTGCAGCCTGCTGACCGCCCTGCGCGGCCTGCTCATCGCCTGCGGTCAGCGACTGTGCCTGCGCATGCTGCGCCTGCAGCGCGCGCGCCAGCCGTTCCTGACGCTGGTGCTCCTCGCGATCGATGTCCTCCTGAGTGCGTACCTGCACCTTCGCCAGCGCCGTCACGGTCTCGAACTTGATCCGGTCCAGCATCGAGCTGAACAGTTCGAACGCCTCACGCTTGTATTCCTGCTTCGGATTCTTCTGCGCATAGCCGCGCAGATGAATGCCCTGGCGCATGTAGTCCATCGCCGCCAGATGCTCGCGCCAGTGCGCATCGAGCTGCTGCAGCATCAGCGCCTTCTCGACATGGCGCATCACCGGCGCACCGTACTTGGCTACCTTCTCTTCGTAGACGGCTTCCAGAGCCTCGACGACACGCTTGCGCAGCCCCATCTCCTCCAGCGTCGATTCGGAATCCAGCCAGCGCTGGATGTCGAGCCTGGCAAGGAAATCGCGCTCCAGCGCCGCGACAAGTCCGGCGATGTCCCATTGTTCGGCCAGGCTCTTCGGCGGCACGAACTCATCGATGATGCCGCCGACCACCTCTTCACGGATGCCACGCACCGCATCGGCCACGTCTTCGGCGGCCATCAATTCGGTGCGCTGCTGGTAGATCACCTTGCGCTGGTCGTTGGCAACGTTGTCGTAGTCGAGCAGATTCTTGCGGGCATCGAAGTTGTGCGCCTCGACCTTGCGCTGCGCGCGTTCGATCTGGCGCGTGAGCATGCGGCTCTCGATGACCTCCCCTTCCTTCATGCCAACGCGCGACAGCAGCGCCTTGGTGCGGGCGGGATTGCCGAAGATGCGCATGAGGTTGTCTTCCAGCGACAGATAGAAGCGGCTGGAACCCGGATCACCCTGGCGACCGGAACGGCCGCGCAGCTGATTGTCGATGCGGCGTGACTCATGCCGTTCCGTACCGACGATGTGCAGACCGCCGGCAGCCAGGACCTTGTCGTGACGTACCTGCCATGCCTGGCGCGCGGCATCCCGCGTCGCCTGGTCGGTATTTTCGTCGAGTCCTGCCAGTTCGGCCTCCAGGTTGCCGCCGAGCACGATGTCGGTGCCGCGGCCGGCCATGTTGGTGGCGATGGTGATCGATCCGGGCTGTCCGGCCTGCGCCACGATGTGCGCTTCGCGCTCGTGCTGCTTGGCGTTGAGCACCTCGTGACGGATGCCTTCCTTCTGCAGCAGCCCGGAGAGCAGCTCGGATGTTTCAATCGAGGTGGTACCCACCAGCACCGGCTGCTGGCGCTCGGAACAGTCACGCAGGTCTTCGATAATGGCTTCGAACTTGTCCTGCTGCGTCAGGTACACCAGGTCAGGATGGTCCTTGCGGACCATGGGCTTGTGAGTGGGGATCACCACCACTTCCAGGCCGTAGATCTGCTGGAATTCGAAGGCCTCGGTATCCGCTGTACCGGTCATGCCCGAGAGTTTTTCGTACAAACGGAAGTAGTTCTGGAAAGTGATGGACGCGACGGTCTGATTCTCCTCGCGTACTCGCACCCCTTCCTTGGCCTCCACGGCCTGATGCAGTCCGTCGGACCAGCGCCGGCCCGGCATGGTGCGGCCGGTGAACTCATCCACGATGATCACTTCGCCGTTGCGCACGATGTACTCGACGTCGCGGTGGTACAGCGCATGGGCGCGCAGGGCGGCATTCAGGTGATGCATGAGGCGGATATTGGCCGCGTCGTACAGGCTTTCGCCATCGCGCAGCAGTTCCGCTTCCGCCAGCAGCTGCTCCACGCGTTCGTGGCCGGCCTCGGACAGATGCACCTGCTTGCCCTTCTCATCCACCGAGTAGTCGCCCTCACCCTCTTCCTCTGCCTGGCGAACGAGCCTGGGTACCAGCGTGTTGATCTTCAGGTACAGCTCCGTGCTCTCTTCCGCGGGCCCGGAGATGATCAGCGGCGTGCGCGCCTCGTCGATGAGGATGGAGTCCACCTCGTCGACGATGGCGAAGTTCAGCGGCCGCTGCACGCGGTCTTCGAGCTTGAAGGCCAGATTGTCCCGCAGGTAGTCGAAGCCGTATTCGTTGTTGGTGCCGTAGGTGATGTCCGCTGCATAGGCGGCACGCTTCTCGTCCGTTGGCTGGCCGCTTCTGATCACATCCACCGTGAGCCCAAGGAACCGGTACACCGGCGCCATCCACTCCGCATCGCGCTGGGCCAGATATTCGTTGACGGTGACCGCGTGTACGCCTTTGCCGCCGATGGCGTTCAGATAGGCCGGAAGCGTGGCGACCAGTGTCTTGCCCTCGCCGGTGCGCATCTCGGCGATCTTGCCGTGATGCAGCGCCATGCCGCCGATGAGCTGCACATCGAAATGACGCATGCCCAGCGTACGCATGGCCGCCTCGCGCACCGTGGCAAAGGCCTCCGGCAGAATCTCATCCAGGGAAGTGCCGCCCGCGATCCGCGCACGAAACTCATCCGTCTTGGCCCTGAGCTGCTCGTCGCTCAACGCCTTGATGGCAGGCTCAAGCCGGTTGGCCTCGACCACCGCCCGCCCATACTCCTTGATCAGCCGCTGATTGCGGCTACCGAAAACGCGTGTGAGAAACTGCAGCACGGGGGGAAGCGCTCTTGCCTAAAAAGGCGGGCATTGTACTGATTTTTCAAGCCCGTGCCGGCCCGGCACGGACCCGGGACAGCAATCTCCTACCGTGCCCCGCCGATGAATTTCAGCGGATTCACCGCCCGCCCGTCCTTGAGCACCTCGAAATGCAGATTAGGCCCCGTAGCCCGCCCCGTAGACCCCATGGTGGCGATCACCTGCCCCTTCTGCACCGTCTCCCCCACCTTCGCCAGGTTGCGCTCATTGTGCGCATACCGCGTGCTGTAGCCGTTGCCGTGGTTGATCTCCACCATCAGCCCATAGCCGAAGCGATCCCGCGACCAGGTCACCACCCCGGTGGCCACCGCAACGATCTCCGCGCCCTGTTTCCCGGCGAAGTCGATGCCCTTGTGGAAAGTGGAAAAGCCCGTGAAAGGATCGGACCGCTTGCCGAAATTCGAGGATATCCAGCCCTTGGTCACGGGGCGGCCGTCGGGCAGGATCTGCTCATTGAGCTCGTGGGTCAGCAGCAGGCTTTCCAGCACGCCCAGCTGCAGCTCCCGGGTGTCCAGATCGCGCCCGAGCTGGTCGATCATGGCATTCAAATCAGGTAGTTGTGCCGCCTCGCCTTCCTGTCCCTCGGACTCAGGACCACCCAGGGCGGGCGTCTGGCCGAAATTGAACTCCTCGGCGTCGATACTGGCCATCTGTGTCAGGCGCTGGCCCAGGGCGTCCAGACGCACCACGTGGGCGTTCATCAGACCGACGCGACGGGCCAGGGCGTTGATGTTTTCCTGAAGATATCGGCGGGTTTCACCCAGTTCGGCCTGCTGCGCCGCCAGCTTCTTCGACCATGCAGCAGCCTGCAATGCCGGCGCATTGGCCGCGTCACGCTGCCCGAAAAAGTTGCCGATGGCAAACGCACCGCCCGCAACCAGCACCAGCGCCAGCAGCAGGCTGCCGAGCGCCAGGGGGTGGCTCAGGTTGACGTACCGGGGTATCCCCATGCCCACCGCGGGAGTCAGAATGTGGCGAAATATTGTATGCATTGTCCTGGTAACCCCGCCGTCGTTGCCCGCGTATGGCCCATGCCCTGGCGCAGACCCCGACCGGTGGCTTTGCGTCCCCGCCTTGCGACGGGTTTGCCCTTTACAGTCGGGGCGGACTATGCCTTAAGTCAACAGTCCAAAACAATACGATTTCCCCCATATTTCAATGTCGAACCCCCGCAAGCTCAGCGAGTTGCTGAAGTCCGGTGCCCGCCTTCAGCACCTTTCGCAGCGCGCCCGCGCGGCTGTCGCCATAAAGGAACAGGTGCAATCCGCCCTGCCCGCCTCCCTGGCGGCACACATCACAGGCGTCACGCAGCGGCGGGATGAGCTGGTACTGGCGGTGGATTCGGCGGCATTCTGCGCGCGACTCCGGTTCGAAGTTCCGCGATTGCGCGAAGCGCTGGCGAAGGCGATGGGACAGAGCGTCGGACGAATCAGTGTCAGGGTGCAGCCGCCGCCGCGCTGACGAAGGAGATGGGCGCCTGTGCCGGCGTCTCGAAAGTCACCTCTTCCCATGCACTGGGGTCGGCAATGAGCTGGCGCAGCAAACGGTTGTTCAGTCCATGCCCGGACTTGAAGCCGCTGAACTCGCCGATCAGGCTGTGCCCCAGCAAGTACAGATCGCCGATGGCATCCAGGATCTTGTGTTTGACGAATTCATCCTGGTAACGCAGTCCATCCTCGTTCAGCACACGGAAATCGTCCAGCACGATGGCATTGTCGAGGTTGCCGCCCAGCGCCAGATTATGCGAACGCAGCGTTTCGATGTCGCGCATGAAGCCGAAGGTGCGCGCGCGGCTGATTTCCTTCAGGAAGGTCGTGGTGGAGAAATCCATGGTCGCGGCCTGGGAACGCTTGGCAAACAGGGGGTGCTTGAACTCGATCTCCAGATTCACCCTGAAGCCGTCATAGGGTTCGAATTGCGCCCACTTGTCGTCTTCTTCCACCCGCAGGGTTTTCTTGATGCGGACAAACCGCTTGGGCGCGTCCTGTTCCTCCAGGCCCGCCGACTGCACCAGAAAAACAAACGGCCCCGCGCTGCCGTCCATGATCGGCACCTCGGGGGCGCTCACCTCGACAACGGCATTGTCTATGCCTAGCCCGGCCAGCGCCGACAGCAGGTGCTCGACCGTAGAGACCTTCACGCCGTCCCTGACCAGCGTGGTGCCCAGCGTGGTCTCACCCACATTTTCAGCATGGGCATGGATGTCCACCGGCACGTCCAGATCCACCCGACGGAAGACCACACCCGAATCGGCGGGTCCTGGCCGCAGGGTCATCAGGATCTTCTTGCCGGTATGCAACCCAACGCCCGTGGCGCGGATGCTGGTTTTGAGGGTGCGTTGTTTGACCATATCCGACAGCACCGTAGCACAGGACAAATGCCCTGCAAACAGCAACCTATGTATGGTTTTCCATACTCCCCGGGCCGCGGACCTAAGGCCGCAGGCCACGGGGGCGCACCCTTTCTACCCCTCTCAGTCTGCCTGCCGGCGCAGAAACGCCGGAATATCCAGCATCTCCTCGCTTTCCGGGGCGTGGCGCAAGCCGTCGCCCACCGCGCGCTGCCGTTGCACCGTCGGTTTGTCCAGCGCTGCATAGTCGGCTCCGCTCAATGGACCGCGCCCGCCGCGGTTGCTGACCACACGCATCTCCGGCTGACTGCTGCGCGCGCCGGTGGTCTGCTGACGCGCCGCGGGACGTCCAAGACCGGTCGCCACCACGGTGACCCTCACCTGGTTGCTCATCTCCGGATCGATCACCGTACCCACCACCACCGTGGCATCTTCCGAGGCGAATTCCTTCACCGTCGCTCCCACCTGTTCAAACTCACCGATGGACATGTCCAGTCCCGCAGTGACGTTCACCAGGATGCCGTGTGCACCGGCGAGATTGACATCTTCCAGCAGCGGGCTCGATACCGCCGCCTGTGCCGCCGCCGTGGCGCGACCTTCACCGCTGGCCGAGCCCGAACCCATCATGGCCATGCCGGTCTCGGACATCACCGTACGCACGTCAGCAAAGTCGACGTTGATCAGGCCCGGACGGGTGATCAGTTCAGCAATGCCCTGCACTGCGCCCTGCAACACCTCATTGGCCGCCTTGAAGGCATCCAGCAGCGTGGTGTCGCCACCGAGCACCGAGAGCAGCTTCTGGTTGGGGATGGTGATCAGCGAGTCGCAGTACTTGCCGAGTTCCGCCATGCCATGCTCGGCCACCAGCATGCGTTTGTTGCCTTCCATGTCGAAGGGTTTGGTGACCACCGCCACGGTGAGGATGCCCAGCTCCCTGGCCACCTGCGCCACCACCGGCGCCGCACCAGTGCCCGTTCCACCACCCATGCCAGCGGTGATGAACAGCATGTCGCAGCCCTCGATCAACTCCACGATGCGGTCACGGTCCTCCATCGCCGCCTGTCGACCCACCTCGGGATCGGCGCCGGCGCCCAGCCCCTTGGTGATGTTGCAGCCGATCTGGATCGAGCTTTTGACCTTGGAGTGCTTCAGTGCCTGCGAGTCGGTATTCACGCAGATGAAGTCCACCCCTTCGATACCGGCGCTCACCATGTGAGAAACGGCGTTGCCGCCGCCACCACCCACGCCGATCACCTTGATCACTGCCGTCTGGCTGTATGCATCCATCAATTCGAACATTTCACTATCTCCTCAGGTTGCCCAGGTTG
Organism: Gammaproteobacteria bacterium; assembly: GCA_021773365.1. GTDB lineage: Bacteria > Pseudomonadota > Gammaproteobacteria > Steroidobacterales > Steroidobacteraceae > JAJFKF01. Next base: position 17,463 of record JAJFKF010000083.1, on the reverse strand, counting down.
CCTCAAAACAGAACGCTCAAAAATTTCCTTGAAACCACGCCTTCATCCGCTCCAGTACGTTTTTCACTCCGCCGTATATCGGTTTGTCCGCGCCGGCCAGGCCATTGGCGCGGGCATAAAGAAGCAGGCCCACGCCGGTGGCGTGGATGGGATTGCTCACCACTTCCACCAGACCCATCACGTGCTGGGGTAATCCCAATCGCACCGGCATGTGGAAGATCTCCTCGGCCAGCTCCACCGCCCCTTCCATCTTGGCGCTGCCACCGGTAAGCACGATGCCCGCGGCGATGGTCTCCTCGAAGCCGGCGCGGCGCAGTTCCTCACGAATCAGGCCAAACAGTTCCTCGTAGCGCGGCTCGACGATCTCCGCCAATGTTTGTCTGGCCAGCCGCCGCGGCGGGCGGTCGCCCACGCTTGGCACCTCGATGGTCTCATCGGGATTGGCCAGCTGCGAGAGCGCGCAGGCGTAGCGCAGCTTGATGTCCTCTGCGTACTGGGTGGGTGTACGCATCGACACGGCGATATCGTTTGTCACCTGGTCGCCGGCAATAGGAATGACAGCGGTATGGCGGATGGCTCCACCGGAGAAAACCGCAACATCGGTGGTACCGCCACCGATATCGACAATGCATACTCCCAGTTCCTTCTCATCGTCGGTAAGTACCGCGAAGCTCGACGCCAGCTGCTCAAGCACGATGTCATCCACATGCAGGCCGCAGCGGCGCACGCACTTGACGATGTTCTGCGCAGCGCTGTCGGCGCCGGTAACGATGTGTACCTTCGCCTCCAGGCGCACCCCCGACATGCCGATGGGGTCGCGGATACCTTCCTGGTTGTCGATGATGAATTCCTGTGGCAGCACGTGCAGGATCTTCTGGTCCGCCGGGATGGCCACAGCCTTGGCGGCGTCAATCACCCGCTCAACATCGCCCTGGGTCACTTCCTTGTCGCGAATGGCGACGATGCCGTGAGAGTTCAGGCTTCTGACATGGCTGCCGGCGATGCCGGTGAACACCGAGTTGATCTCGCAGCCGGCCATCAGCTCGGCTTCTTCCACGGCGCGCTGGATCGACTGCACGGTCGATTCGATGTTGACCACCACGCCCTTCTTCAGCCCGCGCGAGGGATGCGATCCCACGCCGATGACCTCGATACCGCCGTCGAGCGCCATTTCGCCCACGATGGCGACCACCTTGGAGGTGCCGATATCCAGACCCACGATGAGATTTCTGTCGGAGCGTTTAGACATTTTTCCAACCTATGGCGAAACCGTTGCTATAGCGCATATCTACGTAGCTCACTTCAGCTGCACGTGCGGACAGCACAGGCAATGCCGTGCGCACGAAACAATCCAGTCGTTGCTCAACCTGCCGCCGGCCGAAGCGCACTTCGATGCCGTTGGTCAGCGTCAGGGTGAGCGCGCCGCGGGCGTCGAGCTCCAGTGCCGCCAGGCGCATGCCGGCTTCCACCAGCTGCCCCTGGGTGCCGAGATACAGTTGCGCCACGCGCCACTCACTGCCCTCGGGGCCATTGAGGTGCGGCAGCTCAGGTGGCAGGTGGCGGGTCTCACGGACAAACAGCTCGCCGCGGGTATTGAGCAGACCCGATTCTCCCCAGCGTGCCGCCGGCAGCTGCTCGGCAATTTCAACGCGCAGTCCGTCCGGCCAGATGCGTTCGACGCGCGCCCGGTCCACCCAGGTCAACGCTTCCACGCTGCGCCGAACCTCACTCAGACTTGCTGATAGAAAACCTGCTCGGCCGGATCCACCGCGCAGCACCGCCGTGACGGCCTGCTCGACCTGCGCTGGCGTGACCCGCTGGAAACGGCCGGCGACGTCGACCTGTTGCACCGGCCGGTCGAAGACAAACATCAGCGCGTATCCAAGCAACGCCGCCAGCACCAGGAATCCCGCCACCGGCAGCGCGCGCCGCCAGGAAGCCTGCGGGTCCGTCAACAGGCCTGCGGCTGGCCGGCTGCCGGTGCGGCGACGATTGCGTTTACGCACAGCGGTCAGATCCATCATGGCCGTGTCCCGCCATGCGCCGGCACAAGACTGGTCTCAAGAATGCGCCAGACCAGCTCGGCGAAATCGATGCCGCGTGCCTGCGCGGCCTTGGGCACCAGCGAATGACTGGTCATGCCGGGGGTGGTGTTGATCTCCAGCAGATAATTGTTGCCGGCGTGATCACGCATCAGGTCCACTCGCGCCCAGCCGCGGCAGCCCGCCGCGTCAAAGGCGGCCAGTGCGAGATCGCACATCTGTGCTTCCGCCGCACCGCTGAGACCGGGGCAGATGTACCGGGTATCGTCGGCGACGTACTTGGCGTGATAGTCGTAATAGGCGCCGGCCGGAACGATGCGAATGCTGGGCAGGGCCTGCTCGCCGAGGATGCTGACGGTGTACTCCTCGCCTTCGATCAGGCGCTCGACGAGCAGCTCGCCGGGGTAGCGGCGGGCCAATGCCACAGCCTGCGGCAGGTCCGCGGCATCGAATACACGGGTGATGCCGACGCTGGAGCCTTCCAGCGACGGTTTGACCACAACCGGCAGGCCAAGGGCTTGCGCCGCCTTGCTCACATCGGCGCCGGGGGTGAGGCGGTGGTAGGGGGGCGTGGGCAGGCCGGCGGCCTGCCAGACCTGTTTGGTGCGTATCTTGTCCAGCGTCAGCGCGGCGCCGAGTACACCGGTGCCGGTGTACGGGATGTGCATGGCTTCAAGCAGGCCTTGCACTACGCCGTTCTCGCCATCGCCGCCGTGGAGGATGTTGAAGACGCGATCGTAGCGACTGGCCTGCAGCGCCTCGATCAGGGCGGCGACGCCGTCCACCGCCGTGGCGTCGACGGCGCGGGATTGCAGCGCAGCCACTACGTTGCGGCCGGAGTCCAGGGAGACTTCGCGCTCGGAGCCGGGGCCGCCCATCAGGACGGCTACTCGGCCGAAGGATTGTGGATCCTTAGTAGTCATACTGCCTTGAAGAATCGGTTTGTAGATTCAGTGCCCTGACGGAGTCCGCCATGGAGGTGCGGTTTTCCGGAACGCCGTGAATACATCCCTGTAGGCTCGCGCTTTGACATCCTGTCAAAGAGCGTCCGGAAAACCGCACCTCCATGCCGGACTCCGTCGCGCTGACACCACCGGTTACCCCGCGAGAAAAACGACTCATGCGGGTTCTCCGATGATGCGTACTTCTGTTTGCAGCGTGATGCCGGAGCTGGCGGCGACGGTGTCGCGGACATGGGCAATCAACGCTTCTATTTCTGCGGCGGTGGCGGTGCCTTCGTTGACTATGAAGTTGGCGTGTTTGTCGGAGACTCTGGCGCCGCCGTGGCGGTGGCCTTTGAGGCCGGCGGCTTCGATCAGGCGCGCGGCGTGGTCGTCGGGCGGATTGACGAAGGTTGAGCCGCCGCTCCAGGCGCCGATGGGCTGGGTTTGTTTGCGTCGCTCCAGCAGGGCGCGGACGTCATCGGCATGGGCCTGTGGACGGGGCTCGAAGGACAGGTGGGCGCTGAGGAACCATTCTTCAAGGGCCGGGGCAACCTTGCGGGCCACGCTGCGGTAGCCGATGCGGTAGGCATCGTGCGGGTGGGTGTGAACCTCGGCCTCGCGGTCCAGGGTTTGCACGGCCACGACGTGGTTCCAGGTTTCGCCACCGAAGGCGCCGGCGTTCATGGCGAGGGCGCCGCCCAGCGTGCCGGGAATGCCGGCGAAGAATTCAGCGGGGCCGAGGCCCCATTTGATGCATTGTCTGGCCAGACGCGCGCAGGGGACGCCGGCTTCACAGAACACCTCGGTGTCGCTGAGGCGTTCGAGGCGGTTGAAGGCGCCGTGGGTGGCGATTACAGCACCGTGCAGACCGCCATCGCGCACCAGCAGGTTGCTGCCAAGGCCGATCCAGGTCACGGGCGTCCCTTGTGGAAGCGCGCGCAGGAAGTCACGCAGGTCCTGCGTATCGCGTGGAGCGAAGTACAGTTCGGCGGGACCGCCCACATGCCAGGAGGTATGCCGGAACATCGGCTCCTGGTGTTGCACGTTGCCGGTGAAGCCTGGAGCGAGCACCAGTGCGTTCATGGCCGCTCCCCCGGCTGTATGGCCCGCGCCTTTGTCAGGGACTGCGGCAGGGCTTGCGCGACCGCGCCGATGCTGCCGGCGCCCATGGTCACCACGACATCGCCTTGCTGCACGACGCGGGCGAGCGCTCCGGGCAGTTCGTCCACCTTTTCGACAAACACCGGCTCGATACGGCCGCGCGAGCGGATGGCGCGGCAGATGGCGCGGCCATCGGCGCCGGCAATGGGTTCTTCGCCGGCGGCATAGACTTCGGTGACCAGCAGCACATCCACTTCGCTGAGCACGCGCGCGAAGTCATCGATGAGATCGCGGGTACGCGAATAACGATGCGGCTGGAACGCCAGCACCAGGCGCCGCCCGGCCCAGCCCTGGCGGATGGCTTCCAGCGTCGCCTCAAGTTCGGTCGGATGATGGCCGTAGTCATCGACAAGGGTAATGCCGCCGTCGACCTCGCCCAGGATCTGCAGTCGCCGGTCGATGCCCTCGAAGTGCGCCAGGGCGCGCTGAATGTCCTCATCGGCAATGCCGAGATCGGTGGCCACTGCAATGGCAGCCAGTGAGTTCAGCACATTGTGCCGGCCGGGCAGGTTCACGGTCACCGTCAGGGCGGGGAGGTTCCGGCGCAGCACCTCGAAGCGGGTGGTGAGTCCCTGCTGGATAATACCCACGGCACGCACGTCTGCATCCTCGCCAAAGCCGTAGGTCAGTACGGGTCGGGTAATGCGCGGGCGGATCTCGCGCACCTGCTCGTCGTCGCTGCACAGCACGGCCAGCCCGTAGAACGGCAGGTTGTGCAGGAAATCGACGAAGCTTTGCTTCAGCCGCGCAAAGTCACCCTCATGGGTTGCCAGGTGATCATTGTCGATGTTCGTAACCACGGCGACCAGCGGCTGCAGGTGCACGAAGGAGGCATCGCTTTCGTCAGCTTCCGCTACCAGATAGCGGCCGGCGCCAAGACGAGCGTTGGTGTCGGCGCTCTTGAGGCGACCGCCGATGACGAAGGTGGGGTCTTCGCCGCCTTCGGCCAGGATGCTGGCGATCAGGCTTGTCGTTGTGGTCTTGCCGTGAGTGCCACCGACGGCGATGGCGTAACGGAAGCGCATCAGCTCGCCGAGCATTTCCGCGCGCGGCACTACCGGCACGCGCCGCTCGATCGCCGCCTGTACCTCCGGATTGGCCCCGCCCACGGCACTGGAGGTCACCACCACATCCGCCTCGCCCACGTTCTCGCGCGCATGACCGATTACCACGCGCGCACCGAGCTTCTCCAGGCGTCGGGTGATGGTGTTGGGCTTGAGGTCCGAGCCGCTGACCTCGTAGCCGAGATTCAACAGAACTTCGGCTATGCCGCCCATGCCACTGCCGCCGATACCCACCAGATGGATGCGCTTCATACGGCGCATGCGGAAATCGTCCGCGCGCCTGCCGGAGTCGTCAGCGTGTTTCATGCCGCCACCCCCGCCGCGTCCAGAACCGCGCGCGCCAGCTGCTCCGTTGCATCGGGTACAGCGCGCAAACGGGCGCGCTGCGCCATCTCCTGCAGCAGGGCACGATCCGCGCACAGTCGATCCAGTTCCAACGCCAGCCGCTCGGCGTCAAGTTCACCATCGGCGATCCGCACAGCTGCGCCGGCTTCCGTGAGATAGCGGGCATTGTGTGTCTGGTGATCGTCCACGGCGGCGGGAAAGGGCACCAGTACGGCGCCGAGGCCGGCGGCGGACAATTCTGAAACCGTCAGCGCTCCGGAGCGGCACACCGCCAGGTCGGCCCAGCCATAGGCTGCGGCCATGTCGTCAATGAAAGGCACCACCCGCCCCTGCAAACCGGCGGCGGCATAGGCACGCAGTGTTTGTTCATGCTCGCGCGCGCCTGTCTGGTGCCACACCTCCACTGCCAGCCTGCCACGCAGCAGCTGCAGCGCCTGCGGCACGACACCGTTGAGGCGCGATGCGCCCTGGCTGCCGCCTATCACCAGCAGACGAATCGACCCTTCACGCACGGCGAAGCGCTGCGACGGCGGGGCCAGCGAGACGATCTCGCGACGCACCGGGTTGCCAACGCAGCGCACCGTGATATTGCGCCGGAAGCTGCCGGGGAACGCCTCCAGCACCTGCTGCGTCAGCCGCGACAACAGACGATTGGTTAATCCGGCGACGGCATTCTGCTCATGAATCACCAGCGGTCGCCGCAACAGCCATGCCGCCACCCCGCCTGGTCCGGTCACAAAGCCGCCGACGCCCAGCACCACAGCGGGACGGCGGCGGCGCACGATGCCGAGTGCCTGCCACAGCGCGCGCGCCAGCCGAAATGGCGCCAGCAGCCAGCCGGCCAGGCCCTTGCCGCGCAGCCCCGCCACCGTCAGCCACTCGATGGGAAAACCGTCCGCGGGCACCACGCGCGCCTCGAGTCCGCGGCGGGTACCAACCCACGTCACCTCGCAGCTGCGCTCGCGTAACAAACGGGCGACAGCCAGCGCTGGAAAAACGTGCCCGCCGGTGCCGCCGGCCATGATGAGTACCGCCGTCATCGCAGCGCCACTCCGGACCTGTTCTCATGATGGACACGCAGGATGAGCCCGAGCCACACCAGCGTCACCAGGAGACTGGAGCGTCCGTAGCTCATCAGCGGCAGTGTCAGACCTTTGGTGGGCAGCACGCCCATGTTCACGCCAATGTTGATAAAGGCCTGCAGCCCCAGCCAGATGCCGAAGGCGGCGGCAAGATAGGACTGGAACATCCGTCCCGCCTGCGCCGCGACGCGCGAAATCAGGCAGGCCCGCCAGACCAGCACGACAAACAGGGCCAGCACCGCCGCAACGCCCACCAGGCCCAGTTCCTCGGCCATTACCGCAAAGACAAAATCGGTGTGCGCCTCGGGCAGATAGAACAACTTCTGCACGCTGGCGCCCAACCCCACACCGAACCACTCCCCGCGGCCGATGGCGATCAGCGACTGGGTGAGCTGAAAGCCGCCGTCCCACGGATCCGCCCAGGGATCGAGAAAGGCCGTCAGCCGGCGCATGCGGTAGGTGGAGAACAGGGCCAGCAGGGCAAACAGGGTTGCGGCGCTGCCGCCGAACAGCAGCACGTAGCGCCACTGCATGCCGGCGATGAACAGAATGGCAAAGCCGGTAGCCAGCAGCACGCAGGCGGCGCCGAAATCAGGCTCAGCCAGCAACAGCGCGGCTGCAGCGGCCAGCAAACCGAGCGGCTTTGCCACGCCAGCCAGTGAGGTACTCAAAGCTTCGCGATGGCGAGCCGCGTAGCTGCACAGGTAGGTGAGAATAAGCGCGCGCGCCGGTTCGGAGGCCTGCAGATTCAATCCCGCCAGTTGCAGCCAGCGCCGGCTGCCGTTGACGACATGACCGAGACCGGGGATCAACACCGCCACCAGCAATGCGAAGCCCAGAATCAGCAGCACCAGACTGATGCGGTCCCACAGCTCGGTGCGTACCGCAAATACGGCCAGCGCCAGTACGCAACCCACGCCGGTAAAGGTGAGCTGCCGCAGCAGATAGGAAAATGGCTCGCCATGTTCGCGGGTGGCGATGGCCATGGAGGCGGAAGTGACCATTGTGAGTCCGATCAGCAGCAAGGCTGCCACGCCGGCGATCAGCACACCATCGAACATCATCCGTGGACCACGCACTGCCGTCGTCATGTGGACATCCCCCGCACCGCATCGGCGAATGCCTCACCGCGCTGAACGTAGTCACGGAACATGTCCAGACTTGAGCAGGCTGGCGACAGCAGCACCGTATCGCCGGCGCGCGCACGCGTCGCGGCGGCGATGACGGCCTGTTGCAGGCTGCCGACGCTCTCGGTACTGCAAACCGCGTGCAGTGACTGCGCCAGTAGCCCGGCATCGCGGCCGATCAGTACGGCGTGACGCACCTTGCCGCGGAAGGCATCGGCAAGCGGAGTGAAACTCTGGTCCTTGCCGTCGCCGCCGACGATGATGATGAGCGGGCCTTCCATGCCGTGAAGCGCCGCGCAGGTAGCGCCGACGTTTGTGCCCTTGGAGTCGTCAATCCAGCGCACGCCGTTGATGTCCGCCACCCACTGCATGCGGTGGGGCAGACCGCCGAAATCGCGCAGCATCTGCAGCGAGGCCTGGCGATCGAACCCGCCGGCGGCATCGGCAAGCGCCAGCGCCGCCAGCGCATTGGCGGCATTGTGCAGGCCGGTGAGCTTCATCTCTTCCAGACGCAGCAAGGGCTGGCCGTGATGAGCCAGACTGAGTCGGCCGGAGGCATCGGCCACCAGCCCGTACTCGCAGGGCGTGCCCGGCACGATGCTGAAGCCGAGCACCGGCTGACCCTGCGGTGCCATCCGTGCCGTACGCGGATCGTCGAGATTGACCACGGCCTGGCGGCAATGCGCAAAGATCCGCGCCTTGGCGGCAGCGTACTCGTCAATGGACTCGTAACGATCCATGTGATCGGCGCTGACATTCAATGCCGCCGCGGCATGCAGCCGCAGGGTGCGCGTGAGCTCCAGCTGAAAGCTCGACAGCTCCAGAACGTAGTAGTCGGGCGTAGCCGACTTCACTGTTCCCCGTGTCGCTCCACCCGTCGGCGCGGCTTCTCCCTCGCCCCCCGCCAGCAGCTCGAGCGCCGGTTCGCCGAGATTGCCGCCGGCGCGGATTCGCAGGCCCGAGGCTTCACCCATGCGCGCGAGCAACGTGGTAACGGTGCTCTTGCCGTTGGTGCCGGTGACACCGATAACTGGCGTGCCGCCGCCCGGCGTTTCGCCGAGCGCGCGCGCGAACAGCTCCACGTCGCCGGTGAGATCGATGCCATGCGTCGCCGCCTTGCGTACAAACGGCTCATCGAGCGCGACTCCGGGCGACAGGACCACCTCTTGTGCATTCTCCAGCAAGCTTTCATCGAACCCCCCCAGTCTCAGTTCCACGCGTTGTGCCAGATCACCGAGTTGCATCAGCCCCGGTGGCTGCGCGCGGCTGTCGGTAATCGCCAGCCTTACCCCGCGCGCGTCCAGGTACCGGGCGCACGACAAGCCAGTGCGCCCCAGACCAACAATGACTGTGTGCCCGTTGCTCATCTGAGTTTCAGCGTCGCCAGTCCGGCCAGCACCAGCATCAGGCTGATGATCCAGAAGCGCACGATGACCTTCGGCTCCGCCCAGCCTTTCAATTCAAAATGATGATGAATGGGCGCCATGCGGAAAATGCGCCGGCCGGTAAGTTTGAATGAGGCCACCTGCAGGATGACCGACACGGTCTCCAGCACGAATACGCCGCCCATGATCAGCAGCACGATTTCCTGGCGCACCATGGTTGCTACCACCCCGAGCGCGGCACCGACGGCAAGCGCACCGATATCGCCCATGAACACCTGCGCTGGATAGGCGTTGAACCACAGGAATCCCAGGCTCGCGCCCACAATGGCGCCACAGAAAATCAGCAGTTCGCCGACGCCGGCGATGTAGGGAATACCCAGGTAGGCGGAGAACACCGTGTTGTCAGTGAGATAGGCAAACACCCCCAGCGCGCCGCCCACCATCGCTGCCGGCATGATGGCCAGCCCGTCGAGCCCATCGGTGAGGTTCACCGCATTGCTGCTGCCGACAATGACGAAGTAGGTCAGCGCGATGTAGCCCAGACCCAGCGGCAGCATGAAATTCTTGAGGAAAGGCAGGTACAGGGCAGTTTCCGCCGGCGTCTGCGCCGTGACATAGAGCACGATGGCTGCACCCAGCCCGGCTGCGGACTGCCAGAAATACTTGTAGCGCGCCGCCAGGCCCTTGCTGTTACCGACGATGAGCTTGAGGTAATCGTCATAGAAGCCGATCAGCCCGAAAGCCAGAGTGACGACCAGAGCAATCCAGACGAAGCGATTACTCAGGTCCGCCCACAACAGCGTGCTGATGGCTATTGCCGCCAGCAGCAGCGTACCGCCCATGGTGGGGGTGCCGGCCTTCGGCAGGTGCGTAAGCGGCCCGTCATCGCGAATGGGCTGACCGATCTGGTGACGTGTCAGACGCGCGATCAGACTCGGGCCAACCATGAGCGCGATGGCCAGCGCTGTGGCTACCGCCAGAATGCCGCGCAGCGTCAGGTAACCGAAGACATTGAAACCGGAGTGGTAGCGCGTAAGGTATTCGGCCAGTAGTTGCAGCATTCAGTGCGCCTCGTCCGCCTCGTCTTCCACAAGTGCCGCCACCACCCGCTCCAGACGGTTGAAGCGCGAACCCTTGATCAACACGGTGATTTGCGCGTCCTCGCGGCCAGGCGGCTGCACGTGCAGCTGACCGTCAAGCGCCGCAGCCATCGCCTGCACATCGGCAAACCAGTGCGCATCGGCGCCGAAGGCCTGCGCGGCATGCACGCTCAGCTCACCGGCGGCAAACAGCCGCTTCACGCCATGGCGGCGGGCCAGTTCGCCGGCCTCGCGGTGGGCGTCCGCGGCGGCCGCGCCAAGCTCACCCATGTCCGCCAGCACCATCCATTTCTCCCCGGACAGCGCCGCGAGCACTTCCAGCGCGGCCAGCACGGAACCGGGATTGGCGTTGTAGGAATCGTCAATCAGCCATGCCCCGCCGCGGGCGCGTTTCAGTTGCAGACGCCCACTCACGGCCTGCACCGATTGCAGACCATCCAGGATGTGATCAAAGGTTGCCCCAGCGGCCTGTGCAGCCGCGGCTGCGGCCAGCGCGTTCCTGACGTTGTGCAGACCGGCCAGACGAAGCGTCACGCCGTCGCTGCGATTCAGCGGCTCGGCATGCAGCGTGAAGCGCAATGCGAACTGCCCCTCTTCGATCGACTGGGTGATGTCGCTGGCACGGAAGTCCGCCTCCGCGTCAAGGCCGAAGCTCACCACGCGGCCAGCGGTGGACATCTGTCGCCACAGCGGCGCATAGACGTCGTCGGCATTGATAACCGCCACGCCATCGACTGGCAGAGCGGCTACCATTTCTCCTTCGGCACGTGCCACGCCGTCCAGGTCGCCGAAGCCTTCCAGATGCTCGGCGCCGGCGTTGGTAATCAGACCGATACGCGGCCGGGCCAGCGCAGCCAGCGCCGTCACTTCACCCGGATGATTGGCGCCGATTTCGATCACCGCGCTGCGATGGGCGGCCTCCAGTCGCATCAACGTCAGCGGCACGCCGATGTGATTGTTGAGATTTCCGCGGGTGGCCAGGCAGGGGCCCATACGGCAGAGAATGGCAGCCGTCATCTCCTTGACAGTGGTCTTGCCATTGCTGCCGGCGACGCCGATCACGGGTATTTCAAACTGCCCGCGCCACTGGTGGGCCAGTGCGCTCAACGCCGCCAGCGTGTCAGGGACGACTATGTGGGACATGGCGCCGCCGGACAGCCGCGCGACGATCGCGCCGGCGGCGCCCGCACGCGCGGCCACATCGAGGAATTCATGGCCATCGAAGCGCGGACCTTTCAGGGCAACAAACAGATCGCCCTGTCCCAGGGTGCGCGAATCGGTGGATACCGCCCCATACGATCGATCCTCGCCATGCAAGGCACCGCGACATGCGGCAGCGGCGGCAGCCAGCGTACGGCTCATTGCGCACCTCCCAGCAGGCGCCGCACCACCGCGCGATCGCTGAAGGGCTGCGCCTGTGCGCCGTAGATCTGGTACTCCTCGTGACCTTTGCCGGCAATCAACACTACATCGCCGGCAGCGGCGGTCTGCAGTGCCAGTCCGATCGCCGCGGCACGGTCGCGCATGATGTAGACGGCATTGCCCTTGTCCTTTGCATGAGGAATACCGGCGGCAATCTGATGGATGATCCGCTCCGGATCCTCGGTGCGCAGATTGTCGTCAGTCAGCACGATCACATCAGCCAGCTCTGCCGCCAGCTCGCCCATGATCGGCCGCTTGCCCGGATCGCGGTCGCCGCCGCAGCCGAACACGCACCACAGCCGCGCCCTGGTATGCCGCCGCAACGCGCGCAGGGCTTTGGCCAATGCATCCGGAGAATGGGCGTAATCGATTACGGCCAGCGGCCCATCGACACCACCGCAGGTTTCCATGCGGCCTGGAGGCGCGGTTGCGCCCTCGAGCGCTTCAACAGCCTGCGCCAGCGGTACGTCCCACAGCAGCAGGGTCGCCAGCGCGACGGCAAGATTGTCGGCATTGAAATCGCCTATCAGCCGCGAGCGGATGCGGCCACTCCCCCAGCTCGAATCAAACTGCGCCTCCAGTCCATCCGCTGTGGCCGACGTTGCATGCAGGTGCACGAAACCCTCGGTCGCGCCGTCCCTTGCCTCACGATGGCCGGCGGCGCCTGACCACACGACTGTCTTTGCTGCCGTTGCCGGCATTCGCATGGCAAGACGCCGACCGAATGCATCGCCCACGTTGATGACGCGGTGCTGCACCCCCGGCAGGTTGAACAGGCGTGCCTTGACCTCACCATAGGTGTCCATGTCCGCGTGGTAGTCCAGATGATCGCGACTCAGATTGGTAAACACCGCGGTATCGAAGCGCACGGCCGCGACGCGTTCCTGCGCCAGTGCATGCGAGGACACCTCCATCGCCAGCGTGCGCGCACCGGCCGCACTCAGATCACAGATGCGCCGGTGAACGCCAACACAATCCGGCGTGGTATGCGCGGAAGCTCTGTCCTGCCGACCACCCACCCTGCCCCATCCCAGAGTGCCGCCGTAGGCGCCGCGCAAACCGGCGACTTCGCAGGCCTGCGCAAGCAGCCAGGCCGTAGTGGTTTTGCCGTTTGTTCCGGTGATCGCCGCAATGCGCACATTGCGCGAAGGCTCGCCGAAGAAGCGATCGGCAATTGTGCCGACATGACGACTCAGTTCGGGTACCGGGATGGAGACCACTCCGGCGGGCAAGTGCGGTGCCGACACCCCGGGCGCCGGCTCCCAGAGCACCACATGTGCACCGGCGTCCAGCGCCGCCTGCACGTACTGCAGGCCGTGACTGCTGATGCCCCGACAGGCAAGGAACGCACCGCCGGGCACCACCCCCCTGCTATCAAGCGTGACATCGCTGACAGACAAATCAGCCGGCGCCACGGCAATACCATCCAGCAGGGCCGCCAGGCTCATGCCGGGAGTGGTGCGTTTCTGCGCCATCACTGTTGCGCCTCCAGCTGCGCGACTGCGGTGCGCACAACACCAGTGCTGTCTTCCGGCTCCTGCACCGGCAGATCATCAGGCGCCACTGCAAGCAGCCGCAGCGCACCGGCCATGACAGCGGCGAACGCCGGCGCGGCCACTTCGCCACCGTAGTAGTGCTTGCCGCGCGGCTCGTCGATCATCACCACGCAGGCCAGACGCGGCCGGCTTGCCGGCGCCAGTCCGGCAAAGGTGGCCACATAAAGCTCCTGCGAGTATCCACCGGCAACGGCTTTCCACGCCGTCCCGGTCTTGCCGGCCACCCGATACCCGCTCAGCGCCGCCTGCGTACCGGTACCCTCCGGCGCCACCACCGCTTCCAGCATGCGCACCAACGACGCAGCCGCATCCGCGTCGAGCACGCGCGTGCCAGCGGAATTTCCGCTCCCGCTGCCGGTATTAACAATTCCGCCAGCAATCCCGTTGGCGCCCGCTCCCGCGCGCAGGAAGGTGATGGGCCGCTCGATACCGCCCGCACCGAGCACCGCGTAGCCACGCGCCAGCTGCAGCGGCGTAACCGACAAACTGTAGCCATGCGACATCGAGGAAATTGCAACCGGCCGCCAGTTCGAGTAGTGACTGAGCAAACCCGCTGACTCACCAGGAAAGCCACTGGTGCTGACCTGACCGAAGCCGAAGGCATCCAGCACCTGCCACAGCTGCTCGCGCGGAATATCCAGCGCCACCTTTGCCATGGCCACGTTGCTCGACTTGGCCAGTACCGTGGTCAGGTCGATAACGCCCAGCGGATGTTTGTCGGAGACAGTGTAGCGGCCGTACTTCAATGGCCCGGTACTGGTGTCTACCGTGCTTTCGGGCTGGTAGCGACCGGAGGCCAGCGCTGCCGCCAGCACGAAGGGCTTGATGCTGGAGCCGGGCTCGAACATGTCGGTGACGGCGCGGTTGCGGTAACGGCGCGCCTCGAGCTGCTCGCGATCATTGGGATTGAAGGCCGGCTGATTGACCATGGCGAGCACCTCGCCGGTCTGCACATCCAGCATGACCAGCGAACCGGCGCGGGCGCGATGCTCGATCAGCGCGCGCTTCAGTTCCCGATAGGCCAGATACTGAATGCGCAGATCGATGCTGAGCACCAGGTCCTTGCCCGGCCGCACCTCGCGCACGCGCTCGAGGTTTTCCACTACCCGGCCATAGCGGTCCTGGATGATGCGCTTGGCGCCATTCTCACCCGCCAGCCAGTGATCGTAGGCCAGCTCCAGCCCTTCCTGCCCGTTGTCATCAATGCTGGTGAAGCCCAGCAGGTGCCCGGCGACCTCTCCCGCAGGGTAGTAACGGCGGTATTCGCGCAGCAGATAGACGCCAGGAATACCCAGCGCCTTGATGCGTGCGCCCTTCTCCGGCTGCAGGTGGCGCGCAAGATACAGAAACTCCCGTTCCGTATTGCTGCTGACACGCCGCGCCAGTGATTCGGTGCTGCGACCCAGCGCCTTGGCCAGCTCAGGCAGCCGGTCAGCCACCTGCGTCAATTCCTGTGGATTGGCCCAGACCGAGTCCACCGGCGTGCTCACGGCCAGCGGTTCACCGTAGCGATCGGTGATCGTGCCGCGATGCGCGGTAATGGTCTGTACGCGCATGTAGCGCGCGTCGCCCTGACTGGAAAGGAAGGTGTGATCCATCAGCTGCAGATCCACGGCACGCGCAACCAGACCAAGCGCGGCCAGCAGCAGCACACCCAGCACGATTCGCAGCCGGTTGATGTGCTGCGCGGTGCCCGATTCGCTGGCGATGAACGGTGATCTGATGGAGCGCTTCATCGTCCGCCCTGCCCCTGCACCAGAACCACTCCCGCGGAGGAGGGAATCTTCATCTTCAGACGTGAGCTGGCGGTACGTTCGACAAAGCCATGGGTGGACCAGGCGCTTTGCTCAAGCTGCAGACGACCCCATTCGATCTCCAGCTGATCGCGTTCGGCCGCCAGGCGCTCCAGCTCAACAAATGTGGCGCGCGACTGATGCTTGCAGTACACCGTTGCGGCGGCGGAAGCCAGCGCCAGGCACCACAGCGCCGGCAGAACAAACATTGTCAGGGTACGCCGGCTCATGCAGCCAGCCTCTCGGCCACCCGCAGCGTGGCGCTGCGCGCGCGGGGATTGGCCGCCAGTTCGGCCTCACTGGCGCGGATGGCCTTGCCCACCAGTCGCAGCTGCGGCTGCGCCTGCGGCGGAATGTGCGGCAGCCCGGCGTACACCGGATCGACGCTGGCGTGACGGCGCATGAAGCGTTTGACCGCCCGATCCTCCAGGGAATGAAAGCTGATGGCGCACAGGCGTCCACCGGCCGCCAGCAACGCCAGCGCAGCCTCCAGCCCGGCAGACAGCTCTTGCAGCTCGCGGTTGATGTACATGCGGATGGCCTGAAAGCTGCGCGTAGCCGGATGTTTGTTTTCATCGCGCCGCGGCACCGCGCCGGCGATCAGCTGCGCCAGCTCGCCGGTGCGCAGGATGGGCGCCTCGCGGCGGCGCTCAACTACAGTTCGCGCAATACGCCCGGCGAAGCGCTCCTCACCCAGTTCGCGCAGCACCCGCACCAGCTCACGCTCCGGCACCCGCGCCAGCCACTGCGCGGCGCTCTCACCCTGCGTGTCGTCCATGCGCATATCCAGAGGACCATCGCGCAGGAAACTGAAACCGCGCGCGGCATTGTCCAGCTGCGGCGAAGAAACTCCCAGATCAAACAGAATGCCGTCGAATCCGCGTTGCGCCCATTCCGCTGGGACCAGCTGATGCAATTCGCTGAAGGGCCCATGGACCACATGCGCGCGGGCGTCCCCGCCCAGCGCGAGACGCGCCGCTGCCACAGCCTCGGCGTCGCGATCGACAGCACACAGCCGCCCTTGCGCACCCAACATTTTCAAAACCGCTCCCGCATGGCCTCCACGGCCAAACGTGGCATCCAGGTAGTACCCATCCGCCTTCACTTGCAGACCCGCCAGCGCCTCTTCGAGAAGCACGGGGGCATGGCTTGCCATCACAATGAAAAGGTCTCGAGTTCCTCCGGCAATCCGGCCTCGGCCTCCTCGCCCTGCAACCATTCCTCTTCCCGCGCCTTCCACCGCTCCTCTTCCCACAGTTCGAAGCGGTTGCCCTGCCCGATCAGCACGCCAGCGCGGGAAAGCCCCGCGAACTCGCGCAGCTTCGGCGACAGCAGTACCCGCCCATGTGCATCCAGCTCCACATCGGTGGCATGCCCGACCATCAGGCGCTGCAGCCGGCGCGCCTGCGGCTGCAGGGAGGGCAGCTGCATGAGCTTGCGTTCGATCTCTTCCCAGTCGGGGGTGGGGTAAATAAGGAGGCACTGGTCGCGGTCGACGGTGACTACCAGCCGCCCCTGGCTGAGCTCACGGATGCGCTCGCGGTAGCGGGATGGCATGGCCAACCGCCCCTTGGTATCCAGCGTCACCTTATTTGCACCGCGAAACATCGAATTCATGGGCAGACAGCCCATTTCCTCCCACTTTTTCCCACCGAGGCGCGACTATAGGCACCGTCCAGGGGGCCGTCAATGCGTGCACTGGAAAAAAACTCAGTGGTGACAGGGACTTAGGCGCGCCGAAGTGGGGAAAAGCGGCACGATCTTACAGTGCGTAAACAAGGGGTTACGGGGAGTTGCTAAGGGAGAAAATTAAGTCCGGAGAAGGATTTGGCGGACTCGAGGGGTCTCGCGCGTGAGCGCAAATGACAATCAGGGGAATCCCCCCCTGATTGTTGTCATTTTTGGATAAAGTGAGCCGGCCTGTAAGCCGGGTTTTGTCGAGGACAGTCATTCATCTGGGCCGCACGTCGCCGTACGGCTCAAGCGACCTACCCGGGAACGATGCGGGCCGCACCCGGCCACCCTTGCGGGCAACCTGTTCCCCTATTTGGTCTTGCTCCAGGCGGGGTTTGCCGTGCCGTCCCTGTTGCCAGGAACGCGGTGCGCTCTTACCGCACCCTTTCACCCTTACCAGCATTCATAAGAACGCTTCGGCGGTTTACTTTCTGTTGCACTTTCCGTGGGCTCTCGCCCCCCAGGCGTTACCTGGCGCCTTGCCCATTGGAGCCCGGACTTTCCTCCACATGCGCAAGGCATGCAGCGACTGTCCGGCCGGCTCGGGTGGGACGATAGCAGAAGCGGGGCAATGGCGCGCCAGCATCAATGACACCGACTTGAGCGCGAACAACCACCAGATCGATATCGGGCTCAGCGTGTGAGGTGGGGGGGGGGGTGGGGGGGGGGGGTGACACGAATGGAGTGGGTGAGAGAGGGCCCCCCCGA
>JAJFKF010000082.1 GCA_021773365.1 Gammaproteobacteria bacterium | reverse complement strand
GGGTGGCTGGTGGTGGTGTGTGGGGGGGGGGGGTGGGGTTTGGTTAATACCAACCTATAACCCCGCCCCCCCCCCCCCCCCCGGCACTGCGAGTCCGCAGGTGCGCTGCCCGTATCGGGCGGCGTGCTGATCAGGGTTTGTGTTCTCTTCCCAGGTATTCGGTGCTTTGCATTTCCGTCAGGCGGCTGAGGGTGCGCTGAAATTCGAAGGGGAGTTTTTTGCCGCGGTACAGGTCCTGGGGCGGGGCGGCGGCTGAGAGGATGAGGTTGACGTTGCGGTCGTAGAGTTCATCCACCAGGGCAATGAAGCGGCGGGCGGCGTTCTCAGCGGTTTCGTCAAGGACGGGGACGCCTGCCAGCAGCAGGGTGTGGTAGCAGCGGGCCAGTTCGATGTAGTCGCTCTGGCTGCGCGGGCCCTCGCACAGTGCCTTGAAGTCGAACCAGGCGACGCCGTCGGCCTGGCGGACGCAGGGGATGCGGCGCTGCTCGACGGTGATGACGCCGGTCGCGCCGGGTTCACCGGCAAGGGCGGTGAAGGTTTGTTCCAGCCAGGCTTTGGCTTCCTGCCCGGTGGCGACTTTGTAAGTGCTGGCCTTCTTCAGCTGGCGCAGGCGGTAATCAACGCCATGGTCCAGATGCAGCACTTCGGTGTGGCGTTCAATGGCGGCGATGGCTGGCAGGAATCTCTGGCGCTGCAAACCGTCGCGGTACAGCTGCTGCGGCGGCAGGTTCGAGGTGGCCACCAGCGTCACGCCGCGGCGGAACAGAGCATCGAAAAGCGTGCCGAGGATCATGGCATCAGCAATATCAGCGACGTGCAATTCGTCAAAGCACAACACGCGTGCGCGTCTCGCCAGACGGTGCGCAACGGCTTCCAGTGGATGCGTGCGGGATTGCAGACGGCGCAGTTCGGCGTGAACGTCGTGCATGAAGCGGTGAAAGTGGCGGCGTTCGCGATCCTCAAAGGGCAGCGCCTCGTAGAAGCGGTCCATCAGCAGGGTCTTGCCGCGACCCACTCCACCCCACAGGTACAGGCCGCGCTGTGGTTCGATCTGTGAGCGGCCGGGTATCAGCCGCAGCATGCGCCGGGCCCAGAAGCCGAAGTCGCGGGGGTTGGCGCTCAGGCGCTGGTGCAGGTCCGCGAGGCGATCGGCCGCGCGGCGCTGGGCGGGGTCGAGTTTCAGAGCTTCATCTCGCGCAGTGAAGCGGATACGTTGAATTCAGGTTCGGTGTTCGCCTTGATGGTCTCGGGCGATTCGCCGGGCGCCAGCTCGATCAGCTCCAGACCCGAAGCGTGGATGTCGAAGACCGCCCGGTCGGTGATGATGCGGTTGACCACGCCGACGCCCGTCAGTGGCAGCTTGCATTGCCTGAGTATCTTGGGTGCGCCGGATTTGGCGGCGTGGTCCATCACCACCACCACGCGCCGCGCGCCGGCCACCAAGTCCATGGCTCCGCCCATGCCCTTGACCATCTTGCCGGGGATCATCCAGTTGGCAAGATCGCCGTGTTCGTTGACTTCCATGGCGCCGAGGATGGCCAGGTCGATGTGGCCACCGCGGATCATGGCGAAGCTGGCGGCGCTGTCGAAGATGGTGGCGCCCGGCATGAGTGTGACGGTTTCCTTGCCGGCGTTGATCAGGTCGGCGTCGACCTGTTCCTCTCGCGGGTAGGGGCCGACACCCAGGATGCCGTTTTCACTTTGCAGGACGACGTCCATGCCGTCCGGTATGTAGTTGGCCACCAGGGTGGGGATGCCGATGCCGAGGTTGACGTAGAAACCGTCGCGCAGTTCCTGCGCGGCACGCATGGCCAGTTGTTCGCGCGTCAGCATTGAAAGGACCTCTTTTCGCTGTTCATGAATCCTCCCTTCGGTGCCGGGCGGCGTTTGGACCGGGGAGGGCTTTTCAGGACCGCCGTGAACCCATCCATGGGGGCTTCGGGAAAAACATCCTGTTTTTCACGATCCTGAAAAGCCCTCCCCGGTCCAAACGCCGCTGCGAGGTGCTCGTGCCGTCTGTGATGAGGAAGAGAGTTATTCACTTTCGCGTGGTGCGCCGTTCAATGCGCTTCTCGTGTTTGCCGACGATGATGTGTTGTACGTAGATGCCGGGGGTGCTGATGTCCTCTGGTGCGATCTCGCCTACTTCGACCAGCTCTTCGACTTCGGCAATGGTCACGCGGCCGGCTGCTGCGCACAGCGGGTTGAAGTTGCGGGCGGTGAGGCGGTATTGCAGGTTGCCGTAGCGGTCGCCGCGCCAGGCCTTGACGATGGCGAAGTCGGTACGGATGCCGTGTTCCATGACGTAGGTACGGCCGTCGAACTCGCGTTGCTCCTTGCCCTCGGCCACGGCGGTGCCCGCACCGGTGGGGGTATAGAAGGCGGGGATGCCGGCGCCGCCGGCGCGCAGGCGTTCGGCGAGCGTGCCCTGTGGCACCAGCTCGACTTCAATTTCTCCGCCCAGCAGCTGGCGTTCGAATTCGCGGTTCTCGCCCACGTAGCTGGAAACCATTTTGCTGATTTGCCGGTTGGCCAGCAGCAGTCCCAGGCCGAAATTGTCCACACCGCAGTTGTTGGAGACCACGGTCAGGTCGCGCACGTCCATTTCGCGTAGCGCGGCGATACATAGCTCGGGGATGCCGCACAGGCCGAAGCCACCGGCGGCAATGGTGGCGCCGTTGCTGACATCGCGCAGTGCCTCTTGGGCATTGGGGCGGAGTTTGTTCATGCGTGGATACTACCGTATGGTTTACAGGCCCTGGTAATTCGGACCGCTGCCGCCCTCGGGGGGCACCCAGGTGATGATCCCGTAGGGATCCTTGATGTCGCAGGCCTTGCAGTGCACGCAGTTGGCGGCGTTGATCTGCAGGCGCAGGCCCCCGGCGCCATCGTCCACCATTTCATAGACATTGGCGGGACAGAAGTTCTGGCAGGGGTTGCCGTACTCCTGGCGGCAGCGCGTGGCGCAGATTGAAGTATCGGCCACGTGCAGGTGCGCGGGCTGGTTCTCATCGTGCGCGGTGGTGGCGAAGAACACCGATGCCAGGCGGTCGCGTGGGGGCAGCTCGCGCGTGGTCCAGTGGCGTTCCGGCGCGGCGTAGTCGCCGACTTTCTTCAACGTTGAGTGGTTGGCCCGGTGTTGCAGCGTCCAGGGGAGCCTTCCGGCGGTGACGGTTTCCAGAGCGGCGTTGGCCAGGCCCAGCCACAGGCCGTGCTTGAAGCCGGGCTTGATGTTGCGCACGCGGCGCAGCTCCGCGCCACCGGCCGACGCGCGCCAGCGGGCATCGAATCCAGAGCTGGAGCCGGCAGTATCGAAATGTTCCGCTGCGGCGACGCCGCTGCGGATGGCCTGATGAATGCCCTTGATCTTGGGTACGTTGAGCGTGCCGCCTGCATCGCCCACCAGTATCGCGCCGGGCATCTCCAGTTTTGGCAGAGCCTGCCATCCTCCGGCGGCGATGGTGCGCGCGCCAGCCGAGACGATCTCTCCGCCCTCCAGCAGCGGTCGCACGGCAGGGTGATTCTTGAACTGCTGAAAGGCCTCGAACGGTTTGAAGCCGGGGTCTTCATAGTCCAGGCCCACCACGAATCCCACGTACACACGATAGTCATCGAGGTGATAGAGGAAGCTGCCGCCATAGGTGCGTGTATCCAGCGGCCAGCCGACGCTGTGCTGGATGAAGCCGGGGTTGGTCCTGCCGGCGGGCAGCTGCCATAGCTCCTTCAGTCCCAGTCCATAGGTTTGCGGGGAGCAGTCCGCTGCCAGGTCGTAGTGACTGATGAGCGTCTTGCTGACGCTGCCGCGGCAACCTTCGGCCAGCACTGTCAGGCGGGCACGAATATCGGGGCCGGGCGCGAAGTTTGGGCCGGGCGTGCCGTCCTTGATAACACCCATGTCGCCAATGCGAACGCCGGCAACAGCACCATCCTCGCCGAACAAAGGTGCGGCAGCGGCGAAGCCGGCAAAGACATCGATGCCCAGCGCTTCGGCCTGCGTGGCCATCCAGGCGGTGAGCTGGCCGAGGGAGAGAATGAAGTTGCCGTGATTGTTCATCTGCGGCGGCGTGGGCAGGCGCACGGCGCGGGTGCGGGTGAGCAGGGAAAATTCATCCCGCTGCGCTTCCACACAGATGGCGGGACGATTGTTGCGCCATTCCGGCAGCAACGCATCCAGCGCGGCGGGTTCCATCACTGCGCCGGAAAGCGCATGCGCGCCAACGCTGGAGCCTTTCTCCAGGATGCAGATGTTCAGGTCAGTCTGCAGCTGCTTGAGACGGATGGCGCAGGCGAGGCCGGCCGGGCCGGCGCCAACGACCACCACGTCGTATTCCATGACATCGCGTTGTTCGGACATCGTATCTCCGCTTTCCCTCATTGCGCCGTGCCGGTCGCAGGGGCAGGGCAATTACTTGGGCTGCATTCTCACGGCGCCATCCAGGCGGATGGTTTCGCCGTTGAGGTAAGGGCTGTGGCAGATGCTCATGACCAGCTGTGCGTACTCCTCCGGCCGGCCCAGGCGGGAGGGGAATGGAATCTGCGCTTCCAGTGACTTTTGTACGTCTTCGCGCATGCCGCCGACCATGGGTGTCTGGAAGATGCCGGGCGCAATGGCCATGACGCGGATGCCGATGCGGGCGAGCTCGCGCGCCATGGGCAGTGTCATGCTCATCACCGCGCCCTTGGTGGCCGAATAGGCGCACTGGCCGATCTGGCCTTCGAAGGCCGCCACCGACGAGGTGTGGATGATGAGGCCGCGCTCGCCTTCATCGCCGGGTGTGTTGCTCTGCATTTGTACGGCGGCGGCCTTGTCGACCAGGAAGGTACCGATGAGATTGATTTGCACCACCTTGGTGAAAAATTCACCGCTCATCGGGCCTTCGCGTCCGAGCACGCGGCCCGCGCCGACGATGCCAGCGCAGTTGACGACCAGATTGAGGCCGCCCATCTGCTCCTTTGCGTTTGCCATCGCAGCGTCGACTTCGGCCTCCTGGGTGACATCGCAATGCAGGAACTGTGCCCTGGAGCCCATTGATCTGGCGGCGGTGCTGCCGGCGTCATCCTGTACGTCAAGCAGCATCGCCCGGCCGCCCTCTGCCACGACGCGCCGGGCCACGCTCAGGCCGAGTCCCGAGGCGCCGCCGGTCACCACTGCACACAGATTCTCGCTCTTCATCACTGTTTCCTGTGGATTATGTAAAAAAATCTAAAATACTTGAGACTGTTGTCCGCATTTTGTCGCTGTATCTAATGAGGACCCCATGTTGTAGGGCCAGGACGCCAGCAACCAGGAGGGCCAAGGGAAGGGGCATGGTCTGGGCAAGGACGCCCCTATCCTCCCTGCCCTTCATCATGGCACCCATCGTGCCGGTCGCTTCTCCAGAAACGCGCCCATCCCTTCCTGACCTTCCGGCGAAACCCGCAGCCGCGCCAGACATTGCGCCGTGGCCTGTCGCAGCGCCTCGTCGGGCAGGCCATTGGCGCCGGCTACTTCGCCGACCAGCGCCTTGGCTTCACGCTGCGCCTGCGGTCCGCCCTTCAGCAGCGCGGCGACTGTTTTCTCTACCAGCGCATCCAACTCAGCGGTTGTGGCGAGTTCATGGATCAAACCGATTCGCCGTGCCTCGTCCATGCTGATGAGTTCGCCGGTCTGGAAATAACGGCGTGCGTGGCGAGTGCCGATCGCGGCCACGATGTACGGGGAAATGGCGGCGGGCGCCAGGCCCAGGCGCACCTCAGTCAATCCGAACCGGGCATCCTCTACGGCGACGGCGATGTCGCAGCAAGCAATCAGGCCGACGGCGCCGCCGAAAGCATTGCCGTTGACGCGTGCCACGGTGGGTTTGGGCAGGGTGTTGAGCACGCCCAGCACCTCGGTCAGGTGCAGGGCATCGCGCAGGTTGTCCTGCTCGCTGGCGCCGATCAGCGCGCGCATTTCGGCCAGATCGGCGCCGCTGCAAAATGTGGTTCCCGCGCCGGTGAGCACGATGATGCGCACGGTCGCGTCAGCACCCAGTGTCTGCAACGCCCTGCGCAGGCTGGTCAGCGTGGCCGCATCGAAGGCGTTGTGCTTCTGCGGCCGGTTAAGCGTCAGCGTGGCGACGCCGCGCGCATCGGTGGCATACAGGATGGTGTCGGACATCAGGGCGCGAAGCATAGCATTCCGCGCCGCCGCCACGGTTCAGTCTGGCGGCTACCTGTCGCCCTTCTGGCAGGTTCCCATCGTTCGTTCCGGGGTTGCTTGCTGCAGGCTTACAGGGCTTACAGGGCTTACAGGGCTTCCACGGCCAGCGCCGTGGCTTCCCCGCCACCGATGCACAGCGAGGCGATACCCCGCTTCAGCTGTCTTTTCCGCAAGGCGTGCACCAGTGTGGTGGTGATGCGCGCGCCGGTGGCGCCGATCGGATGCCCCAGTGCGCAGGCGCCACCGTTGATGTTGACCCGCTCGTGATCAAGCCCGATATCGCACATCGCTGCCATGGCGACCACGGCGAAGGCCTCGTTGATTTCGTACAGGTCGACGTCGTTGGGCTGCCATTGAAGACGCTTGAGCAGCTTCTCCATGGCGCCGCCGGGCGCGGTCGTAAACCACTCCGGCGCCTTGGCGTGACTGGCATGGCCGGCGATGCGTGCCAGCGGCTTCAGGCCGCGTTGCGCGGCGATAGACTCGCGCATCAGCACCACCGCGGCTGCGCCGTCGGCGATGGACGAAGAACTGGCGGCGGTGACCGTGCCATTGTCGCGGAAGGCGGGCTTGAGCCGCGGGATCTTCTCCAGGTTGCATTTAAAGGGTGTCTCGTCGCGGTCCACCGTGATTTCGCCCTTGCGTGTGGAAATGGTCACCGGTGCGAGTTCCGCTGCGAAGTCCCCGGACTCCACCGCACGCAGGGCGCGGCGTACCGATTCGGAAGCAAAGGCATCCTGCTCCTGGCGGGTGAATTCGTACTTGTCGGCGGTCAGCTCGGCAAAGTGCCCCATCATGTGATCGTCGAACGGACTTTGCAGGCCATCGAAGACCATGTGGTCGAGGATCTGCCGGTGACCCATGCGAAAGCCGCCGCGCGCGCCGGGCAGCAGGTAGGGCGCGTTGCTCATCGACTCCAGACCGCCGGCGATCATCACATCCGCATTGCCGGCTCCGATCTGGTCACAGGCCATCATGATGGCCTTCATGCCGGAGCCGCACATTTTGTTGATGGTCGTGCACGGTACGCTGTCGGGAAGTCCGGCGGCCAGCGCGGCCTGGCGGGCCGGGGCCTGGCCGAGACCTGCTGGCAGTACGCAGCCCATGATCACCTCGTCGATGTCTGCGGCTTGCAGACCCGAGTCAGCGAGGGCCGCGGCGATGGCGGCGGTGCCCAGCGCGGTGGCCTTTGCCGCGCCGAGTGCACCCTGCAGGGCGCCGATGGGTGTGCGGCGTGCCGCGACGATGACGATGGAAGACGATGTAGACATTGCAGAAATTTCCTCGGCCGGAGAATCAGTAATGAGCCAGCTTGATCTGACCGAGAGCGGCAATGCGCCGTTCGGCCAGCAGGTCCGCAGCCCGCCAGCTGGGGACGTTCTCGCGCTCGGCAATCTCGAAGATGCGCGTAAGAATCGAGTAAATGGTGGCGACCCTGCGCCGCGCTTCGTCCGGGTCGTAGCCGTCCAGCTCCAGCGCGCTGTTCATCAGGCCGCCCGCATTGATCGCGTAGTCCGGAGCGTACAGGATGCCGCGCCTCTCCAGCAATGTGCCGCACTCGTTTGACTCGAGCTGGTTATTCGCGCCGCCGGCGACGATGGCGCATTTGAGCATCGGGACGGTGTCCTCGTTGATGATCCCGCCCATGGCGCAGGGTGCGAAGACATTCGCGTCCACATCGTAGATCTGCTGCATGGGCACCGCTTCCACGCCGCATTCATCAACGAGGGCCTCGATGCGCTGCTCGTTGATGTCGGTGACGAAAACCTTGGCGCCCGCATCGCGCAGCAACCTGGCCAGGTGGTAGCCGACACCGCCTGCGCCCTGTACGGCGAAACTGGCGCGGGCGATATCGGTATGGCCGTACTTGCGGTTCAGGCAGGCACGGATACCGTGCAGGGTGCCGAGGGCGGTGAACGGTGAGGGGTCGCCGCTGCCGCCATGGGCCCCGATCACAGCGTCGGTTTCCACCTGCAACTGGTCCATGTCGTCCACCGTCGTGTCCACATCTTCCATGGCGATGAAGCGGTTGTTCAGACTGCCGATGCAGCGACCCAGCGCGCGCAGCAACGGCTCGGTCTTGTCGGTCTCGGGATTGCCGATGATGACGGCCTTGGCGCCGCCGTGATTGAGGCCGGCAATGGCGGCTTTGTAGGTCATGGCGCGGGATGCGTGCAGTGCTTCCTCTATGGCCTCATCCTCGCCGGCGTAGGGCCACATGCGCACGCCGCCCAGCGCAGGGCCGAGCACGGTGCTGTGGATGGCGATGATGCAGCGCAGGTTCTGCTCGCGATTGTGGAAAAGGGTGAGTTGCTCGTGGTCGTGGGTGGTCAAGGCGTCGAAGAGCTGCATCGGCGAATCCTGGATGGGCGTGAATGGCGCGATTGTAGTTCGATATGTTGTGGAGGGCGCCGTTCCGGGGCTCGGAGTTATCCACAATTTAAGGGGGGAGATTCC
>JAJFKF010000081.1 GCA_021773365.1 Gammaproteobacteria bacterium | reverse complement strand
GGTCGACACCGTGCCGGCGCGCCCCTCTCCGGGGCGGGCTTCCGGGGAAGTGAAACACCGGTTTGGTTTTTCCCACGGCCGCCATGATTGGCGTCTTGCTGCCGGACCCCGCAAGCCCTCCCCGGACAGGTACGCGCTGAGACGTCGGTGGCGATCATGAACAGGGCTCCCACTGCTTCATGACCGCAGCAACAGCCAAGCCAGCAACGCCGACAATCCGATGATCATCGCGAAGGCATAGTGATACAGATACCCGGACTGCACATGCCGCACAATCCCGGCAATCCAGCCCACGCTGCGCGCCGAGCCATTCACCAGCAAGCCGTCGATCAGCAACTGGTCCCCGCCCTTCCACAGTGTCCAGCCCACGCTGCGTGTCAGCGGCGCGATGATCTTCTCGTTGAACCAGTCGAAGTAGTACTTGTTCACCAGCAGCTTGTGGGCCCAGCCCAATCGCGCCTGCACCGCAGCCGGCCAGTGCGGATACTTCACATACATCAGCCAGGCAGTGGCCACACCCGCCGCTGCCAGATACAACGCCCAACCCTGTGCGGCATGCGCAATAAAGGCCAGCGGACCATGCCAGTGGTGCGCCAGCTCACCGACGACATCATGCGCTTCGGTAACGGAAATCGCCGTCGAGAAGAACTCACCGAATACGACGGGTTCAATGGTGAACCAGCCGATGAGTACGGAAGGAATGGCCAGCAGCACCAGTGGCAGCCATACCACCCACGGGCTTTCGTGCGGCTTGCCGCCGTGGCCATGTCCATGGTCGTCATGGCCGTGCGCAGCAGCCTCGTCAGCAAAGCGTTCCGGACCGTGGAAGGTCATGAAGATCATGCGGAAGGTGTACAACGCGGTGACGAACACACCGAGCAGCACGCAGTAATAGGCATAGGTGGCCCCGGCGGTATCCGAGGCATGTACGGCCTCGATCAGCGCATCCTTGGAGAAGAAGCCGGAGAAACCGGGCGTGCCGATCAGCGCCAGTGCGCCCAGCAGACAGGTCCAGTAGGTGATGGGCATGTACTTGCGCAGCCCGCCCATCTTGCGCATGTCCTGCTGGTGATGCATGGCAATGATGACCGAACCGGCTGCCAGGAACAGCAGCGCCTTGAAGAAGGCGTGGGTCATGAGATGAAAAATTCCGATCCCGTAGGCCGAAGCGCCACAGGCCACGGTCATGTAGCCGAGCTGCGACAGCGTGGAGTACGCCACCACCCGCTTGATGTCATTGTTCACCAGGCCCATCAGTCCGGTGAAAAATGCCGTGGTCGCGCCAACAATCAGCACCATGCTCAGCGCGGTCTCCGAATACTCGAACAGTGGCGACATGCGCGCCAGCATGAAGATGCCCGCCGTCACCATGGTGGCGGCATGGATCAGTGCCGAGATAGGCGTGGGGCCTTCCATGGAATCAGGCAGCCACACATGCAGCGGCATCTGCGCCGACTTGCCCATGGCGCCGATGAACAGGCAGATGCAGATCAGCGTCATCGCCGACCATGGCACACCCTCGAATACCTCGATGGTGCGCCCTTCCAGCACCGGCGCCTGCGAGAAAACCTGTCCATAGTCGAGCGAGCCGGTGTAGTACACCACTGCCGCGATACCGAGGATGAAGCCGAAGTCGCCAATGCGGTTGACCAGGAAGGCCTTGAGGTTGGCGAATATGGCGCTGGGACGCGTGTACCAGAAACCGATCAGCAGGTAGGACACCACGCCCACCGCTTCCCAGCCAAAGAACAGCTGCAGGAAGTTGTTGGCCATCACCAGCATCAGCATCGAGAAAGTGAATAACGAGATATAACTGAAGAAGCGCTGATAGCCTGGATCATCCTTCATGTAGCCGATGGTGTAGACGTGTACGCAGAAGGAGACAAAGGTCACGACCACCATCATCAGCGCCGTGAGCTTGTCAACAAGGAAGCCCACTTCAATGCGAATACCGTCGCTCACCAGCCAGGTATACAAGGCCTCGTTGAACACCGGCACGCCATCAACCACCAGCTGCTTGAGCGCCAGACATGACAGCAGAAAGGCAGCGCCCACGGCACTGCAGGTGATCCAGTGCGCGCCAGCACGGCCAATGAACCGCCCGAACAGGCCGGCCATGGCGGCCGCGATCAGCGGCAGCAGCACGATGGTCAGCAGGATTGAGGAATCCATATGCGCGCTAGCCCTTCATCGTGTTGAGTTCTTCGACATTGATACTGCGCCGCTGGCGGAACAGCACCACCAGGATGGCCAGGCCGATGGCCGATTCGGCCGCCGCCACCGTGAGAATGAAAAACACGAACACCTGACCACCGATGTCGCCAAGGAAGCGCGAGAAGGCGATGAAATTGAAATTCACCGACAGCAGCATCAGCTCAATGCACATCAGCAGCAGAATGACGTTCTTGCGGTTGAGGAATATGCCGGCAACACTGAGCGCGAACAGCACACCGGACAGCGCCAGCACGTGATACAGCGTAATCATGGCGTCTCGCCCTCCTCACCCGCGGCGCGCTCATCCTGCGCCGGGCGACGGACGGATTCCATCGGCACCACCCGCACGCGATCCTGACGACGCACAGCCACCTGACTCGCCACGTTCTGAATCTTCAGCCCTGGACGGTGGCGCATGGTCAGCACGATGGCGGCAATAATAGCCACCAGCAGGATGACCGCGGCGATCTCGAAGGGATAGACATAGTCGGTGTACAGCACCCTTCCCAGGGCTTCGGTGTTGCTGTAGTCCACCGGCAGCGGTGGCGCCGCCTGCGCCAGTTCCAGCCCCAGCTTGCGTACCCAGACCACGTTGATGATCTCCACCACCATGATGAAGGCCACCACCGCCCCGAGCGGCGCGTAGCGGGTGAAGCCGCGCCGAAGTTCCTCAACGTTGATATCCAGCATCATGACCACAAAGAGGAACAGCACCATCACCGCGCCCACATAGACCACGACCAGCAGCAACGCCAGAAACTCCGCATCCAGCATCAGCCAGATCGCCGCGCTGGTAAAAAACGCCAGCACCAGAAACAGCGCCGAATGCACCGGATTGCGCGAGGTGATCAGCCCTACCGCAGCCCCAACCAGTACGGCGGCAAAGGCATAGAAAAGAATCTCGACCACCATATCAGCGGTACCTCGCATCCGCCGCCTTGTCGGCCGCGATCATCGCCTCGTAGCGATCGCCCACCGCCAGCAGCTTGTCCTTGTTCATGATGTTCTCGCCGGGCTTCTCCATGTGGTAACCCTGAATGCGTGTTTCAACAATGGCATCCACCGGACAGGCCTCTTCGCAGAAACCGCAGTAGATGCATTTGAACAGGTCAATGTCGTAACGGGTGGTGCGACGGGTGCCGTCCGCGGACACATCCGAATCAATGGTGATGGCCAGCGCCGGGCACACCGCCTCGCACAGTTTGCAGGCAATGCAGCGCTCCTCGCCGTTCGGATAGCGGCGTAGCGCGTGCAGGCCGCGAAAACGCGGCGATTGCGGCGTTTTCTCTTCCGGATACTGCACCGTTACCTTGGGGCGGAAGAAATTGCGCAGCGTCACCGCCAGGCCCTGCCACAAATCCCACAGCAGGAATGTCTTGAAGAAACTGCGCACTACTGCATCCCCCCCGTAACCGCCCAGGGCCCGACCTGGAACCAGGCCATGACCCCTTCCGCTACCAGCCACACCAGCGTCACCGGAATGAGCACCTTCCAGCCCAGACGCATGATCTGGTCATAGCGGTAGCGTGGGAATGTGGCGCGCAGCCATAAATAGATAAACAGAAAAATACTGATCTTGAACGCCAGCCAGAAAAAGCTGGGCGCGGCAAGCAAGCCTAGCGCGCCGTCTGCTGCCAGATAGCCGTCGAAGGGCGAAAGCCAGCCGCCAAAGAACAGTATCGGCGCCAGCGCGGAGATGAGGATCATGTTGGCGTATTCGGGCAGCGCGAACAGGGTCGCGAAGCTGGCTCCTGAATACTCGACGTGAAAACCGGCGACGATTTCGGACTCTCCCTCAGCCACGTCGAACGGTGCGCGGTTGGTTTCGGCCACGCCGGAAATGAAATAGACAAAAACCAGCGGCAGCAGCCAGAACCAGTTCCACGCCAGCGCCCCACCCGACTGCGCACGCACGATCTCACCGAGGTTCAGGCTGCCGGCCGCCATCAGCACCCCGACCAGTGCGAAGCCCATGGCAATTTCGTAGGACACCATCTGCGCCGCCGCTCGCATGGCGCCGAGGAAGGCGTACTTGGAGTTGGTGGCCCAGCCGGCAATGATGATGCCGTACACACCCATGGAGGTCAGCGCCAGCACGTACAGCAGACCGGCATTGATATCCGCCAGCACAAACTCCGGGGAGAACGGAATCACCGCCCAGGTGGCGAAGGCCGCAGTCACCGAAATGATGGGCGCGGTGAGAAACAACGCCCGCGAGGCCCTGGCCGGCAGGATGATTTCCTTCATCAACAGCTTGATGACATCCGCGAAGGGCTGACCAAGGCCGCGGATGGGGATGAAGGGGATGTTGACGCGATTCGGCCCGATGCGCAGCTGCATGAAGCCGATGACCTTGCGCTCCGCCAGCGTGAGGAGGGCCACAACGATCACGACTGTCAGCATGACGGCCACCACCAGCACGGTGATGCGCACGATCTCGGGCGTCGCCAGCCAGATGGCCATCAGTTGCGAGAACAGCGATGTGCTTTCCGGACTCATCAGTAACTCACCGCCTCCTGCTCGCCGTCGCGTGTGCCTTGCAGGGCGGGCGCCCGCCGCACCAGCGAATCGACCTGGTACATCGGCACATCAATCAGGGAGCCCTGGACAGCCTGTCCATCGACGGCGCGCACAGCCGCGAATGAATTATCCGGCTTCGCGGCATTCGCCTTTGCCTGCACTTCCGCAAGCACATCCTCGACGGAGCCGTAATCGAATGCCGGCAGGTCAAGCAGAGTTCCGAGCACGCGCAGCACTTTCCAGCCCGGCCGGCTCTGCCCCACCGGTGGCGCGGCACCGAGAAAAGACTGCCAACGGCCTTCGATGTTCACGAAGGTGCCGGCGGTTTCCGCAAAGGTGACCGTGGGCAGCAGCACATGCGCCACTTTCTTGAGCGACTCGCTGGCAAATGGAGTCAGCGCTACCACGCACTCGGCAGCCTGCAACGCATCTTCGGCCTGCAGCGCGGCCAGATCACGATCCGGTTCAATGCCACCGGTCAGTACATAGGCCTTCAGGCGGGCATGAATCATGGCCCGCGCGTCGAGACCGGCAGTGCCGGCCACATCGCCCCCTGTTTCACCTCCTGCCTCACGATGGGGCAGCGCACCGGCCAGCGCGGCGCCCGGCGCATTGCCACCCTCGGGCAGATAACCCAGCTGCGCGCCGCACATTTCAGCCAGCGCCGCAGCCAGCAACCGCAGGTCTGCATAGGCCGGATGGCGCATGGCCAGGGCGCCAAGCAGCACTGCCCGGCGCTCACCGCTGAGCAGCATGTCCGCCAGCTCCTCGTGCGTTGCGTTTGTCTGTGCCTGCTGCGCCAGGCTCTGCAGGTGCGCAGGCACTGCCTTGCCACTCTTTCCGGCAGCCGCCGCCAGAACTGCGGCCAGGGCACTCACCATGGCATCGCGTTCGACCGCCAGCTGGGCCCGGACGGGAAACAGGTAGTCGTAGCGAGCCGGATTGATGAAACCCACCTGTCCGCCGGCGAGCACGGCCTTGCGCACCCGATGCGCCAGCATGGGCATTTCCCGGCGCAGATTGCTGCCCACGACCAGCAATGCCTGCAGGCTCTGCACGTCGGCTATCTGCATGCCCAGCCACGGAAACAGCGGATCGGCCGCCTGATCCCGGAAATCCTGCTGCCGCAAGCGATGGTCCACATTGCCGCTGCCCAACCCACGCGCCAGCCGCGCGGCCAGATAGGCTTCCTCGGTGGTACTGCCGGGCGCAACCAGCACGCCAAGCGCTGCCGGACCATGCCGGTCCACGGCCTGCTTCAGCGCGCCGCAGGCCACCTGCAGCGCCGACTCCCAGTCGGTGCTCTGCCACTTGCCGTCAACGCGGATCATGGGTTCCTGCAACCGGTCCGCCGCGTAGATGCCTTCATGGCTGTAGCGGTCACGATCGGCGATCCAGGTCTCGTTCACCGCCTCGTTCGGCCGGGGCACGATACGCATCAGGCGTCCGCGCAGCACGTGACCGTACAGATTGGTGCCGAAGGCATCGTGCGGCGAGACTAGCTCATGCTGCGTCATCTCCCAGGCGCGGCCACGGAAACGAAAGGGCTTGTTGTTCAGCGCGCCCACCGGACAAAGATCGATGACATTGCCCGACAGCTCGTGATCGACACTGCGCTCGATGAAGGTACCGATCTGCATCCACTCCCCACGCCCGGTGGTGCCCAGTTCCTGGATGCCGGCAACCTCCTGCCCGAATCGCACACAGCGCGTGCAATGGATGCAGCGGGTCATGTCGGTGGAGATCAATGGACCGATATTCTTGTCCTTGATCACGCGCTTGCGTTCGGTGAAGCGCGAGATGTCGCGCCCGAACCCCATGGCCAGATCCTGCAACTCGCATTCCCCGCCCTGGTCGCAGATCGGGCAGTCCAGCGGATGGTTGATCAGCAGGAACTCCATCGTTGCCTTCTGTGCGGCGATGGCACGCGGCGAGCGAGTGAAAATCTTCATGCCCTCGGACACCGGCGTGGCACAGGCAGGCAGCGGCTTCGGCGCCCGCTCCACATCAACCAGGCACATGCGGCAGTTGGCGGCAATGCTCAGTTTCTCGTGGTAGCAGAAACGCGGTATGTACACGCCGGCCGGGTCGGTGACCTGCATGATCATCGCGCCCTTCTTCGCCTTCAGCGGAGCGCCGTTGACTTCAATATTGACTAAATCGTCACTCATGCTCGTTCTTCGATGCCCGAGGCGGTCTGGCCTGCAACACTCTCGACAATACTGCGTCCGCCGTTGTCCACCATGTACTCGAACTCATGCCGGAAATGTCTGACGAAACTCTGCACCGGCCAGGCCGCTGCGTCGCCCAGCGCGCAGATGGTATGGCCTTCAATGCGATTGGCCACGCTGACCAGCATGTCAATGTCCTCGCGCTGACCCTGCCCGGCCAGAATCCGGTTGAGCATGCGCGACAGCCAGCCGGTGCCCTCGCGACAGGGGGTGCACTGACCGCAGGACTCCGACATGTAGAAACGCGAGAGCCGCGCCAGCACGCTCACCATGCAGGTGGTCTCATCCATTACGATGACCGCGGCGGAGCCTATGGATGAACCGGACTTCTTCAGGCTGTCGTAGTCCATATCCGTTTCCAGCATGATCTCGCCCGGCACCACCGGCACCGAGGAGCCACCCGGAATCACCGCCTTGAGCTTGCGCCCACCGCGCACGCCACCGGCAATCTCCAGCAGGTCACGGAATGGAACCCCCAGAGGCAGCTCGAAGTTGCCCGGTTTGTTCACATGACCGGAAACCGAGAAGATCACCGTGCCGCCGGAATTGGCCGGACCCAGATCGGCAAACCACTTAGGGCCCTTGCGCAGAATCGTGGGTACCGAGGCGTAACTTTGCGTGTTGTTGATGGTGGTGGGCTGACCGTAGAGGCCGAAAGCGGCCGGGAACGGCGGCTTGAAGCGCGGCTTTCCGGGCTTGCCCTCGAGCGACTCCAGCAGCGCCATCTCCTCGCCGCAGATATAGGCGCCGGCGCCTATATAGGTGTGCAGGTCGAAATTCACCCCTGAACCCTGGATGTTCTCTCCCAGCAGACCTGCGGCGTAGGCTTCCTTGAGCGCCGCCTCGAAGCGCGGCACCGGCTCGGCCAGAAATTCGCCGCGAATGTAGTTGTAGCCCACTGTGGCGTTCATGGCATAGCCACCGATGGCCATGCCTTCAATCAAGGCGTGCGGGTTGTAGCGCAGGATATCGCGATCATGGCAGGTGCCCGGTTCGCTCTCATCGGAGTTGCACACCACGTACTTCTGCATCGGCGCCTTGTGCGGCATGAAACTCCATTTCACACCGGTGGGGAACGCCGCCCCGCCACGTCCGCGCAGACCGGAGGCCTTTACCGCCTCGACAACTTCCTCGCGCGGCGGCCTGTCGCGCAAAATCTTTTCCCAGGCCTGGTAGCCGCCGATACTGCGATAGGTGCCCAGCGTCCAGGGCTGCTCAAGCTTCAGGGGCTCGAACAACGTGAGATTCATCCGGTCCTTCCACTTGTCTGCTGCGGTACTCATCTATTTCAGCTCGTCGAGAATCCGGTCGACTGCATCCGCAGTGAGATTCTCATGGTAGACATGGTCGACCATCATCATGGGAGCGCCCACGCATGCCGCCAGACACTCTTCTTCCTTCTTCAGGTAGATGCGCCCGTCGGCCGTGCTCTCACCGGTCTTGATACCCAGCTTGTTCTCGATGTGCTGCACGATGTCGTTCGCGCCACACAGCATGCAAGAGATATTGGTGCAGACCGAGACGTGATGACGCCCGCAGGGCCGGGTCTCGAACATTGAATAGAATGTCGCCACCTCGTACACCTGGATGGGCGCCATGTCCAGATAGGCGGCTACCGCGTCCATCAGCGGCGCGGTCAGAAAGCCCTGGTTCTCGTGCTGCACGGCGCGCAACGCGGCCAGCACCGCCGAGCGCTGCCGGCCGGATGGGAATTTCGCCACCCAGTGATCGATTTCCTCGCGCACATGTGCGGACAATTCCACGGCGACCGGTTTGTTTTTTTCTGTACTAGACATCAGTGTGGGCCATCAGCGGTCGATCTCACCAAATACGATGTCCTGGGTCCCGATCACCGCCACCACATCGGCCAGCATGTGCCCGCTCACCATCTCGTTCAGGCTCGCCAGGTGGGCGAAGCCCGGCGCGCGGCACTTCAACCGGTAGGGCTTGTTGGCGCCGTCGGACACCAGGTAGATGCCGAATTCACCCTTGGGCGCTTCAACCGCCGCATAGGCCTCACCCTCCGGAATGCAGTAGCCTTCGGTGAACAGCTTGAAGTGATGAATCAGCGATTCCATGTCGCCTTTCATTTCCTCGCGCCGCGGCGGGCGGACCTTGCGTTCTTCAACCATCACCGGTCCGGGATTGACACGCAGCCAGTCCACGCATTGCTTGACGATATTGTTGGACTGGCGAAACTCCTCCATGCGCACCAGGTAGCGATCGTAGCAGTCGCCATTGACGCCCAGCGGAATGTCGAAATCCACCCGGTCGTAGGCGGCATAAGGCTGCTTCTTGCGCAAATCCCAGGCCACTCCGGATCCGCGCAGCATCGGCCCGGAGAAACCCAGTTGCATGGCCCGCTCGGGGGAAACCACGCCGATGTTCACCGTGCGCTGCTTCCAGATGCGGTTGTCGGTGAGCAGAGTCTCGTACTCATCGACACATTTGGGGAAACGGCGGGTGAAGTCCTCGATGAAATCCAGCAGCGTGCCGGAACGCGCCACATTGAGCTTGTCCACATCCTTCTGTGAACGCCATTTGGAGGCCTGATACTTCGGCATGGCATCCGGCAGGTCGCGATAGACGCCGCCGGGACGGTAGTAGGTGGCGTGCATGCGCGTACCGGACACCGCCTCATAGCAGTCCATCAGGTCCTCGCGCTCGCGGAAGGCATAAAGAAACACGGACATCGCACCAATATCCAGCGCATGCGAGCCCAGCCACATCAGGTGATTGAGGATGCGGGTGATCTCGTCAAACATGGTGCGGATGTACAGCGCCCGCAGCGGCGGCTCGATGCCGAGCAGCCGTTCGATGGCCGAGACATAGGCATGCTCGTTGCACATCATCGACACGTAATCGAGCCGGTCCATGTAACCGATACTCTGATTATAGGGCTTGGACTCAGCCAGTTTCTCCGTACCCCGGTGCAGCAGGCCCACGTGCGGATCGGCGCGCTGAATGGTCTCGCCATCCATCTCCAGCACCAGACGCAGCACCCCGTGGGCAGCCGGATGCTGCGGACCGAAGTTCAGCGTGAAATTACGAATCTCCGCCATGCTTATGAATTGCCCTTCACAACTGGTCCTTCATGACTGGCCCTTCAGCGCCGGTTCGTAGCGGGCGTCCTCGCGGATGACCTTGGGCACCAGCGTACGCGGCTGGATGCTGACCGGCTGGTAGACCACGCGACCTTTGTCCGCGTCGTAGCGCACTTCCACATTGCCCGACAGCGGGAAATCCTTGCGAAAGGGATGGCCGATGAAGCCGTAGTCGGTGAGGATGCGGCGCAGGTCCGGATGACCCCGAAAAAGAATGCCATACAGATCGAAGGCCTCGCGCTCGAACCAGTCCGCCGAACTCCAGATGTCGACGACCGAATCGACCATGGGCTGGGTATCCTCGGCACAGAACACTCGCAGACGCAGGCGCCAGTTGTGGGTGATCGACAGCAGGTGATAGACCACCGCAAAACGCGGATGCCGGTGCTGTTCGCGGACTGCCGGCGGATCGAAGCGCTCGACGCCATCCTGCGGCGGCTGTCCGTCCGCGCTGCCACGCGCCACGCCGCGGCTGAAGCCGCTGTCGGTGGCTTGCAGGGTACGCCACTCGTCCTGTCCGTAGTGCAGGTAGTCCACGCCGCACACATCCATCAGCATTTCAAACTTCAGCTGTGGCTCATCGCGCAGTACGCGACACACCTGCAGCAGGTTTTCCGGCGCCACCTCACAGGTCAGTTCCAGCGAACCGGGCGCTGCGCTCCGCACCCGCCCGGCGAGGTGGGCGTCGATCCTGGCGGCCAGTTCGGCGAGTACTGTCATGTGACTATGAGCGGGCTATGGTGGTGGTGCGGCGGATTTTCTTCTGCAGCTGGATGATCCCATACAGCAGCGACTCGGCGGTGGGCGGACAGCCCGGCACGTAGACATCCACCGGCACGATTCGATCGCACCCTCGCACCACGGCGTATGAGTAGTGGTAGAAGCCGCCGCCGTTGGCACAGGAGCCCATGGAAATGACCCAGCGCGGCTCGGACATCTGGTCGTAGACCTTGCGCAGCGCCGGCGCCATCTTGTTCACCAGGGTACCGGCGACAATCATCACATCGGACTGGCGGGGACTGGGACGAAATACCACGCCGAAGCGGTCCAGATCGTAGCGCGCGGCACCGGCGTGCATCATTTCCACCGCGCAGCAGGCCAGCCCGAAGGTCATGGGCCACATCGAGCCGGTACGCGCCCAATGCACCAGCCCGTCGATGGACGTAGTCAGGAAGCCCTTCTGCACCGCTGCCGGTGTATCTGGCTGCACCGCGGGGCTCAATCCCATTCCAGCGCCCCTTTCTTCCACTCGTAGCAGAAGCCGACAATCAGGATGCCCAGAAACAGCGCCATGGATAACCAGGCGAACACGCCTATGGACTTGAACACCACCGCCCAGGGAAACAGGAAGGCGATTTCCAGATCGAAAATGATGAAGACGATGGCCACCAGGTAGTAGCGCACATCGAACGGCGCGCGGGAATCCTCGAAGGCCTCGAATCCGCACTCATAGGAAGAGAGTTTTGCCGCGTCCGGCCGGCGCGTGCCCAATACGAATCCCAGGGAAAGCAGCACCGCGCCGAAACAGCCGGCAACGACGAGGAAGACCAGAATGGGAAGGTACTCATGCAGCATTGCAGGACATCGACACCCGCTGAAAAATCGGCGCGGATTGTAACATTGCGCACCGCTTCAATGGGTGCAGGTATGGTGCCGACGGGGAGATTCGAACTCCCACACCTTGCGGCGCTAGCCCCTCAAGCTAGTGTGTCTACCAGTTCCACCACGTCGGCATTCTTGAATCGCGCCTCGACTGCTCGCGCCGGCAGCAGGCCGCGCGCGCCACGGAGACTTCAGTGCGCCCCGCCCTCGCCGGCCGCACCGCCACTCTTCTCCTGTGCACCACCGGCTGGTGGCGGCTGGCCTGCGCTATCGTTACTGCCAGAGCCAGCTGGCTGATCTTCCACCGGGGTGGGCACCGAGAATCCATCAGGCTGCGGAGCCGCCGCGGGCACGGCTTCATCCAACCCCTGCGCCCTTTCGATCAGGCTGCCCGAGCCGCCGCCGGAGCTGTGCCCGGCCAGGTAGGCCAGCGAGAGGCTGGTGACGAAGAACAGGGTGGCGATGATGGCGGTGGCCTTCGACAGCACCGTCGCCGATCCACGCGCACCGAAAACCGTTCCCGAAGCGCCTGAGCCGAATCCGGCTCCGGCATCCGCGCCCTTGCCGCGCTGGAGCAAAACCAGTCCGACGATGGATGCGGCCAGGAATACGTGAATCACCAATATGACTGCGGTTCCCATACTTTCTCTCTATCTATATGCGCAGGATATTCACAACGCGCTGCAAATTTGCGCGAACTCATCGGCCTTCAGTGAGGCGCCCCCCACCAGTCCACCATCCACGTCCGGCATGGCGAACAGTTCCGCCGCGTTGGAGGCCTTGACGCTGCCGCCATAGAGGATCTGCAGGCCGGCCGCGATTCTAGCATCGTGGGAGGCTATCCGGCCGCGTAAAAAGGCATGTACGGCCTGCGCCTGCTCCGGACTGGCATTCTTGCCGGTGCCGATAGCCCATACCGGCTCGTAGGCCAGCACGGCCTCAACCAGCGCCTCCGGCTCAATCACAGCCAGGACCGCGTCGAGCTGCCGCGCCACCACCGCTTCGGTCTGTCCCGCCTCCCGCTCCGCCAGGGACTCGCCCACACACAGGATGGGCACCAGCTGGTGGCTCTGTGCCGCCATGAATTTACGCGCTACCAGGCGATCATCCTCCGCGTACAGCGCACGGCGCTCGGAATGGCCCACGATGGCATAGCGACAGCCCACATCCTTCAGCATCGCCGCAGATACTTCGCCGGTAAAGGCTCCACCCGCATCGGCACAGATATCCTGCGCGCCCAGGGCTATACCGCTGTCCTTCAGCTGCCGGGCCGATTCCTGCAGGTATACAAATGGCGGACACACCGCCGCCGCGGCCGGCCAGGCGCCACTGTCAAACTGCAGTAATTCATCGAGAAGACGGGCGTTTTCGGCACGCGAACCATGCATTTTCCAGTTGCCCGCCACCAGGCGCTTGCGCATGGTTTTCTCCCGCAGAACTTAAAAGGCGCGCGATCTTAAGCGGCAGGGGGGGCCTAAATCAACGCGGGCTCACGGCGCCGCCCGACGCACGACCTCGGCCAGCGCCTCGGCATGACGACGGATCACCGCCTCCTCGCGGCCCTCCAGCATGACGCGAATCACCGGCTCGGTACCCGAGGCACGCAGCACAACCCGGCCGGCGTCCTGCAAATCGGCCTCGATGACCCGTACAGCCTCCTGCACCGCTTCGCTTTCCTGCGGCTTGAAGCGTCGTTCCACACGCACATTGATCAGCACCTGCGGATACCGCTTCACGCCGGCGCTGAGTTCCGCGAGTGTGCGGCCGGACTGTTTCATCGCGGCGAGCACCTGCAGGGCGCTGACAATGCCATCGCCCGTGGTGGTCTTGTCCAGGCACAGCAGATGGCCCGAACTCTCTCCGCCCAACATTCCTCCACTCTCGCGCAGCATGCCAAGCACGTACCGGTCGCCCACTGCGGCGCGACGGAACTCCACGTCCAGCTGCCGGAAGGCGAGTTCCAGCCCAAGGTTGCTCATGACCGTACCGACCACCGGTCCGCGCAGGTTGCCTTCGGCAAGCCGGGCGGCGGCAATCACGTACAGCAGCTGGTCGCCATCGACGATTCGCCCTAGATGATCGACCATCAGCACCCGGTCGCCGTCACCATCAAGCGCAATACCCGCATGCGCGCCGGCGCCCGGCACCATCAGTTGCAGCAGTCCAAGTGCAGTCGAGCCGCAGCCGTCATTGATATTGCGCCCGTTGGGCGAACAACCGATGGGAATGACCTCCGCCCCAAGGTCGGCAAAGATACGCGGAGCCACCTTGTAGCCAGCGCCATTGGCGCAGTCGACCACCAGTTTCATGCCCGCCAGGTTCATGCCCTGCGGCACGGAAGCAGCGCAGAAGCTCTGGTAGACCGTGCGCGATTTGTCGACGCGCACCGCACGGCCCAACGCCTTTGATTCGCGGGTCAGTGCCGGCTCCTGCAGCTGGCGCTCGATTTCCGCCTCCACTGCATCACTGAGCTTGCCGCCGCTGGCATCGAAGAACTTGATGCCGTTGTCATCGTAGAGGTTGTGCGAGGCGCTGATGACCACGCCGAAGTCGCATTTGAAGTACTGCGTCATGTAGGCGATGCCCGGGGTGGGCAGCGGGCCGATCATCCTGGCATCGACACCGGCCGCGACGAAACCCGCTTCCAGGGCGGCTTCGAACATGTAGCCTGACAGGCGGGTGTCCTTGCCGATGAGGACCGAGCCGCCATTGGGCACGAGGACGCGTGCGGCGGCGCTGGCCAGGCGCAGGGCGAAGTCCACGGTCATGGGCGGGCTGCCGACTTTGCCCCTGACGCCGTCGGTGCCGAAGTACTTTCTGCTCAAGTTTGTCTCCCGAAGGACCTCACGTTGAGGCCGGATTTCAATGCCGCGGACCAGTTCCGGTCATGGATGATGCGGATTGAGGACGGCGGTGGCAATGCGGACTGCATCCACGGTGGCGGCCACGTCGTGGGCGCGGATCAGACGGGCGCCTTTCAGGACGGCAATGGTGGCCAGGGCCACGCTGGCCGGAAGACGCTGATCGACCGGGCGGTCAAGGAGCCTGCCGATCATCGATTTGCGGGACAGGCCGGCCAGCACGGGGACGCCCAGAGCGGCCAGCCGGTCCAGGGCATTGATCAGCGCAAGGTTGTGTTCAACCGACTTGCCGAAGCCGAAACCGGGGTCGATGAGCAGCCGATCACGTGCAATACCAGCCTGTTCGCAGGCCACCATGCGTGCGCCGAGGAATGCATGCACTTCGTCGACGACATCATCGTACTGCGGGTCATGTTGCATGGTGCGCGGCTCGCCCTGCATGTGCATGAGACAAACGGCGGCGCCGCTGGCTGCGGCGGCTTCGAGCGCGCCCGGCGCGCGCAGCGCATAGACATCATTGATCAGACCGGCGCCCGCCTCCACGGCTGCACGCATGACCTCGGGTTTACTGGTATCGACGGAAATGGGCACTGCAAGCCGCCCGGCGAGCTCACGCACCACCGGTACCACACGCCGCAACTCCTCCTCGAGCCCGACCGGTTCGGCGCCAGGGCGCGTCGACTCCCCACCCACATCAACAATCGCGGCGCCATCGGCAACCATGCGCTGCGCTTCCGCCACCGCCTGCCGGGGATCGAAGAACCGGCCGCCATCGGAAAATGAGTCAGGTGTGACATTCAGCACCCCCATCACCCGGGGCACACTCAGATCCAGCGTCCTGTCACCACATCTGACCTGCATCATCGACACCGCATGCAGAGCCGGAGGCTGGAGTACTGAGGGGACGAGATTCAGTGCTGCCCGGCGGGCGTAGTCCCGATCGCCGGACTCTGCGGCTCCGGCCGCGGCGGCTTGTTCTGATCAACGCTGTCGTCCCAGTCACGCGGCGGGCGCGGCGGAAGGCCCTGCATGATGTCGCGGATCTGCTCCTCGTCGATGGTCTCGTACTTGATCAACGCCTCGGCCATCGCGTGCAGCTTATCCATGTTGGAGATCAGGATTTCCTTTGCGCGCTCGTAGCTGCTGTCGATCACCTTGCGCACTTCCTCGTCGATGACGTGCGCGGTCACGTCCGAGACCTGCTTGTGCTGCGTTACGCTGCGACCGAGGAAGACCTCGCCGCTCTCCTCGGTGTAGGTCAATGGTCCCAGCCGGTCAGACAGGCCCCACTTGGTAACCATGTTGCGCGCCAGCTCGGTGGTGCGCTCAATGTCATTGGACGCGCCGGTGGTCACCGCCTCCGGCCCGAAGATCAGCTCCTCGGCAATACGCCCACCAAACAAAGCCGCGATCATGCTTTCCAGGCGACGCTTGCTGATGCTGTAGCGATCCCCTTCCGGCAGGAACATGGTCACGCCCAAGGCGTGGCCGCGCGGGATGATGGTGACCTTGTACACCGGGTCGTGCTCGGGAACGCTCAGACCGACTATGGCGTGACCCGCCTCGTGATAGGCGGTCATGCGCTTCTCATCCTCGCTCATGACCAGCGAACGCCGTTCCGCCCCCATCATGATCTTGTCCTTGGCCCGCTCGAACTCGTTCATCGACACCAGGCGCCGGTTGGCGCGGGCCGCGAACAGGGCCGCCTCATTGACCAGGTTGGCCAGGTCCGCACCGGAGAAACCCGGGGTACCGCGGGCGATCACCATGGGCTTGACGTCGTCAGCCACCGGCACCTTGCGCATGTGCACTTTCAGAATCTGCTCACGCCCACGCACATCCGGCAGCGGCACCACCACCTGGCGGTCGAAGCGGCCTGGCCGCAACAGCGCCGGATCGAGCACATCGGGACGGTTGGTGGCGGCGATGACGATGATGCCCTCATTGCCTTCGAATCCATCCATCTCCACCAGCAGCTGGTTGAGCGTCTGCTCACGCTCGTCGTGCCCGCCACCGAGGCCGGCGCCACGATGGCGACCCACCGCGTCAATTTCATCGATGAAGATAATGCACGGGGCGTGTTTTTTCGCCTGTTCGAACATGTCGCGTACGCGAGAGGCGCCCACGCCGACGAACATTTCCACGAAATCCGAACCGGAAATGGTGAAGAAAGGCACCTTGGCTTCACCAGCAATAGCCCGCGCCAGCAGCGTCTTGCCCGTGCCCGGCGAGCCGACCATCAGCACGCCCTTGGGAATCTTGCCGCCGAGCTTCTGAAACTTGCCCGGGTCTTTCAGAAAATCCACGATCTCGCTGACTTCCTCCTTGGCCTCATCCACTCCAGCGACATCAGCAAAGGTCACCGCCACCTGATCCTCACCGAGCAGGCGCGCACGGCTCTTGCCGAAAGACATCGCGCCACGCCCACCGGACGCGCCCTGCATCTGGCGCATGAAATAAATGAATATGGCGATGAGCAGCAGAACCGGAAAGGAGGACACCAGCAGCTGCACGAACAGGTTCGGGCGCTCTGGCGCCGAGGCGCGGATTTCCACACCTTCCTTGAGAAGCAGACCGATGAGGGCCTCGGGATTTTGTTCTTCAGCGTTGTAAACGCGGAAATTCGAG
Organism: Gammaproteobacteria bacterium; assembly: GCA_021773365.1. Taxonomy (GTDB): domain Bacteria; phylum Pseudomonadota; class Gammaproteobacteria; order Steroidobacterales; family Steroidobacteraceae; genus JAJFKF01. Next base: position 1,738 of record JAJFKF010000081.1, on the reverse strand, counting down.
CCGTCCTGGCGACGGCCTATGATCTGCTCGCCCTTGAATTCCACTGCGGCAACCGAGCCGTTCTTGACGTCATTGACGAAGGCCGAGTACGTCATCTCGCGACTTTCGCCCTGCTGCGGACTGAAGCTGCTGAATACAGCCAGCAACACGACCGCAATTACCACCCACAGCACAATGTTACGTGTCAGATCATTCAACTCGATGTCCTCATCCGGCGCCCCTGCCCGGGATCGGGCCGCGGCGGTCGGACCGCTGGGGTCAAGGTCAAACTACACCATCCTGAATTTTCTGGCCAGCAGGTACATTTCGGCACTACGGGCGCGCGAGGCCTCGGGTTTGCGCATCCGCACCGTGGTGAAGCGTCGGCGGGTCTCCTGTACAAACTGCTGGAATCCGCTGCCTTGAAAAACCTTCACCAGCAGGTCACCGCCGGGCTTGAGCACCTGAACGGCAAACTCCAGCGCCAGCTCTTCGACTTCCAGCAAACGCGGCTGATCCACGGCGTCAATACCACTCATATTGGGGGCCATGTCGGACATTACAAGGTCGACCGCGCGGCCATCGAGCGCGGCCAGCAGCTGCTCAAGCACGCTCTGCTCCCGGAAGTCGCCCTGGAGGAAGGTCACGCCCGCGATGGCGGGCATGTCCAGCAGGTCGAGCGCGAAAATCTCTCCCTTGCCCTGCAGCAGACGCGCGGCAAACTGACTCCACCCTCCGGGCGCAGCGCCCAGGTCCACGCACACCATCCCCGGTCGGATGATTTTCTCTGCCTGTTGTATCTGTTCGAGCTTGAAAGCGGCCCGGGAACGCCAGCCTTCCTTCTGCGCGCGCTTGACGAACGGATCGCGCGCGTGTTCCTGGAGCCAGCGGCCACTGCTTTTACTTCGACTCATTGATGGATATCGCCCTGCAAGTGCTGTCGAAGCAGCGCGCAACAGCCGGATCAGGCGTACTTCACATCCATGATCTCATAAGACCGCGTCCCCGCCGGCACCTGAACGTCGACGATGTCGCCGGCGCTTTTTCCAACCAGTGCCCGCGCGATCGGCGAACCCACCGATATCATTCCGCGCCGGATATCGGCTTCATCCTCGCCGACGATCTGGTACACCACCTTGCCGCCTTCGTCCTGGTCTTCCAGGTGGACGGTACAACCGAAGACCACGCGCCCGCTGGCGGACAGCCTGGTTACGTCGATGATTTCCGCGTTGCCCAGTCGGAACTCGATTTCCCCAATGCGCCCCTCGATGAAGCTCTGCTGTTCACGCGCGGCGTGGTACTCGGCGTTCTCGCTCAGATCGCCGTGGCTGCGTGCCTCGGCGATCGCCTTGATGACATTCGGCCGGTCCTCTGACTTCAGGCGCTTCAGTTCGGCGCGCAGCAAATCGGCGCCGCGTTGTGTCAGTGGTGAACGCTTCATGCCGCCACCTCGCGATGTAAATCCTGCAAACGATTGACCTCTACTTCCTCCAGGTAATCCATGGCATCGCAGCTGGCGCGTGCGGCCGCGATCGTCGTGTAATAGGTCACGCGGCGGTAGACCGCCTCGCGACGGATGGAGCGCGATTCGCCGATGGCGCGTTTGCCTTCGGTGGTATTCACGATGATGGCGATCTCGTCATTCTTGATCATGTCCACGATGTGAGGACGACCCTCACGTACCTTGTTCACGCGGCGACATTCCACGCCAGCATCCTGCAGCGCCTGGGCGGTGCCTGCGGTCGCGACGATCTCAAAC
>JAJFKF010000009.1 GCA_021773365.1 Gammaproteobacteria bacterium | reverse complement strand
GATCCGGCTGCACGACCACCGGATCGTGGGTGCCGGGCACAGCGTCAGCTTCGCCGCGCGGGGTCTGCGGTCGCCGGATACACCCACTGGTTGCCGTGGCAGGCCGTTTCCGCTACCTTACGCGCCCCTTTTCAGGGGCTTTTCCGAGAGTAGCCATGTCCAGAGTCTGTCAAGTCACCGGCAAGGGGCCGATGTCCGGTAATACGGTCTCCCACGCCAACAATCACCGCCGCCGGCGCTTTCTGCCGAACCTGCACACGCAGCGATTCTGGCTGGAGAACGAACGGCGCTTCATCACCCTGCGGGTTTCCACCCGGGGGCTGCGCACCATTGAGAAGCGCGGCGTAGACACCGTGGTGGCCGAGCTGCGCGCCGCCGGCATGAAGATCTGAGGGGAACCCCGTGCGCGAAAAGATCAAGCTGCTCTCATCGGCCGGCACCGGCCACTTCTACACCACCGCCAAGAACAAGCGGCTGCACCCGGACAAGCTGGAAACGATGAAATTCGATCCGGTGGTGCGCAAGCACGTGAAGTACAAGGAAACCAAAATCAAGTAACCGGTGGCCAAGTCACTGGCTGCCGAGCGACAGGGAAGTCCATAAAAAAACCCGCCTTCGGCGGGTTTTTTTGTTGCCTGCATACGCCAGACGCGTATCAACCGGCAACCACCGGCTGCAGAGCGTATCCGCGCAACGTCCGCGCAAACTCCTGCAGCGCCTTGATCCCGCTGGCCTCCGCCTGCACACACCATTCCTTGAAATGCGCCAACAGCTTTTCATTGCTTGCGTGAGCGCCACTCCACAGGTGCGCGAGCCGCTCACGGAATTCATGCACCACCTTGAGCGCATGGTGCCGGGCATGAACTTCCTGCAACCTGGCCACAGCTCCGTCGTCCAGCAGTCGCGGATGGCGCACCAGAAGCTTGCGCACACCGGCAGGGATGGAGATTGAGGACTGCCGCCGCTCGGCATGCAGCACCGGCAGCGTAACCTTGCGACTGTACTCGCGCAGCACATGCATGCGATTGACGATCACTGCGCGCAAGTTCTCCAGGTCCACATGGTTGCGTGGCTCAACCCTGGCCGGCACCGGAGCCAGCCGCGCCACCCTGGCCAGACCCAGCATTTCAAACAAACGGATGCATGCCCAGCCGGAATCAAACTCCCAGCGGCGCGCGGAGAACTTCGCAGAAGACGGAAAGGCGTGATGATTATTGTGCAGCTCCTCGCCGCCAAGAAAAACGCCCCAGGGCACAATGTTGCGCGCCGCATCGTCGCACTCGTAATTGCGGTAGCCACTGTGATGACCCACGCCGTTGATAATGCCAGCAGCGAAAAACGGCATCGCCATCATCTGCACCGCCACGATGATGATGCCCGGCACGCCAAACAACACCAGATCCGTCACCACCATCAGGATGACGCCCAGGCTGCGGTAGCGGGCATAAATATTGCGTTCCAGCCAGTCGTCCGGCGTGCCCCGTCCGTATTTTTCCAGCGTCTGGGCATTGCGCGACTCCGGCGCATACAGCTCGTACCCCTGCCACAGCACCTTGCGCAAGCCATAGACTACCGGGCTGTGCGGATCGCCGGGCCGGTCGGAAAAGGAATGATGTTTGCGATGCACCGCGACCCACTCGCGCGTAATCATTCCTGAGCTGGCCCAGATCCAGAAGCGGAAGAAATGCCGCAGGGCGGGGTGCAGATCGAGACTGCGATGCGCGGCATCGCGATGTAAATATATTGTGACTGACAACACGGTCAGCTGCACCATAATGAACGCGACCAGCACGTAGCCCCAGAAACTCAGGTTCAAAAGGCCGTAGAGAAAATCCAGATTCATGAAAATCCTCGAAGAAAATACCTCGGCGGGCGCCGACTATAGCGCAGTATCGGTCCGCAGCCGAATAAGTGAAACACTGAATCCGGGATCTGGCGGCCATGCCCGAACTGCCTGAAGTCGAAACCACCCGTCGCGGCATTGCCCCCTCGCTAAAGCAACGCAGCATCCGCGCGGTCGTGGTGCGCGAGCGGCGTCTGCGATGGCCCGTGCCCCGCAATCTGCCCGCATTGCTTACCGGACAGCGCATCCGCACCGTTCGCCGCCGCGCAAAGTATCTGCTCATAGATCTGCAGCGCGGCAGCCTGATCGTACACCTGGGCATGTCGGGGAGCCTGCGCGTGCTGCCAGCGACGACCCCGGCGCAAACGCATGACCACCTGGATATCGTGCTCGATTCCGGACTGGCTCTGCGCTTCAGTGATCCGCGCCGCTTCGGCTGCGTGCTGTTCGTCACCGGCGATCCTCTGGCGCACAAGCTGCTGCATCGCCTCGCGCCCGAGCCACTTCAAGCCAGGTTCAACGGCGACTACCTGCAACAGGTATGCCGCGGGCGCCGCGCCGCTATCAAGGCCGTTCTGATGAACAGCCGCCTTGTCGTTGGCGTCGGTAACATCTACGCTAGCGAAGCCTTGTTCCGCGCCCGCATCGACCCCTGCCGCCCCGCAAACAAACTGTCATCACAGCAGCTTCATGCGCTGACCCGTGCCATCAAACAGGTGCTCACCCTGGCCATCCGCGCCGGCGGCACCACCCTGCGCGATTACGTCGGCGCCAACGGCGATCCCGGCTATTTCAGGCAGAAGCTCTACGTCTATGAACGCAGCGGCAAACCCTGTCGCCGCTGCCGCACTGCAATCCGCCAGCTGACGCAGGCCCAGCGCTCAACCTACTATTGCCCGACCTGCCAAGGCTCATGACATCATTCCTGCCGCAAGAACCCGACCTTTTCTAGAAACTGCGTTTGGTCTCAACCAGAAACTGCACCGCATCGATTCCTTCCTGGCGGTCCAGCGCAAAGGCAATGTCGAAATGCAGCACACTGCCAAAGGCCGAGCGCGCATTGCCCAGGCGCAGCCCCACTCCGACATCCTTCAGCCACCCCAGGCTCTCCGTACCCACCGGCCCACTTCCCCAGGTACGCCCCGCATCGAAAAACACTGCAGCGCCCACGTGAAACAAACGAAAGGGGAACCAGTTAGTGTAGTAGCGCTGCTCAACGCTCAGCAGTGCCCGGCTGGTACCGGTCTGGTAGCGTAACGGATAGCCGCGCAGGCCATTGTCGCCGCCGAGCAGAATCTGATTTTCGGGATCAAGTCGCCGCGTCGCCAGCGCATCCATCGTTACCGCGAAAACCCGCTTCGGTGCCCACCGCCAGTAGTAGCGTCCCTGCGCCCCGGTGCCGACATTGACAAGCACGCCGGATTCAATCCGGCCATAGGCCGTCATGTCCACGAACAGGGACTTGTGCTCGTCGAACCTGAAGCCCTCCTGCGCTGTCGCCGCCAGCAGCAGCGCATCGCGATCGGCGCCCCATACCGGCGACGACCATCCCAGCTCCAGGCGCAGCGCCCGACCATAGAACAGGTCCTCGGTGCGGTTGATCTGGTTGAGATTGGAAGTGGTTTCGTAGCGATCCTCGATCCATTGCACGCCGATCCACGGATAGGTCAATTTGCGTTCCGGCGGCAGTTCCAGCGGCACCAGACGCTGCGGTGAGATCGCGAAGCTGTTGTGGTGATAGCGCCAGCCCGCAAGCCAGCGACGTGTCCAGCCATCGACCAGCCCGCCAGAGATACCGCCGTATACCTCCAGCAGCGTCTCGTCATGGCGGAACTCATCGACCAGCTCTCCCAGGTCATATCTTGGATCGACGCGTACGCCGTCACGGGCGGCCACCCCGATACTCCAGCGGGTATCGAAGGAATAGAACGGCCGCTCCAGCAGCATCTGCTGGAAGTGTCCGTCGTCATTGGAGGAATAGGCAAGATCGTCACGCCAGTGACTGCCGAAGATATTCGGGTCGCGCCACTGCGCCGTCAGTGAGGTACGCTCCACGTCGCGGTTGCGCGATACGGCAATGCGCTTGCCGTAACCGAACAGGTTCTCCTCCTGCAGCTCGAACTCCGATGAACTCGCACCGCCCTTGCGGTCATATGACAGGCCCGGCTGCAGGGTCCACACATCGCGCGTGATCACTACCAGGTCTACGTAAGGCGGTTCGTAGCGCACCACACTGATGCGCGCATCGTAGAGATAGTCGAGTTCGCGCAAGTGGCGTTCGGTTTCTGCCAGCGTGCGCTGCGAGAATGAATCACCGCTGCGGAACAGCAGCCGGGCACGCACAGTAGCTTCGCGCGTCTGAATGTGCAGACGGTTTGCCAGCCTGTACAGCGGCTTGTCTTCCTGCGGATCGTTCAGATTGAAGATGTTGCGGATGCGCAGATCGATACTGCGAATAACCGCTCCAGCGGCCTCCAGCTCGGCGGACGGCGGAATGACCGTCGGCGGCGCGCACCATGCAGTGGCTGCAAAACCCGCCAGAACAACCAGAGCAACTAGAACAATACTGGAGATGAGAGTTCGCAATTGACGCCCGCGGTGTCCTCTGACATCAGGGTCCCGGAAGGATGATGCTCCCCGGACAAATTGAAACTGTTACATACCGGGACGCGTATGCGTGCCCTCCGGCGTATGATGCTATGGAATCAGCACCGTCGCGCCGGTAGTACGTCTCGCTTCCAGGTCGCGATGCGCGGTGGCGACATCGCGCAGAGGGTAGCGCTGGCCGATGTGGATCCTGACCGCGCCCTTTTTCACGACCGCGAACAACTCGCGGGCGGCACCTTCCAGGGCGGCGCGCGTAGCCACGTAGTCGGCCAGCGTCGGCCGCGTCAGGAACAGGGAACCGCGTTTCGCCAGTTCCAGCGGAGCCACGGGCGGCACAGGGCCGGAGGCGTTACCGAAGCTCACCATCAGACCCAGCGGCCGCAGACAATCCAGGGACGGAAAGAAGGTGCCTTTGCCCACCGAGTCATACACCACGTCGACTCCGGCGCCGCGGGTAAGTTTGCGCACCTGCGGCGCCAGATCCTCTCCAGGAGCAACAAGGACACGGTGACAGCCGTTGCGCTTCGCCAGTCGGGCTTTTTCTTCACTGCTGACCACGCCGATGACCTTTGCGCCCAGATGGCGGGCCCATTGGCAGGCAAGCAACCCAACCCCACCGGCGGCGGCGTGAAACAGCACGGTGTCGCCGCGCTTCACGCGCCAGGTCTTGCGCAGCAGGTAGTGCGCAGTCAGGCCCTTTAGCATCAGCGAAGCGGCCTGAACATCATCAATAGCAGCCGGTATGCGCACCAGATGCTCAGCCGGACACAGCCGCGCTTCGCTATAGGCGCCGCCAACTGGATAGGTATAGGCCACCCGATCACCGATTTTCAGATGGCGCACACCGCGCCCCACCGCCTCGACCACACCCGCCGCCTCACGACCCACGCCGCCCGGCAGTTCACCGCGATACAGTCCGATGCGCTCGTAGACATCAACAAAATTCAGACCAATTGCCGTGTGCCGCACACGCGCCTGTCCGCGGCCGGGTGCGCCAACGCTGACGTCTTCCCAGCGCATCACTTCCGGACCACCGTATTCATGAATGCGAATTGCTTTGCACATGACAGCTTCCTACAAGGGATTTTGCGAAAACATCAACTCACTCACCGGCTGGCCGCCGATGAGATGGCGCTGAATGATGAGCTCCAGATTCTGCGGCGTACAATGCCTATACCAGATGCCTTCGGGGTAGACGACGGCTATTGGGCCGGCGGTGCAGATGCGCAGGCAATCAGCCTTGGTGCGCAGCACTCCGCCCTCGACATCCACCAGCCCCAGCTCGGCCAGCCGGCGCTTGAGGAACTCCCAGCAATCCTGCTGCTGCGCCTGAGGCGCACAGGAACCGCCCGTACACAGGAAGATGTGTCGCCGTGCGGTCGTGATCCGGCGCTTGTGCGCGATGCGATCCAGCCGGTTGCTGTCGATATCCGGGGTGGTGATGGGCGTCATGCGTGAAATCCGGGCGGGGTACCCAAGAATATCGGGAGGGTGCGGCAGTGGCCAGCTTCACTGCGCGCCGTCTGCGCCCGGATCCACACCCAGCATGCCGCTGGCCGCCACCGCCGACACCGGCGGACTGAAGAAATATCCCTGGTATTCGCTGCATCCCAGCCGACGCAGATGAACCAGCTGCTCGGCCGTCTCCACACCCTCAGCAACCGTGTTGAGCTGCATGGAATCGGCCAGAGAGGTAATGGTTGCCACCACGGCCCACACATTGCGATCTACAATCATGCGTTGCACGAAGCTCTTGTCGATCTTCAGGGTATCCACGGGCAGACGCACCAGCTGGTTCAGCGAGGAATAGCCGGTACCGAAGTCATCAATGGCCACGCCGAAGCCCAGCTGTCGGGCCTCGCACAGCTGGGCGATGCTGGCATCCAGATTCGCCAGCAATGAGCTTTCGGTCAATTCCAGGTCGATGCGCGGATCTTCACCGGCGCTCGCGCCCACACTGGCGCGCAATCGCCCGACGAAATCTCCATGACCGAGCTGGCGCGCGGAGATGTTCACCGCTATTCGCGCACGACTGCCGGCGGCACGCCAGCTGGAAATCACCACCGAAGCCCGATGCAGCATCCACTCGCCCACCACGTCGATCAGCCCCATCTCCTCCAGCACTGGCACGAAGACTTCCGGCGCCACGATTTCATTGTCCGGCTCGAACCACCGCAGCAGGGCTTCGAAACTGGTGATGGCGCCGGTGTACAGACTGACCTTCGGCTGCAGCTGCATGGAAAACTGCTCACGCTCGAAGGCGACACGCAACCGGCCTTCCAGAGACAGGCGCCGGGCGGCACGGGCGTTGAGCAGCGGCGATGAGTACATCACCCGTTCGCCGGCGCCCTTGGCATTGCGCAGCGCTATTTCGGCACTGTTCATCAGGGCTGGCGCGTCGCTGCCGTCCGCCGGATACAGCGCCACACCCAGGTGGCCGGCGATACGCAGATCCTGTCCGTCCAGCTGCAGTGGCTCACTTACCAGCTGCCGTTCGTACCAGTCCTGCAGGCGAAACGACTCCGCTTCAGAGCCCAGGCCGGTGAAAGCCGTGGCAAACACCCCGCCGCCGAGGTGCGCCAGCCGTCCGTTATCGGGTTCGCCGCGGCGCAGCCGGGAGGCAACCTGGCGCAGTAACTGATCGCCCTGGTGGCGTCCGAGCGTATGGTTGATCTCGCTCAGGCGGTTGACATCGAACAGGGCAACGGCCAGCAGCGCCTGCGGTGGAGCTGAATCGATATATTGCTGCAGACGCAGGGCGAATAGATCACGGTTCGCGAGACCGGTAAGACTGTCGTAGTTCGCCAGGTAGCGCAGGCGCGCCTCCTGACGGATGTGCTGCAGGGCAAAGGAGATGTCTCCGGCGAGTTCCTGCAGCAACTTGATCTCGCCGACATCGAACAGCTGCGCGCAGTCGCCCGCCAGGGCGAAGACACCCACTGGCTCCTCGCCACGAAACAGCGGCAGTGCGATAGCGCCTTCCAGACCGTTGCGCTCAAGTTCGCGCCTGAGCGGGCCGCCGGCGACGGCGCCAGCACGCCGCTCGACAATGGCGTACTGGCGAGTACGCAGCGCGCGCAGCAACAAATTTTCCGGTCCACGCGCACCCAGGTCCAGCGTGAACGGCCCGGCGCCGAACAGGTGCGGATGCTGGCCGGCGCCTGCGCTCTGTATCAGTGCCGCACCGGATTCATCGAGGAGTCCGGTCCAGGCGGCGGCATACTGACCATGTTTGATGGCAATGCGACAGGCCTCGCGCAGCAGTTCCTCGGCGTCGCGGATACGCAGTACCGCGGAATTTACGTGGCTGAGCATGGCGTGCACCCGATTGAGGCGACGCAGTCTCTCGTCGCTCTCGCGCAGCAGCATCTCGGCGCGCCGACGGGCCATCTGTTCATCATTTTCCTGCAGAGCGCGACGCACTGCGGCAGCCAGTCGTTTGGAATTGCTCTTGAGTACGTAGTCTACGGCACCGCTTTTCAGCGCCTCGATGGCCCGCTCTTCGCCGATGGTGCCGGAGAAGAACACGAAAGGCACATCAGGCTTCACTTCGCGGCAGACACGCAAGGCGGTCATACCATCGAACTGCGGCAGGGTGAAATCAGACAGGATCAGTGAGGGCTGGAACTGCACCAGGGCCTGACGCAGGTCCGCTTCGTTCTCGACGCGGGAAAATTCATGGCGCAGACCGGAACGGCTCAGCTGCAGCGAAGCGAGCCGGGCCTCATCGGCCACATCCTCCACCATCAGCAACCGTATAGCTGGATCCTTGGTATCGTCCATGGCACGCCTCCTGGGCGTACGGGGGCGTGCAGTCTAAACCCCCGCTTTCAATCGGGGCAATCGCAGCGGCAGCAGCGCCTCGTCGATGGGTACGGGCAGACCCAGGGCGAAACCCTGAGCGTAGTCCACACCGATCTCGCCCAGCTTTTCCAGCACCGCCATGTCTTCCACCGATTCAGCCACAGTGCGCTTGCCCATGACCTGGCCGATGCGATTGATGGATCGCACCATTTCACAGTCCACGGGATCGGTGGCGATGTTGGCGATAAACAGGCCGTCGATCTTCAGTAGATCCACGCTGAGGGCCTTCAGATAAGCAAAGGAAGACACCCCGCTGCCGAAATCATCCAGGCCGAAGACCACGCCCAGTTCATGCAGCTTGCCGATGATACTGTTGGCGCGAGTGAGGTTGTTGACGGCCGCCGTCTCGGTGATTTCAAAGCCCACCCGCTGCGGTGGCACACCGGAGTCCTTCAACCCCTGCACGATGAAATCCAGCAGTTCCTCATCACTCAGACTGTCGCCGGAGAGATTGATGAAGAAGCGGTCGATGTCATCAAGCCGCTCGTGGTTCTGGCGCAGCCAGTCGAAGGCCGCACCGATCACCCATCGATCCAGTCGGCTGGCCAGGTTGTAGCGCTCCACCGCCGGCATGAAGGCGCCAGGCGGCACCGGGCGGTTGTACTCGTCGCGCAGTCGCACCAGCACCTCGTAGTGCGGCAGCCCGCCACCCGACTCGCCGGCAGCGCCAAAGCGCGCAATCGGAACAATAGGCTGGGCCTCGAGAAAGAATCGCTGCTCGGTCAGCGCGCGCTTTACGCGCGAGACCCATTGCATTTCACCGTGACGACGGGCCACCACCGAATCGTCCTCGCGGTACACGTGCACCCGATTGCGTCCCTGGTCTTTGGCCGCGTAGCAGGCGGCATCGGCTGCGCTGAGCACGCCGGCCACACGACGCTGATGACAGTCGATTGCCACCACGCCGATGCTGGCGCCGATGTAGAAGGAACTGGTACCCCATATGAACTGAAACTGATCAATGGTCTTCAGCAGGTCGCGGGCCACCTTGTCGGCGTCATCAAGCGTGCAGTCATGCAGCAGCAGGCCAAACTCATCCCCGCCCAGACGCGCCAGGGAATCCTGCGTACGTATCTTGTGGCCGAGCACCGCGGCGAGCTGGCGTAGCAGCTCATCACCGGCGATGTGCCCGCAGGTGTCGTTGATGACCTTGAAGTTGTCCAGATCCAGGTAGCACAGGGCATGGGTACGCTTGCCCGGCTGTGCGCTTTCGATGGCTCGCAGCAACCGCAGCTCGAACTCGCGGCGGTTGATCAGTCCGGTGAGCGCATCGTGGCTGGCCTCGTAGGACAGCTGCTGGGACAGCTCGTGTGCTTCGGTAATATCGGTGAGCGTGCCCTCGTAGTACAGCACCTCGCCTTGCTCGCCGCGCACGGCGCGGGAGTTCTCCAGCACCACGATCTTCTCGCCGTTCTTGCGTCTGAGGACCACCTCGGAATTGCGGATCTCGCCGGTCTTCTGGATATTGCGCACCCAGTTCTCGCGGTCCTCAACGTACATGTACAGGTCGCGACCGATATCCAGCGCCAGCAGCTCATCCTCTGAACTGAAGCCCAGCAGGTTCACGAGCGCCGGATTGGCGGACATGAAGCGCCCATCCGGCGTGGACTGGAACACGCCGGCCACCACATTCTCGTACAGCTCCCGATAGCGGGTTTCCGAGGCCTTCAGCGCCAGCAACGTATGAGTGCGCTCGGTGGCGTAGCGCAGCGCCTTGTCCAGCAAGGTGCTGACCAGCTGTTGTTTGATCAGGAAATCCAGTGCGCCACGCTCCACCGCCTCGTGGCCAAGCTCCTCATCGCTCATCCCGATCAGCACCAGAATGGGGACGTCGTCGGCTTTGGGCTGCACGCGCAGGAAGTTGGTCAGCCCCAGCCCGTCGGGCAGCGCCAGATCGAGAATGATGACGTCGATACCGCCGCGCTTGAGCCGCTCCAGGCCGGCGGCCAGCGTATCGGTGACCTCCAGGGCAAAAGGATTGCCGCGGATCTGCTCCAGCTCCTCCCGTATCAGCCGCTGATCCTCGGGGCTGTGATCGATCAACAGGACCGTTGCTCGGTGCATTGGCGCGAGTATACCCGTTTGCTGGCTTCGGCTGGCCTGCACGGTCGGTGCTGAGTATGCTCGCAGTCGCCCAGCCAGACTATGCTGGCCGCGATTATGCAGGTCCTGCGGGCAAACGCACAGGGCGAGAAAGAAATATAGAGGTGACTCATGCAGTGGAAGGTTCTGGGCCTGGTCGCGGTGGCACTATCAATCTCAGGAGCAACCGCCATGGCGGACGAGTCAAATCTGCGCATCGCCATCCACGGCGGCGCCGGCACCATTCTCAGGGAGAACCTCACGCCCGAGCTGGAGCAGGCCTACCGCGCGAAGCTTGAGGAGGCACTGCGCGCCGGCTATACGGTGCTCACGAGCGGGGGCACGGCGGTAGAAGCGGTGCAGGAGGCCATCGTTACCATGGAGGACTCCCCGCTGTTCAATGCCGGCAAGGGCGCGGTATTCACCCATCACAAGACCAACGAAATGGACGCCTCCATTATGGAAGGCGCCACGCTCAATGCCGGTGCCGCGGCCGGGGTGTCAACGGTAAGAAATCCGATCCGTCTGGCCGCCGCCGTCATGACACAGTCCAGCCACGTCATGCTCAGCGGCAAGGGCGCCGAGCAATTCGCCGCCAGCGTTGGCCTGCAGATCGTCGATCCAGCCTATTTCTGGACTGAACGCCGCTGGCAGCAATTGCTCGAGGTTCAGAAGAACGATCCGCAGGCCAGCGTACTGTCCGAGCACGAAAGCGACCGCGCGGCGGTCGTGCCGGGCGGGACGCGCTGGCCGGATGACAACAAGTTCGGCACTGTCGGCGCGGTGGCGCTGGACAAACACGGCAACCTGGCCGCAGGCACCTCCACCGGCGGCATGACCAACAAGAAATATGGCCGTATCGGCGATTCCCCGGTTATCGGCGCCGGCACCTATGCCGACAACAGCGCCGGCGCGATCTCCGCTACGGGCCATGGCGAGTTCTTCATTCGCGCTGCCGTGGCACATGACATCTGCGCGCGGACTCTGTATCGGGGTGTTTCGCTGCAGAAGGCTGCGGACGAGGTGATCATGGATAAATTGGTGAAGATGGGCGGGGAAGGCGGCATTGTCGGCCTTGATCCGGCCGGTAACGTGGTATTCAGCTTCAATTCAACGGGCATGTACCGGGGCTTTATCGACAGCACCGGCAAGGCCCACACCGCCATTTTCAGGTAGGACGGGCGCGCCATGGGGCGAAAGTCCACCCGGCTGCGCTGGATCAATCTCTACCCGCCCCTGCTCGGCGCCGGCATCCGCGTTCACATGAGCGAGGATCTGCGTGCGGTGGACGTGGAAATGAAGCTGCGCTGGTGGAACCGCAACTATGTCGGCACCCACTTCGGTGGCTCGCTGTACTCGATGACCGATGCCTTCTACATGCTGATGCTGCTGCAGAATTTGGGGCGGGACTACATCGTCTGGGACAAGGCAGCCACCATCCGCTTCCGCAAGCCGGGACGCGGCACGGTGCGTGCGGAGTTTCGTCTCAGCCAGCAGCAACTTGACGATCTGCGCACACAGCTGGCGCAGCAGGAAAAAATCGAACCGGTTTTCACGGTATACGTGCGCGATGCGCACGGTGAGGTCATCGCCGAAGTCGAGAAGCTGCTGTACATCCGGCGCAAGGACGCCGGCAGCCGGGCCTAGTCGGCCAGGTACCGGCGCAGATACTCATCGAAGGGCATGGCATCTGCCGCTTCGATCGCCGCTTGCTCGCGTAACGACTCCCGTGCTTCGGACTGAAATTCCTCCAACCGCTGCCCGTTCGGCGGATACAGGTCAAGAAAATAGGCCTTGTGCGTAGCCGACATCCGCAGCGCCAGATCGAAGAAACTCTCCTTGCCGTCGTTCAGCTCCCGAAGCATCCTGGCTGAAGGCGTGAGCTGCGGCTCGCGCACCTTTGCCTCCTGCTCTGCCAGCGCCGCCGCATAGGGCCGCGTCGGATCACCCGCATCAAGCAGTTCGCACACGCCCTGCATTTCATCCAGCAGCGTCGTCGCCCAGTCCTGCAGCGACCGCTCCCGGCCGTCATGCCGCAGCGTCAATCCCGGCTCACGCCCGCGACGGGCCACGGCGACATGATTTGCATCGTATGCCAGCTGCTCCTCTCGCTGCAGTACTGGACTGTCCTTGAGAATGCACAGGGCCAGAAACGCCTCCATGAAGCGCAGACCGTTCTGATTGACGCCCACCGGATCGAACGCGCTGACGTCCAGCGCACGCACTTCCACATACTCCACGCCTGCGCGGCGCAGCGCCTTGGTCGGGCGCTCGCCGGAGCGGGCAACGCGCTTGGGGCGGATAAATGCGTAGTATTCATTCTCTATCTGCAGCAGGCTGGACGACAGCTGCGGACTCAATCCCTGGTATTCGGCATAGGGCATGGCGATGGCGCGGCTGAGATCGCGCACATAGTCCTCGAGACTGTTGACCGAGATATGCAGCCCGGCCTGGTTCTTGTTGCGATAGCCCACGTCACTCATACGCAGCGAGGTGGCATGCGGCGCGAAGGCAGTGGCGCGATCAAGTTCGCTCAAGCCCACCGTGCGTCCGGCGAGAAAGGACTTGCATACCGCCGGCGAAACCCCGAACAGGTACAGCACCAACCAGCCGTGACGATGGTAGTTGCGCAGCAATGCAAAGTAGGACGAAGAAATAAAGTCCTGCCCGGCGTGGCGCGATTCCATGGCTGCAGCCAGCACCGGCCAGAATTGCGCGGGAAATGAATAGTTGAAATGCACGCCCGCAATAGCCTGCATCATCCGCCCATAGCGGGCACCCAGTCCTTCGCGATACAGGGTCTTCATCCGCCCGATATTGGAGTGGCCGTACTGCGCGATGGGGATGTCCGCATCAGCGCCGACCGAGCAGGGCATGCTGGTGGCCCACAGGAGTTCATCGCCAATGTGGCGATAGACAAACTGATGCAGGTCGCACAGATACTGCAGCAGCTCCCAGTTCTCGCCGAAAGCCGGCGTCACCAGTTCAATGAGCGCTTCCGAGTAATCAGTGGTGATGTGCGGTCCGGTCAGTGCCGAGCCGAGCGCCGATGGATGCGGGCGCTGCGAGATGTGGCCCAGCGGGGTCACACGCAGCGACTCCTTTTCCACGCCCCTGCGCCCGCCCTGCAGGACATCGCGCTGGCCCGAGTTACTCAACGCGGCCATGCGCTGTTCGTAGATCCGATCGATCGCCCGGCGATTGTCGCTCAAGACTGTTTCAACCATTTTCCCGCGGCGGTTGCGGCGAGGAAGTTTGACATATGCGGACGCATACCGGCACACCCCATGCGCTCGATGATCGCTTTGCCACCGATCTGTGAACGACGCCCGTCAGTCGCGGCGGCAGAGATATAGTCTTATGCCGCCGGGGCAGGATCGCACCAGCGCAACCGACTGAACAATTTGAGGGGACTACGCTCTTGGTGTGGATCGGCGCCGGTATTCTGCTGGCCGCAGCCGTATTTTCGGTCGTGGTGCTGTATTTCTGGAGAACCATCCGTGAGCTGGAAGCGGTGCGCGTGCAGCTGCAGCAGGCCAACGAACGCCTCACGCGCCTGGCCAGCATCGACGGGCTGACGGGAATCGCCAACCGCCGCCACTTCGACGAGACTCTGGCCCTGGAAGTGCGTCGCAGCCAGCGTGAGGGCCATCCCCTGTCGCTGATTCTCTGTGACATAGATAGTTTCAAACCCTACAACGACTCCTACGGCCACGCGCGCGGCGACGACACCCTCAAGCGCGTAGCCCAGACCGTGGAGAAGACATTCCGCCGTGCCGGCGATCTGGCTGCCCGCTACGGCGGCGAGGAGTTCGCCATCATTCTGCCCGGCATAGATGGCAAGCAGGCCTGGCTGTTCGCCGACCGCCTGCGACGCAATGTCTGGAGACTGGCCATTCACAATGCCGGCTCGACAGTGGCCGACCGGGTAACGCTGAGCGCCGGAGTAGCCACCACAGCACCCGGCTGCATCTACGCTGCGGATGAACTGATCGAAGCCGCCGACGCGGCGCTGTACCTGGCGAAGGACAATGGCCGCAACAGGGTGGAGAGCCATCGTCCGCCCGAGACTCCACAATTCCCGGAGGTCAAGGCCAGGACCGGCTGAGCGGCCACCACTATCCCCTGCCTCCTTCGCGGAATAGCTGCCCGCGCGTGCAGGCCGGAGATTTATCCGGGGAGGAAGTTATCCACAGTTTAAGGGCGGAGATTCCCCATAAACTGTGGATAACTTCCTCCCCGGATAAATCTCCGCCCCTACGGCAACTCCACAGTTACCTCGATGGCGACCAGAAACCCCGGATCCACCAGCCGCTCGACCTGCACCCACGTTCCCGCAGGCAGCGCCTCTTGCGGGTAGTACCTGAACCTCTGGTCCGCTACGACCAGTAGCGCTTCCATATCTGTGGTGTAAATGTTCTCGCGCACCACGTGCTCAAAACCAGCGTTGTGCGCCCGCAATGTCGCCTGCAGATTCAGGTAGGCCGCATTGAGCTGTCCGGCCATGTCTCCGGGAGCCACCAGCAGACCCTCGGTATCCACGGCCACGCAACCGGATACATACAAGGTGCTGCCAACTTTCACTGCCTGTGCGTAACCAAACGCCTGCTCGAAGGTATTGAGGTGGAAAGACTCCTTGAACCGCGGTGGCGCTTCCACGGGCGCCTGCGGCTTGCAGGCAGCCAGACAAAGCGCCATCGGCATCATCCACAGCACACGCATCGAATATCTCCTCGCAGCCCAGCCCAGGCTGACACTGCAGCATTAGTTAATACAATCAATAGCTTGAAAAGTCTCGCAATAGCGATCATGCACTGAACATATTCTCGTCTCGGCTACTTTCGTGCGCCGGCGCACAGTTTGGCAAGCTGCGTGATAGCAATCCCCCGCTTTTGTCGCTTTCCTTTATGTAGACGATGCAAATGGGCCTGGATGCCTGCCCGCATGGAAGAGACATGGAATGCAGCATCGTCTGGCTTAGGGAACGTTCAGGGAACAGGTTTGAATTTACGCATGGAGCTCGCCCGCCGTCTTGTCACCCGATCGGCAAGACGGCGGGCAGCGCCTTTTGCCTGTCGCCCCACTCCTCCACCACGATCCTGAATCAACACGGATTCACGCCTGGTTCACCCGGTTGCGATACAGTGGCCCCATGTTGCGTGCCCTGCTTCTGTTGTCTGTATTTGCTGGCTCCACCGCGGCCGCCGACAGCATGCGCTGCGGCACCAAGCTGATTGTGGACGGCGACACCCGCGCGGAAGTACGCGCCAAGTGCGGCAAACCCGAGGACATCGACAAAAGCACCCTGCTGCGCCGCGCGGTGCTGTGGCTCAACGGCAGGCCCGTTTATGTCGGCGATGGTCTGGTTGAGGTGCCGGTGGAGAAGTGGCTATATAATTTCGGTCCGCAGCGATTCATGCGCCGGCTGAAATTTGTAGACGGCAAGGTCACCGCAATCGAGACGCTGGGCTACGGCTTTCTTTAGGCCGCGCGATTCGAGACGATCCAGAAGCGGGCGTTGAGCAGCACCGCACACACACTCAGCCCCACGATCAATCCCATCCAGATGCCCCGGGGCCCGGCGCCGTGTTCAATCCCCAACCAGTAAGCCAACGGAAAGCCCACGGCCCAGTAGGCCAGCAGGTTGAGCAACATGGGGATGCGGGCATCCTTGAAGCCGCGCAGCGCGCCGGCGGCAGCCACCTGCAACCCGTCTGATACCTGAAAGACCGCCGCCATGATCAGCAGGCTGGCCGCCAGCGCGCGCACCGCCTCATCCTGCGTGTAGAACGCCGCGATTTCGTTGTTGAACGCCACCAGCACCAGCGCGGAAGCCATCATGAATACGGTGCACAACCCGACACCCACCCAACCACCAAAGCGCCCTTCCGCGGCATCGCCGCGCCCGAGGGCATGGCCCACATGTATGGTCATCGCCGAATGCAGCGACAGAGGGATCATGAACATAAGCGCTGCATAGTTGATGGCGATCTGGTGCGCGGCCACCTGCACGGCGCCAAGGGTGCCCATGATCAATGCCGCGGCCACGAACAGACCGGCCTCGGAAATCACCGAGCCGCAGATCGGCGCACCCAGCGCCAAGATCTCGCGCAGCCGCGCCGCGCGCGGCATCTCGAAGCGTGAAAACAGCTCAAAGGGCCGATAGATGCGGTGGCGCCGCACATACCGGAACATGAAGAGGAACATCAGCCACATGACGAGCGCGTGTGAGACCCCGGTGCCCACCGCGCCGAGCGCAGGCAGGCCGAGCTTGCCGTACATGAACACGTAGCAGCCGAAGATATTGACCACCAGACCGATCAGCGCCGTATACATGATGGGGCGCGTCCAGCCGATGCCTTCGCTGACAAAGCGCAGCACCAGAAAGGCCATGATGGCGGGCACCCCCGTGGAAATGGCATAGACGAAGCCCACAGCCTTGGGCAGCACTTCCGGACCGATGCCAATGGCGGTGAGTGCCGGACGAACGCACAGCAACGGCAGGATAATGGCCACGACAATCATCTGGCTGAGCCACAGGCCCTGGCGCGCCAGTTCCCCCACCACCCGGTTACCGCCAGCGCCATAGTAGTGCGCCACCAACGGACTCAGGGCCATCAGCATTCCCAGTCCCGCCAGGTAGAACAGGAAATAGAAGGCACTGCCCACGGCCACAGCGGCCAGATCGATGGCGCCAAGCTGCCCGGCCATCACCGTGTCGGTGAAGTTCATGCCGGTGATGGCCAGGTTGGTGACAATCAGCGGCCCGCCCAGGCGGAAAATCGCGCGTGAGTGCTCGGCAATACGCCGCCTGAGGGGCGCTGTGTTCAGGATTTGCTTCATTGGGGAATGCGCGTCGCGGCGTGATTATCCTCGCGTGACGCGCTGTGGCATTCTACTGCAAGCTCGCAAACGGCGTTCCGGCCCGGCCGGCCTTCACCGACCTGAAAGGCTCATAAGGAGGCGTGACCATGCTCGTAGGCTCCCAACCCCGGCGTGTTGCCATCATCGGCGGCACCCGCATCCCCTTCGCCCGCGCCCACGGCGCCTATGCCGGTGTCGGCAACCAGGACATGCTCACCGCGGCTCTGAAAGGCGTGGTGGACAGGTTCGCGCTGCGCGGCGAGAAGCTCGGCGACGTGGCGGCAGGCGCGGTCATGAAACATTCCAGGGACTGGAACCTGGTGCGTGAAAGCGTGCTCAGCAGCGGACTGGCAAATGAAACGCCGGGTATGGACCTGCAGCGCGCCTGCGGCACCAGCCTGGAAGCAGCCATTCTCATCGGCAACAAGATCGCGCTGGGCCAGATCGACAATGGCATCGCCGGCGGCGTGGACACCGTCAGCGATCCGCCGGTGGTGTTTTCAAAGGAATACCAGCAGCTGCTGCTGCGCAGTTTCCGCGCGCGCAGTTTCATGCAGAAGATCAAGCCATTCTTCGGCCTGCGCCCGCGTCACTTCAAACCGGTGCTGCCGGGCGTGACGGAGCCACGCACGGGGCTGAGCATGGGCCAGAGCACTGAAATCATGGCGCAGAAATGGGGCATCGGCCGCCAGGAGCAGGACGAACTGGCGCTTGAAAGCCACCTGCGCGCGGCGGCAGCTTCCGATTCCGGCTTCTATGACGACCTAGTCATCGGCTACCAGGGCCTGAAGGCGGACAACAACGTGCGCCGCGACAGCAGCATGGAAAAACTGGGCAGGCTCAAGCCAGCGTTCGACACCACCGGACGCGGCACGCTCACCGCGGGCAACAGCAGCCCGCTCACCGACGGCGCGGCGGCGGTGCTGCTGGCTTCGGAGGACTGGGCGCGGCAGCGCAACCTGCCCGTGCAGGCCTGGCTGACCTACGGCAAGGCGGCGGCGGTGGACTTCGTGAGCAAGGAGGGTTTGTTGATGGCGCCGGCCTACGCGGTGCCGGCCATGCTGCGGGATGCGGGTTTGACCCTGCAGGACTTCGACTACTACGAGATTCACGAAGCATTCGCGGCCCAGGTGCTGTGCACGCTGAAGGCCTGGGAGTCGCCGCAGTTCTGCCGCGAGCAGCTCGGACTGGCTGAACCGCTGGGCAGCATCGACAGGACGAAGATGAACGTGGTCGGCGGCAGCGTGGCTATAGGCCATCCCTTCGCTGCCACCGGGGCGCGGATCGTGGCCACACTGGCGAAACTGCTGGCGGTACGCGACGGCAGGCGCGGACTCATATCCATTTGTACGGCGGGAGGGATGGGCGTTACCGCCATTGTCGAGCGGTAGGCCGGGTTGGCCGTACCCGGGTAATTCCGGGGGGCATGGCCGATGAAGCAGGAGGATTCGGCGTTGATCCCGTGGCCGCCGCTGTCCACCTTGCGAACAGTTTCATTTGAAACTAAATTATCTGCTCACCAGAGCCCCGGAATCCGCCATGAAGCGCTACATCTCTTTTTCCCGCGTCGAAGGCCAGGCCTCTCGCCAGGCCCATGCCGACCTGCCCGAGGGCACGTATGAGCGTGAAATCAGCAAGGAGGGGTTCTTCGGGCCCGCCGCGCATCTGTACCACCGCCATCCGCCCACCGCCTGGAGCGATTTTCAGGGGCCGTTGCAGCCCCATGCCTTCGATCTGACGAAGATCGCAACGGATGGCGCCTCGCCCTGGGATGCGGCGGAGGTAGCCCACAACAACGCCACGCGCATCCGCTTCTGGCGCGCCGCGAAATCCATGGACCACCTGGCGCGCAATGCCGACGGCGACGAGCTGCTGTTCATACATGCCGGCAGCGGGGAGCTGTTCTGCGACTACGGTCATCTGTCGTTCGCGACAGGCGACTACATCGTACTGCCGCGCGGCACGATGTGGCGACTGGAATGCGCCGAACCACTGGCCGCGTTGCTGATCGAGGCGACAAACGCCAGCTACATGCTCCCGGACAAGGGGCTGGTCGGGCCGCACGCCATTTTTGATCCGGCCATGCTGGATGTGCCGAAGATCGACGAGGCTTTCGTTGCACAGCGCAGCGACTCGCAGCCCTGGAGCGTGCGCATCAAGCACCGCGGCCAGGTGTCGGTGGTAAGTTATCCGTTCAATCCGCTGGACGTGGTGGGCTGGCACGGGGATCTGAGCGTGGCGCGCATCAACGTCAAGGACATCCGGCCGCTGATGAGCCATCGCTATCATCTGCCGCCATCAGCGCACACCACATTTGTCGGCAACCGCTTCGTGGTCTGCACCTTCGTGCCGCGCCCCTTCGAGACCGATCCTGGGGCCATCAAGGTGCCGTTCTTCCACAACAACGATGACTACGATGAATTGCTGTTCTACCATGCGGGGAACTTCTTCAGCCGTGACAACATCCACCCGGGCATGATGACCATTCATCCGGGAGGTTTCACGCACGGTCCGCATCCGAAGGCCCTGAAGAACCTGCTCAAGCAGGACAAGGATGGCACTGACGAGATCGCGGTGATGGTGGACACGCGCGATGCACTGGAGATCGGCGAGGCAGCCCGGACCGTGGAATGGACCGGCTACGTGGACAGCTGGAAAAACAAATGACTTCTGCTCCCCGCTTGCTCTTTCGGGGCAAGCGGGCAACGGTGAGGGGGATTCGCCATCAAACTTTCAACTCTGAAAAACACCAGTCGCGACGGCCAGCTCATCGTCGTTTCCCGTGATCTGACCCGCGCGGTAGCGGTGCCGGACATCGCCGCGACACTGCAGGCGGCGCTCGATGACTGGAAGCGCTGCGCGCCGCTGCTGCTCGAGGTCTCCGCGCAGCTGGACAGACAGGCGGCGCCCGGTGTGTTCGCCTTCGACTCCGGACAATGCGCCGCACCCCTGCCACGCACCTTTCAGTGGGCGGACGGCAGCGCATACGTCAATCACGTGGAGCTGGTCCGCAAGGCTCGCGGCGCGGAAATGCCGCCCTCATTCTGGGAAGACCCCCTGATGTACCAGGGCGGTGGTGATGATCTGCTGGGCCCAACGGACGATGTTCCGGTACCCAGTGAAGAAATGGGTATCGACTTGGAGGCGGAAGTGGCAGTGATCACCGACGATGTGCCCATGGGCGTGTCGGCGGCAGCGGCGGCCGGACATATTCAGCTGGTGATGCTGGTAAACGACTGGTCACTGCGCAATCTGATACCTGTCGAGCTGGCCAAGGGTTTTGGTTTCTTTCAGTCCAAGCCGGCCACGGCCTTCTCGCCGGTGGCGGTCAGCGTGGACGAACTGGGCAAGGCGTGGGATGGCGGCAAGGTGCATCTGCCGCTGATCAGCCACATCAACGGCGAGCCGTTCGGCCGCCCCAATGCCGGCGTCGACATGACATTCGATTTCCCGCGGCTTATCGCTCATGCCGCGCGCACGCGCCGCCTGGGCGCTGGCGCCATCATCGGCTCGGGAACGGTCTCGAACTACGATCGCAGTAACGGCTCCAGCTGCCTGGCAGAGAAACGCATGCTGGAGCAGGTCGCAGGCGGCAAACCGAAGACGCCGTTCCTGAAATTTGGCGATCGGGTGCGCATCGAGATGATGGATGCGCAGGAGCGCAGTATTTTCGGGGCCATCGATCAGCAGGTTGTAAAGGGCTGAAAACCGCCTTTCCACCGGCCAACTGATAGCGGTTCACGGCAGAGACCTGCCGGCCTGAACGCTATCCCGGTGGGCACACGGATGCGGGCCACCCGCCCGGATCCACCCCACTTGTGCGCCTCCCGGCTTTGACGCACATTCCCCGCTATATCCGTGCCGATCGACCCTACCCCAAGGAGCAACGATGAACGCATTTCGTATTCTGCCGGCAATCCTTCTACTCTCCGGACCACTGCAGGCCGCAACGGTCGAATTCCTCGGCGCAGGCAAGGTTCTCCCGCAAAGCCTGCCGCTGTCCGAAGCCGTGCGCGTAGACGATGCGCTCTATCTGTCGGGACAGATCGGCAATGTCCCCGGTACGCTTGAACTGGTCCCCGGAGGCATGCCCGCAGAGGCCCGCCAGGTCATGGAGAACATCCGCACCCTGGTGCGGGCGCATGGCTACACCATGAACGAAGTGGTCAAATGCACCGTGATGCTGGCGGACATGTCCGAATGGCCGGCCTTCAACGATATCTACAAGACTTTTTTCAAGGAACACTTCCCCGCGCGTAGCGCGCTGGGCGCCAACGGCCTGGCTCTGGGCGCGCGAGTAGAGGTGGAATGCTTCGCGGTGAAATCATGAAGCTGAAGGACAGCGCCCTCTTCCGTCAGCAGTGCTATCTCGACGGGCAGTGGCAGGACGCCGACAAGTCCGCCACGGTCGACGTCACCAACCCGGCCACGCAGCACAAACTCGGCACAGTGCCGAACATGGGTGGTGCCGAGACCCGCCGCGCCATCAATGCCGCGCATGCCGCGTTCCCGGCCTGGGCGAAGCGCACGGCAAAGGAGCGGGCGATCATCCTGCGCCGCTGGCACGATCTGATGATGGCCAACCAGGAAGATCTGGCCACGCTCATGACCGCCGAGCAGGGCAAGCCGCTGGCCGAATCCAGAGGCGAGATCGCTTACGCTGCCGCCTTCATCGAATGGTTCGGCGAAGAAGGCAAACGCATCTGCGGCGATATCATTCCGCCTCATCAGGCGGATAAACGCATCGTGGTGCTGCGCCAGCCGGTGGGCGTGGTAGCTGCGATCACGCCGTGGAATTTCCCCGCCGCCATGATCACCCGCAAGGCCGGCCCCGCGCTGGCGGCCGGCTGCACCTTTGTCTGCAAACCTGCGTCGCAGACGCCGTATTCCGCCCTGGCCATGGCGGAACTGGCCGAACGCGCGGGCGTGCCCAGGGGCGTATTCAATGTCCTCACCGGCTCGGCCAGCGAGATCGGCGGCGAGATGACGTCCAACCCCACCGTGCGCAAGCTCACCTTCACCGGTTCCACAGCCGTGGGCAAGATGCTCATGGCCCAGTGCGCGCAAACGATGAAGAAGGTCTCACTGGAGCTGGGCGGCAATGCGCCGTTCATCGTTTTCGACGATGCCGATCTCGATGCCGCCGTGCAGGGCGCCATCGCCAGCAAATACCGCAATACCGGCCAGACCTGCGTATGCGCCAACCGCCTGCTGGTGCAGGATGGAGTCTACGATGCGTTCGCAGGAAAATTGGCTGCGGCGGTAGATAAACTGCGCGTGGGCGATGGCCTTGAAGGCGAAACCGACCAGGGCCCGCTGATCGACGACAAGGCGCTGGCCAAGGTGGAAGAACACGTCAACGACGCGGTGTCGAAGGGCGCCAAAGTCATTGCGGGCGGCAAGCGTCACGCCCAGGCCGGCACCTTCTACGAGCCAACCGTGCTCACCGGCGTCACACCCGACATGCTGCTCGCACGCGAGGAAACATTCGGCCCGGTGGCGCCGCTATTTCGTTTCAAGACCGAGGCCGAAGCGCTGCGCATGGCCAACGACACCGAGTTTGGGCTGGCGTCCTATTTCTACACCCGCGACCTCGGCCGTGCCTGGCGCGTATCGGAGGGCCTGGAATGCGGCATCGTCGGCCTGAACACCGGTTTGATCTCCACCGAACTCGCCCCCTTCGGCGGCGTGAAGGAATCCGGGCTGGGACGGGAGGGCTCGAAGTACGGTATTGAGGACTATACAGACATCAAATACTTATGTATTGGCGGAATTGATGCCTGAACAAGCACCAATAAATGCCGGCATCCTGCTGGTGAACCTGGGCACCCCGGACGATCCCAGCCCCGCCGCCGTTCGCCAGTTCCTCAAGGAAATGCTCTCCGACCCGCGCATCGTGGAGCTACCGAAGCTGCTGTGGTGGCCCATCCTGCACGGCATCGTGCTGCGCACGCGGCCGAAGAAAAGTGCCGAGGCCTACGAGAAAGTGTGGACCCCCGATGGCTCCCCCCAGCTCGTCATCGCCCGCCGCCTGGTCGAGAAACTGCGTCGCGCTGAACTGACCGTCGAGCTGGGTATGACCTACCGTCGCCCATCCATCCCCGAGGGCCTGAATGCCTTACTCAAAGCGGGCGTAAAGCAGGTGATCGTGCTGCCGCTGTATCCACAGTATTCCGGCGCCACCACCGGCGCGGTGTTCGATCAGGTCAGCGCCTGGGCACGCCCCCGTCGCTGGATACCGGAGCTGCGGTTCATCAGCGACTACCATGCACTTCCCGCCTACATTGAGGCCCTGCGGCAGAGCGTACTTGAACACTGGCAGACCCATGAGCGGCCGGAGCACCTGTTGATGTCCTTCCACGGTCTGCCGAAGCGCAACTGTGAGCGCGGCGACCCCTACCGCACACAGTGCGAGGAAACCGCCCGACGACTGGCGCAATCGCTGGATCTTGCGACTGAACAGTGGACACTGAGCTTCCAGTCGCGCTTCGGTGCGCAGAAGTGGCTGCAGCCCTACACCGAGGAAACTCTGAAGTCACTGGCGCGCAAGGGCATGAAACGCGCAGGCGTTATCTGTCCCGGGTTCTCACTGGACTGCCTGGAGACGCTGGAGGAAATCGCAATTCGTGGCGCGGAGACTTTCCGCGAGAGCGGCGGCGAGACGCTGGACTACATTCCCGCGCTGAACGATACCAATCGCCACGTCGAGTATCTGACAAAGGTAATCGGTCAACAGGCCTGTTCGGCCTGAATACCCGCGAGCCTCATACCGCGTTCGCGCCGATCTGCCCGGCACCAGAGCCGGCCTGGGACATCGGGCATGCCGGCTGCTCCGGAACGGCGCAGCCGGCATGCACGGTCTGATGCTATCCTCCCGCAACTTTCACGGCCTCATATCTACTTCGGGAGACAACGAATGAGAGCACTGATTACCACCGTGCTGCTGGCCGCGCTTTGGGCCGCACAAACCACCCGTGCCGATGAGGGCATGTGGACCTACCATGATTTTCCTGCCGCCCAGGTCAAACAGAAATTCGGCGTGGACATCACCCCGGCCTGGCTGGAGCGCGTGCGCACTTCCACGGTGCGTCTGTCGGGCTGCACGGCCTCGTTCATCTCCCCGGAAGGGCTGATCCTCACCAATCATCACTGCAGCTGGGGTTGCCTGGCGGAGAACTCCTCCAAGGACAAGAGCCTGCTGGAGGAGGGATTTCTCGCCGCCAGCCGCAAGGACGAGATCCGCTGTCGCACGCAGGTGGCCGATGTACTCATGGCCATGGAGAACGTCACGGCAAAAGTGGAGGCAGCAGTGCGGGGCCTCGATGAACAGACCGCCAACGAACAGCGCAAGAAAACCCTGACCGAGCTGGAGCAGGCCTGCGGAAAGACGGGCGGCAAGGACAAGGGCCTGACATGCCAGACCGTGACGCTGTACAACGGCGGCCAGTACTGGCTGTACAAGTACCAGCGCTACAATGACGTGCGCATCGCCTTCGCACCGGAGAAGGGCATCGGCGCCTTCGGCGGCGATCCGGACAACTTCCAGTTCCCGCGCTGGTGCCTGGACATGGCGCTGATGCGCGCCTACGACAAGAACGGCAAACCGGTCACTCCGCCGAATTACCTGCAGATCGATTTCAATGGACCACAGACCGGAGAACCGGTGTTTGTCTCCGGGCATCCCGGTTCCACCAACCGCCTGCTCACGGTAGCTCAACTGCTGACGCTGCGCGATGTGGATCTGCCGCAGTGGCTGCTGCGGGCCTCGGAACTGCGCGGGCGCTACCTGCAGTTCGCCAAGTCCAGCCCGGAAGCCGTGCGTATTGTGGAGGCGCCCATCAGCGGCCTGGAGAACGGCATCAAGGTGCGTCGCAAACTGCTCGATGCCCTGCACGATGACGCCATGCTCGAACGCAAGCGTGAACAGGAAGCATCCCTGCGCGCCAGCCTGCACGACGGCGACCCCTGGGCCAGAATCGAGCAGGCGCAACAGACCCGCCGCGCCCTGTCGCTGCCGTATACCTTCCTCGAGAGCGGCGCCGGCTTCAACAGCAAGCTGTTCGGCTACGCGCGCACACTGGTGCGTGCCGCCGAAGAAAGACCAAAGGACAACACCGACAGACTGCGTGAGTACCGCGACACCGCCCTGCCGCGCGCCAGGCAGCAGATGGCTGCCGAGGTGCCGGTGTACCCCGAGCTGGAAAAGCTGACCCTGTCCTTCTCGCTGGAGCGCATGCGCGAATGGCTGGGGCCCGACCACCCGGTGGTCCGCAAACTGCTCGCCAGCGATTCGCCCGACACGCTGGCTGCACGCCTGGTGAACGACTCCAGCCTGGCCGATCCCACGGTGCGCATGGCGCTATGGGAGGGCGGGACCCGGGCATTGAAGGCTGCGAACGACCCCATGATCGAGCTGGCACAGGCCATCGATGCGCAGGCGCGCGCCGTGCGCAAACGTTACGAGGACGAAGTGGAGGCCCCGACAGACGCCGCTTCGGAACAGATCGCCCAACTGCGCTTCAAAGCCTTCGGCACCAGTGTGCCGCCCGACGCCACCTTCACGCTGCGGCTGAATCCCGGCACCGTACAGGGCTGGAATGAACTGGGCGAACCGGTGGAACCGTTCACGCGGCTGGGTCGTTTGTTTGCGCGCGCCACCGGACAGGAACCTTTCCGCGTGCCCGACAGCTGGATGAGCGTCAAAGATCAGCTCGACATGGACACCCGCTACAATCTGGTCAGCAACAACGACATCGTGGGCGGAAACTCCGGCAGCCCGTTGATCAACGCCAGCGGCCGCATCGTCGGCCTCATCTTCGACGGCAACATCCATTCCATTTCGGGCTCCTACAGCTTTGATGCGGACATGAACCGCGCCGTCTCGGTACACCCGGCCATCATGAAGGAAGCCCTGACCAAGGTGTACGGCGCCGATGCACTGCTGCGCGAAATCAGCGGGAAACGGCCCTGAAGTTCGCGACAATCGCGAACTTCACCATCATTTGATCCTGGACCTTCAGCGCACCGAGCAGCGCGCTGAAGGGCTCCAGCCCCACATCCGCGTGCCGCAACGCGAACTGGCCGGTTGCAGTCAAACGCTGCGCCTCGCGCCGCAGAACGACCGGGACCGTCAGGGAATACCAGGCTCCCTTCAGGCCGACGCGCAGGTCCACTTCGATGTCTTCATCGTCACCACGGATGCCGGTGGATACGATCCGTATGAACGGATGGCGCTCTGCGTCCAGCGCGGACGCGCCAAGCATATTTCCACGCGTTCCCGCCATCGCCGCCGGCGACACTACAGATGAGAAGTCAGCGCCCTCTTCACTTCGCAACGAGGCCTCATCCATGGTGAGTGTGCGCACCGGCAGACTCAGCTCAAAGGCCGACCACGCGAGTTCCCGGTGCAGGTAGATCCTGCCCGACAGCGCGTGCGAGGCGATGACATGATTGTGGCCAGCAGACGCCAGCGCGCCGCCGCGATAAACCAGGATACGCACCAGGGACTCCCCGGGCGCGACTTCATACAGTCGCGCACCCGCAACAGGGACCAGCTCCGGCACCGGTACTGCGATCGGCGGCGGCGGTCGGCGAGGCGCGGGACAGGCACACAGGGTCAGCACCATCACGGCAACTAAAACCACGCGCAAATGGCGTAACATCGGCCCTACCTTCAGATTCGCCAGAGTGATGCCCATGCAGCTGAAGAATACCGCCGAACGCTATGGTGCCATCGCCAAGCTGTTTCACTGGACCATCGTCGCGCTGATCATCGCACAGTACATCCTCATCGAGCGCGCGCACGATCTGCCGCAAAGCCTGCAGAAGCTCAAGCTGTACACCTACCATAAGTCGGTGGGCATCACGATCCTCGCACTGGCCGTGCTGCGATTGCTGTGGCGCTGGGCTAATACCGTTCCTCCGCTGCCGCCCACGTTACGCCCGGTGGAATCCGTACTGGCGCGGGTAACACACGTAGCGCTTTACGCCCTGATCTTCGCCATGCCGCTGAGCGGCTGGATCATGTCCAATGCTGAAAACTTCCCCGTCAGCTACTTCGGCTGGTTCACCCTGCCGTCGCTGGTGGCGCCAGACCGCAGCCTCGGCGAGCTGATGGAGGAAACACACGAGTTGCTGTTTATTGCGCTGCTGTCGGTAGCGCTGCTGCACATGGCCGCGGCGCTGAAACATCACTTCTGGCTCAAGGACGATGTGCTCAGGCGCATGCTGCCTTTCACCCGTCCTCGCACTCAGCCACCGGCAAAGGAAAACCGCCAATGAAACACATTACGCCCCTCGCCGCCGCATTGCTGTTCTGTGCGGGCGCTGCCTGCGCCGCAACCCCGTACACCGCGGATGCAAAGCGCAGTACGCTCGGCTTCGTCGCCACCCAGACAGGCGCACCGGTCGAAGGCCGCTTCGGCCAGTTCCGCGCCGACATCGTCTTCTCGGCCGACG
The DNA here is from genome assembly GCA_021773365.1 of Gammaproteobacteria bacterium. Taxonomy (GTDB): domain Bacteria; phylum Pseudomonadota; class Gammaproteobacteria; order Steroidobacterales; family Steroidobacteraceae; genus JAJFKF01. The sequence goes on along the minus strand of JAJFKF010000009.1, from coordinate 15,249 downwards.
ACCTGCCCGGCAGCCGCTTCGACGTCACCATCACGGTGAAATCCGCCGATACCGGTGAGGACGATCGTGACGAAACCCTGCGCGGCCCGGACCTGTTCGCCGTGGAGAAATACCCCACCGCCCGCTTCGTCACCACGGCTTTCAAACATGTGAACGGCAGCCGCTACGAAGCCACCGGCAAACTCACGCTCCGCAATGTCACCCGCGAGATACGGTTGCCATTCACCTTTGAGAGCACGGCAAACGAAGCGTCGCTGCAAGGCGGCGTGAAACTCAACCGCCTGGATTACGGCATCGGGCAGGGAGAGTGGAAAGACACGACGTGGGTGGCGAACGAAGTCACCGTCAAGTTCGCGCTGCGCCTGCTACCTGCCAACAAGAAATCGACCCCACAACCACCACACAGAGACACGGCAAAATAGGCTGCAGCGCTGGCGCCGAAATCAAGGATGCGCCTTCTCGCCCCGTGCCATCAAACTAACAATCCAGATTGCCATCCAGGAAAACACAAACCCTGGCACCAGCTCATAGAGCTCGAATATCCCGCCGCTGCCCTGCTTCCACAGAATCACCGTCAACCCGCCGACGACAATTCCCGCCAACGCGCCATCCCGTGTCATGCGCGGCCAGTACAGCGACAGAATGATCGCCGGCCCGAACGCCGCTCCAAACCCGGCCCACGCCCAGGCCACCAGCGACAGCACCTTGCTGTCCGGGTCGAGCCCCAGCACGAAGGCGATCGCGGCAATACCCAGCACTGCGGCACGTCCCGTCCACAGCAGCTCTCGTTCACCGGCATTCGGCCGGAACAAACCTTTGTACAGATCCTGCGCAAAGGCCGACGATGACACCAGCAGCTGCGCCGCTGCCGTACTCATGATGGCCGCGAGGATGCCCGCCAGGCAGATACCCGCGATAGCCGGATGGAACAGCTGCGTGGCCATGAAAATAAATACTTTCTCCGAGTCCACATCACCGAGCGGCGGATCGACCAGCAGCAGCCCGGCCAGGCCGATAAGTACGGCGGCCAGCATGACGATCACCGTCCAGGTCATGGCCACGCGGCGAGCGGTGTGAATATGCCCCACCGAACGCGCCGCCATGAAGCGCGCCAGAATATGCGGCTGCCCCGCGTAACCCAGCCCCCACGCCAGCAATGACGCGATGCCGACCCATCCCAATGCCGTACCGCCGGTGCCGACAAATGGGTCGAGCAGCGCCGGATCACGCGCTTCCACGGCCGCAAGCATATCGCCCAGCCCACCCGTCAGGGACAGGCCCATCAGCGCCACCAGCACCAGGGCGACAAACATCAAGCTTCCCTGCAGTACATCGGACCAGCTCACCGCAAGAAAACCGCCGAAGAAAGTGTACGCCAGCATCACGGCGCTACCCCAGAACATGGCCTGCGCATAAGGCAGTCCGAACAAGGCTTCAAAGAGCTTGCCGGCGGCGACAAAGCCGGAACTGGCATAGAAGGCGAAGAACACCAGAATGAACAGCGCCGACAGGGTGCGCAGCAGTCGTGACTTGTCGTTGAAGCGATGTTCGAAATAGTCCGGCAACGTGAGCGAGTTATTCAGTTGCTCGGTGCGCATGCGCAGCGGAGCGGCAACAAACCTCCAGTTCAGGTAGGTGCCCGCGGCCAGACCCAGCACCATCCAGAAGGCGTCGTAGCCCGCCACGTAGGCCAGGCCAGGCAAACCCATCAGCAGCCAGCCGCTCATGTCGGTGGCCTGTGCGCTGAAGGCCGTGACCCAACTGTTAAGGCTTCTGCCACCGAGGATATAGTCGCTGAGATTGTGCGTGCGTTTCCAGGCGATAAAGCCGAGAAGCAGGCAGACAGCCATGTACAGACCCATGGCGACCGCGATGGCAGTGGTGTTTTCGATCATGTTATCCCCCTATTACGGCGCCAAGGCTTGTTTATATTATTTGAGGCCTGAACTCAGCGGTGCCTGCGCGCGCTTTTTCGTTTTACAGCTTTGCTCCGGATGCTCTTCTTTGCAACCGTTTTCTTGCGCACCTGCGTGCCACGACGCACGGCAGATTTTCCCCGTGCTCCCGAACGTGCCGCGCGCTTCTTCGCCGTCCTGGCGGCGGACTTCCTGGTCGCTGGTCTGGACCTGGTATTAGCTGTTGTTTTGGCTTTGGCATTCACCCGGGCCCCGGTCTTTGCTGCTGCCTTGGGGTTGCTCTTGCCCCTGGACCGGGTCGTGGTCTTCGCCCTGGGCTCTGAAGTAACGCTTGCTCTGACCCTGCCTCCCGCTTTGGCTCCGGCCTTCGGTCTTGTCGCCGGCTTCTCATCTGCACCCCGCAGCTGATCCAGGATGGCGGGATTTTCCAGCGTGGAGACATCCTGCGTAATCTGCTCGCCCCGCGCAATCGTCCGCAACAGACGCCGCATGATCTTGCCGGAACGTGTCTTGGGCAGGTTGTCGGCGAAACGGATTTCATCAGGCTTGGCAATGGCGCCGAGCTGTTCGCCCACCCAGGCACGCAGCTCCGCCGTAAGTTTGGCCACATCGCCTTCGGGCCGCTTGCCGCGACATACCACGTAGGCAAACACCGCCTCGCCCTTTACCTCGTGCGGCTTGCCCACCACGGCGGCTTCCACGACGTGCGCATGCGCGACCAGGGCCGATTCGATCTCCATGGTGCCAAGCCGGTGACCGGCCACATTCAGCACATCATCGATGCGTCCCATGATCCAGTAATAGCCGTCCTTGTCGCGATGGGCGCTGTCGCCGGCCACATAAAACCGGTTATTGAATTTTCCCCAGTAGGTGCTGAGATAGCGCTCATTGTCGCCCCAGATTGTGCGCAACATGGCGGGCCAGGGCTTGCGCACGACCAGATAGCCACCGGCCTCCGGCGAGGTCACGGCATTGCCGGCATCGTCGACGATGTCCGCGGCGATGCCGGGCAGCGCTCGCGTGCACGATCCTGGCTTGGTGGCCGTTACTCCGGGTACGGGCGAAATCATGATGGCGCCGGTTTCGGTCTGCCACCAGGTATCGACAACAGGACAGCGCCCACCGCCGATCACGCGCTGATACCACATCCACGCCTCGGGATTGATCGGTTCACCCACGGTGCCCAGCAACCGCAGCCGGGAAAGATCGTACCGTGCCGGAATCTCCTCGCCGAGTTTCATCAGCGCGCGAATGGCCGTGGGCGCAGTGTAGAAAATTGTGACGCCATGGTCCTGGCAGATCTTCCAGAAACGCCCGCCATCGGGAATGGTCGGCGCGCCCTCGTACATGACAATGGTGGCGCCCGCGGCCAACGGCCCATAGGCCACATAGCTGTGCCCGGTGACCCAGCCCACATCGGCGGTACACCAGAACACGTCCGATTCCTGCAGATCGAACACCCACTGCGTGGTCGTCTTGGCGCCGAGCAGATAGCCGGCGCTGCTGTGCTGTATCCCCTTGGGCTTGCCGGTAGAGCCTGAGGTGTACAACAGAAACAAGGGATGCTCGGCATCGACAAACTGCGGCGCACATTCGGCAGACTGACGCTGTACCAGCGTATGCCACCACAGGTCACGCCCTGACTTCATCGCCACCTTCCCGCCGGTACGCTTCAGCACCACCACCTTCTCGATGCTTGGGCAACCGCCGGACAGCGCCTTGTCGGCCGCGGCCTTCAGCTCAATGGCGTGGCCACCACGGAAACCACCATCGGCAGTGATGAGCACTCTGGCGCCGGCATCCTCAATGCGATCCTTCAATGACAGGGCCGAGAAGCCGCCGAACACCACCGAATGAATGGCGCCGATACGCGCGCAGGCCTGCATGGCGATGACCGCCTCCGGCGTCATGGGCATGTAGATGACGACGCGATCGCCCTCGCGCACGCCCAACTCGCGCAGCGCATTGGCACAACGGCAAACTTCGTCGTGGAGCTCCTGGTAAGTCAGGCGCAGTACATCGCCTTTCTCGCCCTCAAAGATGATCGCCGTCTTGCGGGCGCGCACTTCCAGGTGCACGTCCAGGCAGTTCACGGAAACGTTGAGCTTGCCATCTGCAAACCAGCGATAGTTGGGTGCCTTGCTGTCATCGAAGGCGGTCTTGAACGGCTTGTGCCACCGCAGCTCGGCCCGCGCCAGGTCTGCCCAGAAACCGACATGATCCTGCGCGGCGCGTGCATGCAGGGCCTCCAGGTTCTTCGGTTTCAGCCGCGCACGGCGCACGAAGGCAGCGGCGGGGGGGAACTGCCGCTCTTCCAGCAGGGCGGATTCAATGTTCTTGTTCTTCATCGATACTCCCGTGGCAGCTGGCTCGCGGCGGGCAGGATAAAACGACTACCGCGCCTGCGCCAGCAACTGGCCCATGGCCGACTCTACCTGCCCGAGATAGCTGCCACCGAACAGATTCAGGTGGTTGAGAAGGTGATAGAGGTTATACAGCGCGCTGCGGGCCTGGGCGCCCGCCTGCGGCGGCCACTCAGCCTGATAGGCGGCATAGAACTGCGGGCCAAAACCACCGAACAGTCGTGTCATGGCGATATCCGCCTCGCGGTCGCCGAAGTACACCGCCGGATCGAAGATGACGGGTTTGCCGGCGCCATCCATGCCCCAGTTGCCACCCCACAGGTCGCCGTGCAGCAGCGAGGGAACCGGCTGGTAGTCGGCAAAGAATGCGCCGAGTCGCTGCAGCAGTTTCTCTCCCAGTTGCTGCAGCCGCCCGCCGTGGCCATTGCGGGCAGCCAGCTCGAGCTGGTGCTGCAGCCGCTGTCGACGCCAGAAATCCACCCAGTCCGGCGTCCAGCTGTTTGGCTGCGACGTGCTGCCCAGCGCATTGTCGCGGTTCCAGCCAAACGCCCGCGCGGTCACCCGATGCTGGCGGGCAAGCTGGGCGCCCAGCTCCGCCTCCGCGGCAGCATGCGCCGGCCGCAGCTCGATCCATCCCAGCGCGAGATAGGCCTGCTCCTCCGTGGCGCCGACGGCCAGCACCTGCGGCACGCGCACGGCGCAGGCCTGTTCCAGCGCGTGCAGACCCGCCGCCTCCGATTCAAACATGGACAGGTGCCGTACCGGAGCCAGCTTGACGAACAAAGGTCCGCGATCGCTTTCCCAGCGATAGCTGTCATTGATACAGCCGCCATGAACCGCGGCAGCGGGGCGAGGATGCAGCCGCGCGCTGAGTGCGGTGGCGAGAGCGTTGGCAACGGCTGTGCTGATGGCTGCCCCCTCACCCTGACCCTCTCCCCTGAATGGGGAGAGGATACGGGAACAAACTCAGCCTTGCGCCTGGTCTTCCAGCTGCGCCACCAGCGTGCGGATCATGGCCTTTGAACCTTCGTTGAGATGATTGGTGCGCTCATGCACCACACCCTCGGCATCCACAACCAGATAGGTTGGAAAACCCTGCACACCCCAATCCGCCAGCAGCTGCCCGGTGGGGCCGATGTGCCACTGTACCCACGGCAGATTGAGCTGCTGCTTCATGTACTTGACCACATCCGCCGGTTTGTCATCGACGCTGATGCCGATGATTTCGAAGGGCTTGCCAGCCATCTCCTTGTCGAGCGCGACCAGGTCCGGATGTCCAGCCTTGCACGGCCCGCACCAGGTGGCCCAGAAATCCACCAGCAGAATCCTGCCGCGATACTTCTCCAGCGCATCCGTGTTGCCCTGCAGGTCGGACACCTCAATGCTGGGCAGGCGCTCACCCACCGAATGGGCCAGCACCGTCTCGCGGTTGGCCACGAACTCACCGAGAGTCGCCGTCTCCTGGTCCATGTAGCGCGGCAGGCGCAGACCTGGACCCGTCCTGACGTCCGCGTAGCTGTCCTTGATCTCCTGCGCGTAGGCCATGCCCTGCTCGCGCAGTTCCTTGCGCCCCAGCTCCGAACGATCCGGATCCTGAAGACGGGTGAAGTAGTGTTCCATGAGCATGGCGGCGGCATTGCCGCGCATCTGCAGATTGCTGCTCTCATCGTGCACGCGCTGCCAGAAAGCCACGGTTCCGGCATCATCGGCGTACAGCCGCGCGATGGCTTTCAGCGCGTCAGGATGCTGCAGGTGATACGCCAGAATCAGCTGACGCAGGTGTGCATGCAGCTGCGCCTGAGGATTCGCGGCGGGCGCATCGGTTTCCGCGTCCGGCTGCCCATAGCGGGAGGATGCCACCAGCACCATGGCGCGCAGCGCCGCCTCGTCGGTGGGATCGGCCTTGACCACCCGCAGCGCATCGTCCTTCAATCCCTCTGGCTGCTCCGGCAGCTTCAGGGCCGCGCGCTCGGCCGCGGTGTCCTCGCCCTGCAGGCCGCGCTTCCACAGCCGGTAGCTCCGGGTGGCGACATCCGCCTGGGCCTGCAGGATGGAGTCGATCTGCTCTGCCGCCGCGGCGCGGTCGAAATCAGCGGGCACCGTGGCCTGCTCCCAGATGGGCCCTCCCGTGGTGGTGATGGCCAGCGGGGCGATGGCGGCCTGTTCATCCGGCGCTGCCCGGCTGCCTTCGCCGCATCCGCACATAAGCACAATGGCGGCAAGGCCGGCAGTCAGACTGAAATTCGTTCGCAGGGTCATATCGATATCCTCAAATCGGGGCATGCGGCCGGAATGTACCTGAGATGGAGCAGAGGGGCACAAGTTCGGCCGCTGCGCCGCGGGCAGCGGTCGGCTGCTGGCAGACAGCCTGGCGCGGTACAGGCCGTTCAGCGCTTCAGCCGCCGGAGGTCCGTGGCTCGAAAATGGCGTAGACCTTGCGGCAGTCCTCGACCACTTCCCATATGCCGGCAAAGCCGGCGGAAATGACGAAGCTGTCCCTGGCGGAGAACTCGTGGCGCTCACCGGACTCACTGCTGATGAGCACGCGGCCGGAAAGCAGGAGGCAAAACTCATGTTCGGTGTAGCGCACGCGCCAGCGACCGCGGGTGGCAGCCCAGATGCCAGCGAAGAACTGATTGGCGGGGTCGGCGTAGTAGTTCCAGACAGTGAGTTGCGGATTGCCGGCAAGAAGACGGTCGGCATCAGGCGCGCTGTGCTCGGCCTCGGCGGGCGAGCGGAAGGAATGATGCGGGGGACGGTTGGCATGGGCTGACTCCGGTGAGGCTACAATTGCCGGAAGGGCCAAGGACGCATTGAATCGAGGGATCGACATGGGAGTCAATTGGGCAGCCGGGCTTATCCGCTGGAAGCCCCACATCGGCACGGACGGCGGACGTACCCGCTCCATCACTTGCACCCTTTCCGCCGACCGTATGGGCTTGCGGCAACCGGAAAGCACCCGGCGCGCGAGGTCGAACTGCACATCGCTTTCAGCCTGCACACGTTCACGCGCGCGACGATGGCGGATGACGATCCCGCGGAAGACTATTGTGACAATCGGGAGTCACGTACTTTCGATCATGAGCGCTATGGGCTGACGTTCGCGCTGCCAAAAATCGCTCGGGAACTCGACAGGCGCCCATGTCAGTTCGCGCGTTCCCAGTCGGGCGTGCTCAATTATGTGACTGTCGATCTGGCGCAGAGCGTACGGTACGGCGTGTTCTTCGACCTGAAGCGCTGGCGGGAGCGTGGGGAAAATGCCGTACTCCTGATGGTGGAATCGGCCTATGCGCTCGATCCGGAAAAAGGAAACCCCGGCAGAGGGCGGATCGGACTGAACGTCCTGATGGGCCATGCCCTGAGGAGCACGAAACCCAAACCACCTCCTTAGAAAAACGAAAGCCCCGCAGGTGGCGGGGCTTCGTCAGTCCGGTTCCGCTTACCCCGCGCCGGGCGGGACCTCTACGAGGCGGGTGAGCACCGGGCCGGCTTTTGTGCTCGGGATCGACTCTAGACCTCGAACGGGATGCTGTCAAAATGTCGTATAAGTCTTTGTTTTTACTGCCCAGCCAGCAGACAAGCATTGAAACGGGAGAGATATTCTGCGTCCGGCTCTGCTGTTTTATTCAGTTGCCAAAGCTTTTCCGGATGCTCAGCGAATACCGCCGCAGGCGCGGATCGCCGTAGGTGCTGTAGCCAGCGCTGGTTGGATCGGTCGATGCCAGGATGGGCGGAGATTTATCGAACAGGTTCTGGATGCCGAACGAGATTTCACTATTGGCCAGCAGTCCGCCGGCAAAGGACGTGGCGGTATCAAAGCGATACGTGGCGATCAGATCATGATAAACCTGCTGCGATATCATAGCCGAACCCTGATTGAGGACGCTGTTCGCTCGCGCCGCGATCTGATCCGGCGCAAGAGGCAGTGCGAGTGCGGTATATATCCGGTAGGAATCGTAGTACTGCGCGTTCCAGTTGAGTGCCAGAGGGCCTCTCACCCAGTTAAGACCAAGGTTCCCCCGCCATTCCAGCGGCCCGCCGCTAAACCCGACACTATCCACCACAGGTGCATCGGGCAGCACCTGATTTCGATAGTGAGGTTGCCGGGTTGCAACAGCATACCAGTGAAACTCACCGAATCGCTCCGTCGCCAGCGCGTAGTCGATCTGAATGTCATAAGCCTCTACCGAAGTTCTGGCGATGTTGATCAGCGTCGCATCGAATGAGGTGATTGGACCCGCCCATCCGGGCGGATCTCCCGCTAAATTGGCCCCGCGGACGATCCGACCGGGAAAGGCATCCTCATTGTCCAGGAGAAACTGGGCATTGGGGCTTTGAATCTCGTCCACCTTCTTGATCCGGGTATAGTCGATCGACAGTCTGAAGTCGGCGGCAAAACGGGGAGTGAAGATGATGCCGGCTGACCAGCTCTCCGAATGCTCGGGCCTGAGATCAGGACTGCCGCCTATAAGCCACATGAACGGCACACCCACGTACATCGGCGTATTGCCTCGCCTGGGATCAGTGCCCATGTTGGAGGATGCGGTCAACGAGTTCGGCGCAATCTGCGTGACCGAGGGAGGCAGGAAACCGGTGCCGAAACTCGCCCGCAGCGCCAGGTCCTGAAGAGGCATATAGCGCAGACCCAGCGTGTAATCGGTAGATTCCAGCCGACCGGTTACATACGTCAGCGCCGGAAACGGACCATCACGCGAAGGGACGGATCCGTTGGCCGAACCCGGTACGCTTCGTGTCATGTACTCGTCGCGCCGCACCGAGGCCTGCAGCTCAAATTCATGGAGAAAAGACCGCGCATTGCGCTGGGAGATCAGTGGCGCGCGAGTCTCAAAATAGTACGAACTGGTATTCTGGGAACGCTCGGGGTAGAGGAAGTATTTCAGCTCGCGAGTTGTGATATCGAAACCCTGACTGAACGAATCCTTCAATCTCTCCTCCCGGCGTGCGATGAGGACCGAAAGCGTCAGATTTCCGCCCGGCAGACGCAGCGTGGGCCCGGACAGTCGCAATGCCATATCCTGCAGGATCGTGTCGCGCGGTCCGCTAACGGCATTCCCGGGCGGCAGAAGATAAGGGCCAAAGTCGATCGGAAAGGTGTTGCACTCCTGCAGGGCGTTCAGCGCAGGCCGTTTATCTCCTTGGGCGCAGGGCACGCCGCCTACAGCCACGCCTGCCGCCGTTCCGCGATCCAGCACGCAGGTGCCGACGGTATCCAAGATGGAACCCGTATTGACCGTACGCGAGCGCGACCGGCTCCAGCCGTAGCTGGTTTCACCCATCCAGGCCCGCGGCAGGTGCGCAATGATGCCGCCAGCGGCGCGCATGGTCGTCGATTCGCTGCTGTTACCGAACGACAACCCCGGTGTCGGGAAACGGACAACAATCGCCTGCTGAAAGGGATTATTTGGCGCATCGGCTGAGAGATTCGCGCCAGACGGAACGGCCGCATTGAAGGAGGCTCCCTTGTTGTTCAGCCTGGACAGATCCAGAAATGCTTCCAGCCGCGCACCGAATTCGCGGCGCACATTCAAGGATACCGACTCCATGGCAGGCGCAGCTACGAGGCCGCGTTCCGATCCATTCACCCCTCCCGGCAGATCCAGATTGTACTGCCCGGCATTGGCCAACAATGCCGCACCATTGTCCGAGGCGGGACCGGCATACCCCAGCGGAAGATGGGTGATAAACGAGTTGATCGGCGTACCGTCCTTTAGCACAAGGGGGACGGCTGCCTGGGTCATTGCAAGAAAGTTGGGGTTTTCGGCGGTATTGGGTGCGGAAGTAACGCCAGGAACGAAGGTCCCCAGAGGCAGCCCACTGATCGAGCCCGGTGTGCCGGCGGGAACGGGAACAAAGAGGGTAACCTGGGCAGAGCGTATATTGACCGTAGCTCCAAGCGGCGGGATGGGCTGGTCAATGACGGCACCCGGATTGTTTGCCCGCTGCAGCGCAATGGCGCGGGCAGCGAAATCGCGATCGCCGATCACCAGACTATTGGCCTCCGAACGCGTAGCCGCGATCATCACCTGCGTACGCCCACGCTCCAGACTGAAGCCAGCGCTGGCATCCAGTCTTGTATTGGCGGCGTCGGTGTCAAACGTGTTGGCGTAAGTAATCCCGGCTTCAAGCCCGTGGAAATCCCGCCGCAGAATGACATTGATGACGCCCCCAGTGGCGCTGCCACCGTAGATGCCGCTGGCAGTCGAAGGCAGCACTTCAATACGTTCGATGGCCGCCATCGGAATGCCATTGATGTCGGGCTGATTCAGATTGCCATTGGCGGCAATGCCGGGCACGCGGCGGCCGTCGATCAGAATAAGAGTCTGATTCGTGCCGAGACCGCGAAGATTGATGTTGGATGACAAGGTGATTGGATTGCCGGTCAACTGAGCGGCGCTGCGCGAAGCGGTATTCATCGGCAAACGCGTGCGGAGGAAATCCTCCAGATTTACCGCCTGGGAGCGCTGGATTTCCTCCTTGTGGAACACGACGTACGGCTGCGGAGCGTCTTCCGTGCGCTGAATATCGGTGTTGAGCGAACGCCTGCCCTTGACGAGGATCTCCGGAATGCCTTTGGAACGTTCATCATCTGTGGCCTCCGAAGCGGCTGGAGATTCTACCATCTGCTTTTCGGCGTCCGTGGATGCGGGTACCACCTTTTGCATGGATTCGGATTGACCGCCTTCGATGCGGGCAAAGCGCAGAGCCCCCTTCCCACTCCCAATTGAAGTCCGTTGCGTATCAACTTCGCCAGCGTCTGCCGCCCGTATGGCGACCGTGCGGGCATTGATGAATTCGTAATTCAGCGAGGTGTTGGCGAGTAGTTGCTTCAGGGCATCCCGCGGCGTGTATGTTCCCGCAAGGCGCGGAGCCAGCATGCTCGCCGGCACTTCTGACGCGCGAAACAACAGCTGGAAGCCGGTTTGTTCGGCGAAGACGTTCAAGGCCTGCTCCATCGACTGGGCTGCGATATTCAGCTTGACCTTCTGCTCCTGAGGCGGCTCCGCCGCAGCCAAGGTGCATAGCAGCATCGCGGCGATGGCCAGCAGTGCGGTGATGGATGCTTTCATCGGGTTGATCCCCTGTGCATGATGCCTCGTGCGAGGCGTTTGTGTCTTTCAAGACTGCGCGGGGGCAGGGAAGTCCGTACTCCGGACACGACATGTACGGAGAATGGGGGTCTGGAACAGTCTAGGTAGAGTAGGAGCAGTGGGTAACGTGCACCGATGAATGAAGAAAGGATAAAGAACCCTCACCCTTCCCCTCTCCCGCAAGCGGGAGAGGGGAAGGAGAAAGGAGGGTTTGAACAGTACCAGCCGGCACTGCAGCGGTTTCTTTTGCGGCGGCTGCGCTGCACCCAGGATGCGCGCGACCTGGCGCAAGAGGTCTACCTGCGGGTGCTGCGAGTAGCGGACCCGAAGCTGGTACGCCAGCCGCTGTCTTATCTGTACCGGATTGCCTCGAACGTGGTTTACGAGTTTCATATTCATCAGCAGCACGAAGCGGTCACTTTTGATTCCGAGGCGATGGAGCAACTCGCAGAACATCCGGCGAACGTGCAGCCGGATGAAATGAGCGACCGGCTCAGCCTGCAGCGGCAGATTGCGGGCGTGCTCAAGGAATTACCGCCTTTGCAGCGGGCCATCCTGCTGATGCAGAAGCGCGACGGGCTTTCGTATGCGGAGATCGCACAGAAGCTCTCGATCTCGGTGCACACGGTGGAGAAATATCTGTTTCGGGCGCTCGCGGTGGTGCGGGCGACGAAGTGGGAGAGATAGGAATCGTGAGCAACCAGAGGGATTTGCAGGGGCGGGACGAGCTGGCGATCGCGGAACGGGCTGCAGCATGGTTGAGCGCGCTACGGCATGAGGATGGAGAAGACAGGCGCGCGGCGTTTGCCGAATGGTTAAGGGAATCGCCGCGGCATGTGGAGGAGGTTTTGTTTGCGAGTACGGTGGAGCGGGCGCTGGCCGGATTCGACGCAAAGGGGGAGATCGATGTCGAGGAGATATTGAGAGAAGCGCCCGGAAACGTGGTGCAGTTGAAAGAGAAGGCCCACCTCACCTCTGCCCTCTCCCCCCTCGGGAGACGCAGAGGGAGGAAGACGGGATGGGTGGTGGCGGCAGGAATGGCGATGGCTGCGGTCGCGGGTTGGGTTGCGATCGATTCGTTTGGCGGGGAACGGTATTCCACCAGCATCGGCGAGCAGCGCGCTGTGGAACTGGACGACGGATCGCTGGTGTACCTCAACACACACTCCAGGGTGCGCGTGCGCTTTACCGCGGATGGAAGGGACATCGAGCTTCTGCAAGGCGAAGCCCTGTTCAAAGTCGCGCAAGAGGCAGGCAGGCCGTTCCGGGTACATACTGCCGACGCGGTGATCCAGGCGTTGGGAACCCAGTTCAATGTTTATCGCCGCACGGGCGGGACCATCGTTTCGGTCATCGACGGCAGGGTACGCGTGGCGCATGGCAGGCCCGCCGCGGATACCGCAGGCGGGCCGACGGAACTGGTGGCCGGTGAAGCAGCCGAAGTGGCGGCCGAGCGTCCGATCGTCAAACAGCCGGCGCCGGACCTGGCGCAGGCCACAGCCTGGCGCCAACGCCGGCTGGTTTTCCAAGCCGACACACTGGAGGACATCGCCGCCGAGTTCAACCGCTATAACCGCACGCCGCAGATCCAGATCGAGGGCGAGGCGGCGCGGCAGACCCGTTTCACGGGCGTGTTCGATGCGGACGATCCCATGTCGCTGGTGCAGTTACTTGGGAAGGACCGGGAGCTGACATTCGAGGAACGGGCGGACGGGCTGGTGCTCAAGTCCCGGCCGGGTCCGTGACTGTCACGCACCTTGTCGTGGCGACTCTAAGAGGATATCAGCCGCCGCGCTGCCCATGAAGCCGCAGAACAAACGGCTTGTTTCCCCACCGCCGCCATAGCGCAGGCGCAACAGGCCGCCCCCGGTCCGCCTCCCCCCGGGCGCGTGCTCACACCGCCCAGCGCTGGAGCCGCGCGTGCAGCGGACTGCTGCGCGGGAAATGCGCCAGCAGGTATTCCATCTGGTCGGCCAGTACGCGTCGACCCTTCAGATAGATGTACTCCGCATACGTCGGCGTGAACGGTACGGCGATGAGCTGCATGTGAGCCTGCTCGGGCGTGCGCGAAGCCTTGGCATTGTTGCAGCGGCGGCAGGCGGTCACGACATTCGTCCACGCATCCGCGCCGCCCAGGCTCAGCGGCCGGATGTGATCACGCGACAGCAGCGACGTGGGAAACCGCTGGCCGCAGTACATGCATACGTGGCCGTCGCGGCGGAACAGCGTCTGGTTGTTCAGCGGTGGGGTGTAATCGCCGCGCATGTTGCCCGGATTGAAGGAGTGGCCGGTGGTGGCGATGATGGAATTGACGTCCACCAGCGTGCGCAGCCCCGTGCGGGCATTGGTGCCGCCGTGCAGCTGGTACAAAACCGAGCCCACCGCATAGGCCACCTGCTCCATGTGATACAGCCGCGCGGCCTCCTTGTAGTCGATCCACTCCAGGGGCATGCCGGCCACGTCCGTGCGCAGCACCTGCTGGGTATAGGCGTGCGGCAGCCCAGGCGCCGGGCCGTTGTGGCCGCCCGCTACGGTCTGCAGCCCCCCCTCCAGTTCGTTGCGCAGCATCATGGTGTGTAAGATACGGCAGGCGCCTGTGACAATTCAACGCAGCAAGCCGTTCAATCTCAACGACTATTATCTCAATGACTCTTCAGGGGGCGACATGCCGGTCACCATCGGGATACTGAAGGAAACCGCACCCGGCGAACTGCGCGTGGCGGTAGTGCCGGAGGTTGCGGGCAAATTCAGGGCCCTGGGCGCACGCGTCATCATGGAACGGGGCGCCGGCCAGGGCGCACAGATGCCCGACGCACTGTTCAAGGATGTGGAGATACTCGACTCTCCCGCCCAGGTTCTGGCGGCTGCCGACGTGCTGCTGAAAGTGCAGCCTCCCGGCGCGGAGGAGATCGAAGCCATGAAGGAAGGCGGGCTCGTCATCGGCTTTTTTCAAGCACATCAAAGAGTTGAAGAGGTCCGCCGCCTGCGTGAACGCGGCCTGACCAGCTTCGCCATGGAGCTGGTGCCACGCATTTCCCGGGCCCAGTCCATGGATGCCCTCTCCTCCCAGGCCGCCGTGGCCGGCTACAAGGCAGTGCTCATCGCGGCCAACACACTGGACAAGTTCTTCCCCATGCTGACCACCGCGGCCGGCACCATCCGGCCGGCCCAGGTGCTGATCATCGGGGCCGGCGTGGCGGGACTGCAGGCCATCGCCACAGCCAAACGTCTGGGCGCCGTGGTCGAAGCGTATGACGTCCGCAGTGCGACCCGTGAACAGATCAAATCCCTTGGGGCGAAATTCGTGGAAACCGGCGTCAGCGCCGAGGGCACGGGCGGCTATGCACGCGAGCTGACCGAAGAGGAGAAGCGCAAGCAGCAGGAGGTGCTGGAACAGCGCATAGCCGCCGCCAATGTGGTGGTAACCACGGCGGCGATTCCGGGACGTACGGCGCCGCGGATCATTTCACGCGCGGCGGTGGAGCGGATGAAGCCGGGGGCGGTGATTGTGGATCTTGCGGCGGAGTCCGGTGGCAACTGTGAACTGACGCGCGCGGGCGAGACGGTGGTACACAACGGCGTGAAGATCGTCGGCCCGGCGAACCTGCCCAGCCAGCTGGCGGCGCATGCCAGTGAGATGTATGCGCGGAACCTGCTGAATTTCCTCAAACCCGCCATCGACAATGGCGAACTGAAGATCGACTGGGAAGACGAGGTGTTCGCGCAGTCGTGCCTGACGCATGCCGGGGAGATCAAACATGAAGCTACGCGGAAACTGGTTGCGGGTTGACGAGGAGCGGGGTCCGGGAAGTTATCCACAGTTTAAGGGTGGGGATACCCATAAACTATGGATAACTTCCC
>JAJFKF010000080.1 GCA_021773365.1 Gammaproteobacteria bacterium | reverse complement strand
GATGTGAAAAGCCATGGATGGCTTTTCCCAAGGCCCCCAGGATGGGGTCTTGCTGCCGGTCCCGGCGAGCCCCTCCCCGACCGGGCATCCGCCTCCGATAGCCTTTGCTGTTCATGAGCGATCCGCCCCGTTTACCCAGCCCCCTCCCACGCTTACAATCGCGCCCCTTTACCGTACTCCGGGCCCCCACCACCCATGCGCATTCTGGAAGAAGCCCTGACCTTCGACGACGTCCTCCTGGTTCCCGCCTACTCCGAGCTGTTGCCCCGTTCCGTCGATCTGTCCACCCTCATCACCCGCAAGGTCAGCCTGAATCTGCCAGTGATGTCCGCCGCCATGGACACCGTCACCGAAGCGCGTCTGGCCATCACCATGGCGCAGGAAGGTGGCATCGGCATCATCCACAAGAGCATGACCGCCGAGGCCCAGGCCCGTGAAGTCGCGCGGGTGAAGAAGTACGAAACCGGCATCATTGTCGACCCGATCACCGTCACCCCCGACAAGACCATCCGCGAGATCATCGACCTCACCCGCGCCAAGGGCATCTCCGGTGTGCCCGTGGTGTCCGGCACCGAGCTGGTGGGCATCGTCACCCACCGCGATCTGCGCTTCGAGACCAAGCTCGACGCGCCGGTTTCCAGCGTCATGACGCCCAAGCCGAAGCTCATCACCGTGCGCGAAGGCGCGCCCAAGGATGAAGTGCTGCGGCTGCTGCACAAACACCGCATCGAGAAGATGCTGGTGGTCAACGATGACTTCGAACTGAAAGGCCTGATCACCGTCAAGGATTTCCAGAAGGCCACCGAGTATCCGCGCGCCTGCAAGGACGAGAACGGTCGGCTGCGCGTCGGCGCAGCGGTGGGCACCTCGCCGGACACCATTGACCGTGCCGCGGCACTGCGCGAGGCAGGGGTGGACGTCATCGTGGTGGACACCTCGCACGGCCACTCGCGCGGCGTGCTGGACATGGTGAGCAAGCTCAAGAGCCAGTGGCCGGACCTGCAGATCATCGGCGGCAACATCGTCACTGCTGAAGGTGCGCAGGATCTGGTCAAGGCCGGTGTTGACGGCGTCAAGGTCGGCATCGGCCCTGGTTCGATCTGCACCACACGCGTAGTCGCTGGTGTGGGCGTGCCGCAGATCAGCGCCGTGTCACGCGTGGCCGCGGCGCTGGAAGGCACAGGCGTGCCGTTGATTGCCGATGGCGGCATTCGTTTTTCCGGTGATGTCGCCAAGGCCCTGGCCGCCGGCGCGCACGCGGTGATGATCGGCGGCATGTTCGCCGGCACTGAAGAATCCCCCGGCGATGTGGAGTTGTTCCAGGGCGCCTCCTACAAGGCCTACCGCGGCATGGGCTCGCTGGGCGCCATGTCCAAGCGCCACGGCTCGGCGGACCGCTACTTCCAGGACACCGCCAGTGAACTGGAAAAACTGGTGCCCGAAGGCATCGAAGGGCGCGTGCCGTACAAGGGCAGTGTCGTTACCATTCTCTATCAGTTGTCCGGCGGCCTGCGCGCGGCCATGGGGTACACCGGCTGTGCCAACATCGAAACCCTGCGCACCAAGCCGCAGTTCGTGCGCATCAGCAGCGCCGGCATGAAGGAAAGTCACGTACACGATGTGACCATCACCAAGGAAGCACCCAATTACCGGGTGCGCTGATACAGCGATGACCGACGTCCACGCCGATCGCATCCTGATCCTCGACTTCGGTTCCCAGTTCACGCAGTTGATTGCCCGCCGCGTGCGAGAGCTGGGGGTGTATTGCGAACTGCACCCCTGGGACATGAACGAACCGGCGCTGCGCGCCTTCAAACCCAAGGGCATCATTCTTTCCGGTGGCCCGGAATCCGTTACCCAGGACGGCACACCGCGCGCGCCGCAGGCCGTGTGGGAACTGGGCGTGCCGGTGCTGGGTATCTGCTATGGCATGCAGACCATGGCGCAGCAGTTCGGCGGCACCGTCGAGCCGCATGACCAGAAGGAATTCGGCTACGCGGAGATCCGCGCGCGCGGGCATTCCGAGCTGCTGCGCGATATCGAAGACCGCGTAAATGCGGAAGGGCATGGACTGCTGGATGTGTGGATGTCGCATGGGGATCGCGTCACACAGCTGCCGGAAGGCTTCAAGCAGATCGCCTCCACGCCGGAACTGCCGCTGGCGGGCATGGCCGATGAAGCGCGCGGGTACTACGGCCTGCAGTTCCACCCCGAAGTCACGCATACCAAGCAGGGCACGCGCATCTACTCACGGTTCGTGCACGAGGTCTGCGGCTGCGGCAACGCCTGGCAGCCGGGGAATATTGTCGATGACGCCATCGAGCGCGTCCGCAAACAGGTGGGGCAGGGCAAGGTACTGCTGGGCCTGTCCGGCGGCGTGGATTCCTCCGTGGTCGCCGCGCTGCTGCACAAGGCCATCGGCGAACAACTGGTGTGCGTGTTCGTCGACCACGGCCTGCTGCGGCACAGGGAAGGCGACCAGGTCATGCAGATCTTCGCCGAGCACCTCGGCGTGCAGGTCATCCGCGTCAACGCCGAGGCCCGCTACATGGCCGCACTCAAGGGCGTCGCCGACCCGGAAGCCAAGCGCAAGATTATCGGCAAGCTGTTTGTCGATATCTTTGATGAGGAAGCCGCGCGACTGGAAGGCGTGGCGTTCCTGGCGCAGGGCACAATCTATCCGGACGTCATCGAATCAGCCGGCGCGGGCACCGGCAAGGCGCATGTCATCAAGAGCCACCACAATGTGGGCGGCCTGCCCGAGCACATGAAGCTCAAACTGGTGGAGCCGCTGCGCGAGCTGTTCAAGGATGAAGTGCGGAAGATCGGCGTGGAGCTCGGGCTGCCGGCGCAGATGGTGTACCGGCATCCGTTCCCGGGGCCGGGGCTGGGGGTGAGGATACTCGGAGAGGTGACAGCGCAGGCGGCGGAGACGCTGCGGCTGGCGGATCATATCTTCATCGAGGAGCTGCGCAAGGCCGGGTGGTATGACAAGACCAGCCAGGCATTTGCGGTGTATCTGCCAGTGAACAGCGTCGGCGTGACCGGAGACGGACGGCGGTATGCGCCGGTGATCGCGCTGCGGGCGGTGCAGACGGTGGATTTCATGACGGCGCATTGGGCGCATTTGCCGTATGAGTTGCTGGATGTGGTCTCAAGAAGAATCGTGAATGAGATCAGTGGGGTGTCGCGGGTGGTGTATGACGTTTCGGGGAAGCCGCCGGCTACGATTGAGTGGGAGTGACCCAAATCATATGCAAAACTCGTTGATCTACATAGAGTTTTGCGTATGATTCGGGCGTGCCGTCACTAGAGCAATATCTTGATGACCGCCTTGCTCACGGGCGGAGCTACTTCTCCAGGGAAGAAGCGCTCAAAGCGCTGGGCGCTACCCCGCGCAATCTCGCGGCTGCTGCGACGAGGCTGATCAACAAAGGTCGGCTGGCAAACCCCCGCCACGGTTTCTTTCTCATTCTTCGTCCCGAAGACAAGATCATCGGGGCTCCCGATCCTGTACGGTGGATCGATCCGCTGATGAAACATCAGCGGCTTGACTATCGCATCTCGCTGCTACGAGCTGCAGCGTTCCATGGCTCATCGCACCAGGCTGCGATGGCCTTTCACGTCGTTGTGCCCAAACAGGTGCGGGACTTCGAGCTTGGGCGCCACCGCCTGCAGTTCCTCTACCAGACACCTAAAGCGTTTTCGCGTGTTAATCGAGCTGACGCTCTCGACAGGATCAAGAGCGAAGAAGGTTTCGCCAACGTGGCTAGCGTAGAGCTGACCCTGCTCGATTGTGCGCGGTATTTCCATAATGCCGGGGGCATCAATGCGGTAGCTCAGGTCGCGAAGGATATCGGCGACAAAGCGGAGTCTGGCAAGCTTGCAAAGATCGCTGCGGCGTATGAAAACTCTTCGGTGCGCCGCCTCGGATTTTTTCTCGATAGGGCAGGTCATGAACGACAGGCCCGCGCGCTTGAACTGTTTGCCAAGAAAGCGAAAACGGTTGCGCCACTGAATCCCGCGGCAAAGCCGTTGGTTGCATCGCTGGCCGAAATTCCAGAGAAGAATTCCAGGTGGAAGCTTCTGATCAATGAGCCGGTGGAGATCGATTCTTGATCCCGCGCGCCTACATACAGGCATGGAGCACGAAGGCTCCATGGCCAGACATGAGGCAGGTGGAACAAGACCTCATTATTTGCCGCGCGTTGTGCGATCTATTCAATGCGGCTGGCTTGCGCGACCGGATTGCCTTCCGGGGCGGCACCGCGATCCACAAGCTGCTCTTCAGGCAGCCGCTGCGTTATTCCGAAGATATCGATCTCGTTCAAACGCGTGCGGAGCCCATTGGAGACACCGTCGATGCCATCCGCGAAGCCTTATCCTGGCTGGCTGGGGAGGTGCAATCGGACGCAGGCGGGACACTCGATGCACTTGGTATTCAAGTTCACGCCTGAGGCTGATCCCCAG
This sequence comes from Gammaproteobacteria bacterium, assembly GCA_021773365.1. Classification (GTDB taxonomy): domain Bacteria; phylum Pseudomonadota; class Gammaproteobacteria; order Steroidobacterales; family Steroidobacteraceae; genus JAJFKF01. Next base: position 65,911 of record JAJFKF010000080.1, on the reverse strand, counting down.
TCGGTGCTGAAACTCAAAGTCGAGATCAATACACGTGAGCACGCCAATCTGCACGGCACGGTGTTGTATCCCTTCGCGGTAGAGAATGATTGGTACCAAGGTAAAGCCGAGATTACATCCTTCACGCCAAACGAGCTGTTCGCTACCAAGCTTCGCGCGCTGCTCCAACGCAATAAAGGCCGTGACTTGTTTGACCTGCATCAAGGGCTCGAACAGCTTGCGCTTGATGCGGAAGGGCTCATAGCGTGCTTCGCGCACTACTTAGAGCTCGAAGGTCGCCCGATCAGTCGTGCCATGGCTGAACAGCGCATGTTGCAAAAGCTCACGCGCAGCCTGACCGAAGATGTCGCGCCGCTGCTGCCAGGTGGCGTCAACTTCACTGATGAGAGTGCCATTGACGCATTCAACCGTGTCTGGACGCTGTTGATCTCCCACATGCCCGGCCAGGCGTGGAAATCCAGCGCCAATGCCATCTCCGAACTACGCCGCGAGAAGCATCCAGGCTTGTTGTCTTGAAGGGCTGCCAGGAGAATATGAATTGAAAGCGACGTGCCTGGATATTTGGATCGCGATGACTTCAGGGTTCGTATAGTATTCGCATTGCGCCGGCTCACAGGATGAGCAGGGGACAAAAATGTATTCTAAAAGTCTGAGATGTATCTGCAGTTTTCCCGTACATGACGGCGACATTGACAGGCTTCGTTACGTCAAGCAGGGATGCGTGTCATGAACAAAAAAGAACTGACTAAAGCGGATATCCGTACGAAGTTCATCACACCGGCCCTCGTCGGTCCCAACGGTAGCAAGTGGAATGTGATGACACAGCTGCGCGAGGAGGTCTACTTCACCAAAGGCCGGGTCATCGTTCGTGGCAAGACGGTCAAACGCGGCGAGGCCAAGAAGGCCGACTACATTATATCAAGCCTGGACTGCCGATCGCCGTGGTGGAGGCCAAAGACAATACTTTCTCCGTCGGTGCTGGCATGCAGCAAGCGCTCGAATACGCTGAGCTCCTCGATCTGCCATTTGCCTATTGTTCTAACGGCGATGCTTTCCTGGAGCATGACCGCTGCACCATCCGCGCAGACAGCGCAGCCGATCCCACGGTACCGCCCGCCCGACGGCGATCAATTCCTCCGCCCTTGCAACGAGGGACACCACTGAAAATTGATATCCCAGATTGGAATAGCAGGTTGCTAACGTATTGATTTATTGAAAATAAATGGCCTTGTCAAAACGGAACCAGGCCTATCTGCACCACGCGCCGCCACCGGAAAGAAGTGCACTTTTGAATGCATCGTTCGTCAATATGGACGGTGGGTGCGTTCATGAAACTAGCAGATATAAAGCCCGATCCTGGAGACGAGAATTCATCGGGGAGCGCTGAAGCCCCCATCGCGCGGTTGTATCGTGAGCACAATGAAGCGCTGATCCGGTTCCTGGTGACGCGCACCGGCTCCGAGCAGGAGGCGCGCGATGTGGCGCAGGAGGCTTACGTACGCGTGTTGCAGTTGGACAAGCGTGGCGCGACGAGCTTTCTTTCCGCTTACTTATTCAAGACCGCTGCCAATATCGCCATCGATTACGTACGGCGCCGTTCCATGAAACGTCGCGCCGATGAATTGCTGTTCCCGTCTGCAGAGGGGCCACCGCAGGATGTGACGCCGGAAAATCTCCTGCAGGCGCGTGAGCAAATCCAGCTGATTGAAGTTTTTCTCGATGAGCTGCCGTTGAAGTGCCGTCAGGCCTTCTATCTGCACCGGTTGCACGACATGAGTCCTCCGGACATCGCCGAGCGGCTCGGAATCAAGAAAAGAATGGTCCACAAATACCTGGTGCGAGCCATGACGCACCTGCGTGCGCGCCTGGAGGGAGAGGGCGGCGCCAAGGAGAGTGACGATGAGCGTTGATTCCCGCCGTGAGCAGGCTGCTGAATGGTTGTTCCGGCTGCGCGATCCTGGCGTGGCGCCGGATGAAATCCACGAGTGGTTGGCTTGGTGTGAAGCCTCGGCGGCGAATGCGGAGGAATTCTCCCGCATACAGTCGATCTGGCAGCAAACTTCCGGGCTGGAAAAATGTCCACCCTGCCTGTCGGAGAGTTTTCTGGCGGCTCCTGCAAGAAAAAACGTCTTTCGTCATCTTCCCTGGACGCTGGCGGCAGCGACGGCCACTGTAGCCATCGTTGCGGGTGCCTGGTGGCTCGCCATCCGGCATCCCGCACTCCATGACGACGTCACTATCGCTACTACGACGGGGATCAATCGCGACTTCGTCCTTCCGGATGGTACCGCCGTTACCGTAGCTGCGGGCTCCCGGCTTGCAACTGTCTATACCGCCGCGCAGCGCCGTATTCGCCTGGAGCAGGGAGAAGCTTTCTTTCAAGTGAGAAAGGAGCGTAATCGTCCTTTCATCGTCGAGGCGCTGAATGCCACGGTGACAGCTGTCGGCACGGCTTTCAATGTGCGTGCCGAACAAGGTGTCGTCAAAGTTGCCGTAACCGAGGGCACGGTGGACGTGGATCGCACGCCAGCAGGCCGGTTCGCGCCGCCGCAAACCGGCTCGCCGCCGGAAAACATCCGCCTAGCCGCGGGCCATCAGGTGATATTCGCGCCCGACGATCCCGAGCCGGTGGTTGTGTCAGTGGATGCAGACAGCGCAACTGCCTGGAAGGGCGGCACACTGCAGTTCATGCATGAACCCTTGTCGTCGGTTGTCGCTGCTGTCAACCGCTATGCTGCGGTTCCCATTCGTTTGAACGGCGAAAATACAGGTGCTCTTCACTACACTGGAACTGTCGCGGTGGATCGTATTGAAGATTGGCTGCGCGGTTTGCCCGATATTTTTCAGGTCACGATCCGCCAGCAGGAGGGCGCAGGTATCGCTATCGAACCTGCGTCTACGGCTGTGTCTTTCTGATGTATCGGTGCACTTTCCTCATGCGTGATCGTTCTTGTAGGTAGTCTCAGCCAACGGGAAAAGCTGCATGAGCCCATCCAATCGAGCGCGACGCCTGATTCACAAATCCGCACTCTGGCTGCCAACGATACTCCTGTCCATCTGTATGCTGCCTGTCGGCGCCAGCGAAGCGCAGTTGAATCAACCGCTTCAGTTCAGTATCGCCGCGCAATCCTTGTCGTCCGCGTTGCTACAGTTTGCCAAACAAACTAAGATCCAGGTGCTGACGGCCAGTGAAGATCTGGATGGCTACCGAACCAGTGGGGTACGCGGACGCCTCACCGCTCGGGCTGCGCTGGAAGCCATTCTCGCTGGAACCGATCTGTCCTTCCGCGATATCGGCAAGGATACGGTGACTATCCGCCGTCCACAGGCAGGCCCGAAGCCGGCCGCGGACGCCGCCGAAGCCGGTAGAAGGCTGCGCTTGGCCTTGGCGCAAACCGAGTCTGCGCAGGAAACCGAGGAACGCGATACATCGTCCTCATCCGGGGCCAGCGCAACTGTGCAAAAGTCTGCTACCGGCGAAGCAAGTGTTCCTGAAATCCTTGTCGAAGGTTCGCGCGTGCTTAACATGGATATCCAGCGCAGTCGCGATGATGTTCAGCCCTACGTGATCTTCACTCGCAGCGCGATCGAGCAATCGGGCGTGACGAACCTGGAGGAGTTTCTCAAGCAAAGATTGCCCATGAATTCCCAGGGCGCCACATACAGCCAGGCGCCAACCACCAGAGGCAATGCCAGTACCATCAACCTGCGCGGATTGGGTTCCAGTCAGACGCTCGTACTGGTGGATGGCCACCGGACAATCAGCGCGTTCAATGCCGAAAGCATAGTGCAGGGTGACCTCAATGGCATACCTCTCGCCGCCATCGAGCGCATTGAAGTTCTGCCGACCACCTCTTCCGGCATCTACGGAGGCAGCGCGACGGGCGGCGTGGTGAATGTGATTCTGCGCCGGGACTACGTGGGCGCGGAGATGAAGGTGACTTACGGCAATACCTTCGATACCGACGCCTCGACTCGACGAATCGACCTCAGTGCGGGGTACACCCTGGAAGATGGCCGGACCAGCCTGTTGTTCGCAGGCAGCTATAGTGATGCGAACACTCTGGTTGCGCAGGATCGCGACGTTTATCAGCGAGGTCGTGCCGGAATCCTTGCCAACAATCCTGGCTTCTATCTGGACACGGCATTTCCTCCCCTGGGCGCTACAACCAACGTTCGCAGCCTGGACGGCTCACCTCTTTTCGGCTCCGGCACTCCCAGCATCACCTTCGTGCCGCCGGGTTATGCCGGCGGCGGAGGCCTGGCGCCGCTGGCGGCGAACGCGGGAGAATATAATCTCGACCTGGCCGACCAGGTCTATTTCACCGGCGCAAGGCAAAGCCCCTTCGTCAATACGCCCACCATAGAGTCCCTGTCTTTCACGGCGCGTCGCAAATTCAGCTCCCGGGTGCACGCCTTCATAGAGCTGGCCGGCTCGAACAATCTGGGTGTTTTCCATCAGGGTGTCGTCACCGGTGTATTCACCGTGGCGGCTAATGCGCCGAATAATCCGTTCGGTCAGGACATTCGGGTTTCCGTTCCGGGCGATCCGGGCGATGGTTTAATCACCTCCGATTTTCGTGATCGGCGCGTGGTAGGCGGTGTGATCGTGAGTCTGCCGCATGCCTGGAAGGTGGAAGCGGACTACACTTGGAATCGCCTGCGGAACTATCGCACCTCGCCGAACGCATTGAGTCCCACGATTGCCAGTTCGATATTGGACGGCACGATCGATGTGCTGCGCGACACCAGCTTGTATCCGGTGGATTTCGCCTCCGGTTTGCAGGCGCCAGAGACGTCTGGACCGTTCCTGTCCACCTTGCGTGACGTGACCGTGCGGCTGGCGGGGCCGATTGCGAGCCTGCCTGGGGGCGAGCTGATGCTTTCCGCTCTGCTCGAACATCGTGATGAGGATTTTACCGGCGCCGTCGTTTCCAGTTTCTTCTTCATTCCCGGCCGCTCCCAATCGGTCGACAGCGCTTACCTGGAAGCCCTGTTGCCGCTGGTTTCCGCGCGCAATCGCGTGCGGGGAATCGAATCCCTCGATTTGCAGCTCGCCGCGCGACACGACGAGTACGAGGTCAATGGTTCGACGGGCTTCGTTCTGTTGGGTACGCCAACGCCCGTGGAGCGCGTGACCAACCGCCGAGATTCGACCAATCCGACGATAGGTCTGAAGTACCAGCCTGTGCGCGATCTTATCCTGCGCGGCAGCTATGGAACCGGGTTTGTCGCTCCCTCGACCAAGCAACTGCTGCCCAATGCGCCTACCACGGGATCGTCCATCGTAGATCCGCTTCGAGGTAATATGGTGACGGGAGTATTTGAGCTGCTCACCGGAGGTAATCCGGAGCTCCGTCCGGAGAAGTCGACCAGCTGGTCCGCCGGGTTCGTATTGACGCCGCAGAAGGTCCCGGGCTTTCGTTTGTCAGTGGACTATACTCGCATCCACAAGACGGATAACATTGCCACTCTCGACCAGCAAACGCTGGTCAATAATGAAAGCATTCTGTCGGGAAGGGTGGTGCGGGGCGCTAACCTGCCGACCGACCAGCCCGGCTGGGCAGGCCCTATTGCCAGTATCGACCGTACGAGTGTGAATGTGGCGCAGGCCAAGGTCGAGGCCTACGATGCGCAGCTCGACTACCAGAATGAGACCGCTGCTGCGGGCACGTTCGCTTTCTTCGCGATCGCCACTTTGCAGACGCACTATGAGACCCAGCTGATATCGACGGCAGCGCTCACGGAAAACGCAGGTATCTCGAACGCCAATCCGCTGAAACTCAAGGGAAACTTCGGCATCACCTGGCAATACCGTCCGTTGACTCTGGGCTGGACTGCGCGCTATTTCGACTCCTACCTGGTTGCCGATCCAAGCGCGGTTGCAAGTGCGCTCGTGATTCTCAATCAGGGTTCGCAGTCGATCCCTAGTCAGATGTATCACGATATTTTCATGCGATATCGTTTCAGTGAGAATCTGCTGTCCGGCATCGAGGTGCTTGCAGGAATCAAGAACCTGTTCGACAAAACTCCGCCCTTCGACGCCTCTTTCCAGTACGGCTACTACAGTCCGTTTGGAGATGCGGATCTGATGAAGTACTACGTTTCCCTGAAAAAGAATTTTTGACCGATCGTATATGCGTTCCGGCATATTCATCCGCATTGGAATGCCGTGGTTGTCAGTTCCAGCGTCTGTAATCTGCTTGTTGTCTTTCGCCCTGCCGGGTGATGCGCTGCCATCACCCGCGCTGGAGATCCAGGACGCTACAGCGCCAAGGAAGCCCCATTACACCAGCGCGCCGGCATTTTCACCGGACTCGGCGTGTGTGGCGCTGACCATCGTCGATCCGCTCAAGATTACGGCTGAAAACAACAAAAGCGAAAACATCTCGACGCAGGGGTCTGCCTACGGCAGTCTCGGCAGTGATATCTGGCTTTATCCTGCGGACGGTGGAGTGGCCCGGAACTTGACGGCGGGCGCGGGTAATAGCTGGAGTCCGGTATGGTCGCCTGATGGCAGCCGGCTAGCTTTTTATTCCGATCGCGACGGACAGCCTAACGTATGGGTGTGGGAGAAAGAGACCAATCAATTTCGCAAGCTTGCAGATGTCACCACCCGAAATAGATTTGCCAATGTAGCGCCGGTATGGACCTTGGACGGCAGGGGTCTGTTTATCACCCTGAGCCGTGAAGGGGATAATCCCGATACAGTCGATGTGGGTTTGTTGGATGTGGTCACGGGCGTGGTGAAGCGCCTGGCCAGTGACGTTTTCATTGCTTCTCCGATGAGCCTTTCAACCGACGGGAGCGCCTTGGCCTGGATAGAAGCCGTAAAGGGCCTGCGGCCGCATCCGCAGGTGTTTGGTTTCGATGGCAGTATAGCGTCGGTTGCTCTGGCCAGCGGCGAAGTACGCAAGGTTTTCTCGGGCGTGTTCGGATTCTCTTCAAGAATCACCTGGTCACCCGATTCGAAGTGGATTGCGTACATCGCCAGAGACCTTGCGAGCGAAGTCAGGACCTCCGCTCGCGACCCCATCAGCATCAGTGGTGGCGAAACGGAAAGAGGCATTCTGAGCGTGGTCAGCGCCGACGGCGGGATCACGCGAACATTCGGCAGCACCGCTGAAGGTAGCACGGTCGAGTGCGGGGCTGTTCCGGCGTGGGACGCGCGCAGCCGTACGCTTTATGCCATTCGCGCGGGAGAAATCTGGAGCGCTGCGCTGGACAAAGGCCGCATCCGTCGGCTGACGAGCGACCCAACCGCTGAGGTACGGTCCTTCGTATGGGAAGCTGGCAACAGTCGTTTGTGGACGTCCGCTGCAGGCGGCGCTTTGTACGCCGCGGTTGCCTATCCAGCGCGAGGGCGCTACGGCTTTGCGCGCGTGAACGTTTCGACCGGGCAGATGCATTCTCTTTACGAGGAGGAAAAGACGTATTTGATCTCCACTGGCACTGAGCCCGTCGTACTGCCCGATGGGCGACAATTGCTTTACCTGGCCGAAGGATCGCAGGAAGGCAAGGATTACCGGATCATAGATACCCGGTTCACCCAGGCAACCGCGTTCACGTTGCTGAATCCAGCCCTTGGCCGATATCGCTTCGGCGCCAGCCGCCTCATCAAGTACCTCGGCAGCGATGGCGAGCCGTTGCAAGCCAGTGTGCTGCTGCCGCCGGATCATAGTGAAGGACACCCTCATCCCACCGTCGTATGGGTGTATGCCGGCATCCGCGGTTCGCGTTATGTGAATCGTTTCGGGCTCAGCGGCATGCCGCAGTTCAACCTGCAGATGCTGGCTACCCGGGGATATGCTGTTCTGTATCCGGACGTACCGGTACATCAAGGCACCCCCATGCAGGACCTGATGAAATCCGTCATGCCCGCCATCGATCGCGCAGTTGAGTTGGACATTACCGATCCGGAAAGGCTGGCGGTGATGGGACAAAGCAACGGCGGCTACTCGACGCTGGCTTTGATCGTTCAGACTCAGCGCTTCAAAGCCGCCGTGGTGAACTCCGGCTTTGGCGATCTGACGGCATTCTTCGGTACCCGCGGCGGAGGGTGGATTCCGTTTTTACAGGAAAACGCCGGCGCCATGGGCGGCGCGCCGTGGGAGGTGCCGCTGCGCTACATGCAGAATTCGCCCATCTACTATCTGGACCGCATTACCACGCCGTTGATCCTTCAGGCAGGCGCGGATGATGCGGGGATCATCAATCACTCGGATGCGGTATGGGTTGGCTTGCAACACCTGAAAAAAGACGCCACGTATCTGCGCTACGAGGGCGAGGGGCATTTGCTGGCCACGCCGGCCCATCTCAGCGATTACTGGCAGCAGGTGATCGCTTTTTTCGACTTGCACCTTAGAAAATAGGCGGGGTTGAAATGCCATCCTCTCGGGCGCGTCGAAGTTTGCCTGTGCCGAACGCTGCCAGCCGGTGGCCGGAAATCAACTAAAAAAAGGGTCTTCGCAGATAAGTGTTGGGCTTCCCCCGAAATTCCGGACCTCAACCAAGGCCTGTGGACTTCCCACGGAAACATGGACATCTCCGGGCTATGATTGACATCATGGTTACCCCACAGTCTACCCCGCCCGCATCCGCCACCAGCTCGCGGAGCTCCGTCGCCAGCTGCAGCTGATGCAGTCCGGTCTCATCGTCGCCACCCAGGCCCTGAAGCGCCAGAACGCCGAGCAGGATCGGGATATCGCCAATGTCCTGGAGTTCGACGTCGGCGCCCGTCTCGATCGGCAGATCACGCGCACCGGGGACCTCATCGAATCCCTGGAGCCCTGTGCCGCCGATCCGCTGCCCGGCGAACCGGGCACGGTCCAGCGCTTCCTGGCCTCGTGAGGACGCCCGCCTGCCCTCGCCGGTGCGCGGCGGGGGTGGGTGGGTTGTGCCGGCCATTATGCTTGCGGAACCCGACACAAAGCGCTAGCTTCTGAAAGCATTATGGTGGCGAAATCTTCTCCTGCGGTCTCCTCTGTGGCGGCCTGGACAGACCATCTGCAGTCCCGCGGGCGGTACTCATTCACCCGCGCAGAGGCGGCCTCTGCCGCTGAGCGCTCGGATATCGCGCTCGAAAATGCCCTGCGGCGCTTGAAACGGCGTGGGCGCATCATCAGCCCCCGCAGGAAGTTCTACGTGATCGTGCCGGTGGAGTACCGCGCAGCGGGAGCGCCTCCGGTGGCCTGGTTCATCGATGACCTGATGCGGTTCCTGGCGCAGCCGTACTACGTGGGTTTGCTGAGCGCTGCGGCGATTCACGGCGCGGCGCATCAGCAGCCCATGGTGTTGCAGATCGTGACGGACCGGCCGACGCGGCCGATCCGCATGGGACGACTGCGGATAGATTTCCACATGAGCCGGTCCTTCGCTTCCGCAGTTACTGTCCGGACGCAGACAGATACCGGCGCTATGTCGGTCGCCACTGCCGAGACGACCGCCTTTGACCTGGTGCGATTCGCCGCCGCGTCCGGCTACCTGAGCAATGTCGCCACGGTCCTCAGCGAGCTCAGCGAGCGCATCGATCCGCTGGCGCTGGCGAGTGTGGCCGAGAAGCAGACTGTAGCCGACGTGCAGCGGTTGGGGTATCTGCTGGAGAAGATCGGATCGGCGCAGTTGGCGGACCCATTGATGGCGGTGCTCGAGCGGCGGCGCTGCCGGGCAGTGGTACTGGCGCCCTGGGAGAAGAGTGGTCGCAAGCAGGCCATGCATACCGTCTGGCGCGTGATCCCGAATGAGGACGTGGACGTCGATCAATGATTCCAAGGGCCAATATCACCGCCTGGCGTGCGATTGCACCGTGGCCGAGCGATGCTCAGGTCGAGCAGGATCTTGTCCTGTCGAGGGTCATCGTCGAACTGTTTTCCGATCCGGCCATTGCCCGAATGCTGGCATTCCGTGGCGGCACAGCGCTGCACAAGATCGTCTTTGCCTCACCGGGCAGGTATTCAGAGGACATCGACCTGGTGCAGACGCAGCCGGGCCCGATAGGGCCGGCACTCGACGCGGTGCGCGCCGTGCTGGATTCGTGGCTGGGCCCGCCGGGCTGGAAGCTCAATCAGGGGCGCGCAACGCTGCACTACCGGTTCGAAACGACTTCGTTGCCGGTTCAATCGATGCGACTGAAGCTGGAGATCAATACCCGCGAGCAATTCACCATTCTCGGGCACCAGAAGCGACCCATGACGGTCGACAACCCGTGGTTCTCGGGCAGCGCTCCCGTTACGACCTATGAGCTCGAAGAACTCCTCGGCACGAAAGTGCGCGCGCTGTACCAGCGCAAGAAGGGAAGGGACCTTTACGACCTGTGGCTCGCGCTCACGCAGCATGAAATCGACGACGGCAAACTCCTGCGATGCTTCCGGGAGTACATGGACCGTGGGGCACATGCGGTCTCGCGCGCGCAGTTTGAGGCGAACCTCGCGGCAAAACTGGATGCTCCGGCGTTCGGGAATGACATTGCGCCCTTGCTGGCGCCTGGCAGCGGCTTTGAAGCACTTGATGCCGCCAGACTCGTTCACGCCCGGTTGATCTCGAAACTTCGCGGGGCGCCCTGGAAGGGTTGTCCGGAATGGATGTCCTGACTTCGATCGGCAGATCACGCGCACCGCAGGCGGGTGGGTTTGCGCTGTCCCATGGGACGTGTCTGATCCAGAATCGACCTTCAGGAGTCCGCCGATGAATGTCGCAGAAGAAGCCCGCCTGGTCATATTCGAAGCCGCTGGCCAGCCGGTGCAGGTCCGGCTGGAGGGGGCGAGCGTCTGGCTGACGCAGGCCCAGATGGCCGAGGTTTTCGACACCACGCTGGCGAACGTCAGCCTGCACTTGCAGAATATTTATACAGAACAAGAGCTTGCCGAGGAGGCAACTATCAAGGATTACTTGATAGTTCGATCCGAGGGCGACCGCCAGGTCAACCGCCGCCTCAAGCACTACAACCTGGACGCCATCATCTCCGTCGGCTACCGCGTGAACTCAGACACGGTGTCATCTTCCGCCAGTGGGCCACGGGCGTCCTGCGCGATCACCTCACCCAAGGCTACACCCTCAACGCTCAGCGGCTCGCCGAGAAGGGGCTGGCGCCCGTGCAGGAAGCTGTGGCCGCTCATGGTGCAGACGCGCGCCTGCCCATCTGCTCTATATTCGTGATCAAGGACCATCCCTTCTCGGACGGCAACAAGCGCATCGGTACGCTGCTGTTCCTGGAGTATCTGCGGCGCAACGGCCTGCTGTACCGCGAGGATGGGGTGGTGCGGTTCGCGGACAACGCCATCGTGGCGCTGGCGCTGCTGATTGCGGAAAGCGCGCCGAAGCAGAAGGAGCTGATGGTTCGGCTGACGCTGGCGTTGATGGAGGGGCACTGAGAACAGGGCGTGCGGTTTGCTGGCGGCCCACCCCCGCCGCTGCGCAGCGGGGTGGGGCGGATACGCTCATTACGAGATAGTTATAGACATAACTGGGCTGTTACGTTAAAGATACGGACATTTCCCACCATTGGCACCGCCTTAGGCAACGATTGTGGACATCCCAGCCGAGCTCATCTTCACCGGTTCCGCTCCGAATGCCGACCGCCAGGTCCGCCGGCGAGCGGCGGCGGGCGAACTGCGCAGGCTCCACCGCGGGATCTATACCGCCAATCTCACCGAGCCGCTCGAGGTTATCGGCCTGCGGCATGGCTTCCGGATCGCCGCGCATCTGTTTCCTGGCGCCGTGCTTTCAGGCAGGACGGCGCGGGAGATGCAGCCGGTGCGTGCCGTGGGTTCCGATGGCGCGAGAACCGGACCGGGTTTTGTGTTTCTGTGCCACGCGAATGCGCGGCGGAAGTTCTCACTCCCTGGTCTGGAGATCAGGGTCATCCAGGGCGCCGGTCCCCAGCCGGGCGATTTCCCGCTGCTGGGTCTGTATGCGCCCTCTGTCGCGCGTGCATTGCTCGATAACCTCACGCCCTCGCGCAGCACTGCAGGGGTGTCGAGAACCTGCGGACAAAAAGGGGTCGAGGAATGGCTCGACCGGCTTGGCGACCAGGAGGGGGAGCAGCATCTGAATCGCATCCGGGACCAGGCGCGCACGCTGGCGCCGCAACTCGGGCTGAACGCGGAGTTCGCTGTTCTCGATCGGGTCATCGGGGCGCTTCTCGGCACCCGCGATGCCCGCCTGGAATCCGCAGCGGGCCGGGCGCGCGGCAAGGGGCTGGCGTACGACGAGGCGGCGGTGAACCGTTACACACTTCTCGCTGCGGCATTGCGCGCCACCGCTTTGCCTGAGACACATCGGGAGTCCGAATCCGCGGACGGCCGGATTGCGGCCTCCTTCATCGAGGCGTATTTCTCCAACTACATCGAAGGCACGCGCTTTCTCATCGAGGAGGCCCGGCACATTGTCTTTGACGGCGAGGTCCCTCCGCAGCGTCCGCAGGATGGACACGATGTGCTGGCGACATACCGTCAGCTCATCAACCTCGGCGCGCGCGCACCTTCGGCTGTGGACGGCGATGAATTCGAGGATGAGATCCGGGCCCGGCATGCCGACCTCATGGCCAGCCGTCCGGAGAACGATCCCGGCCGCTACAAACAGCAGCCCAACGCCGCCGGCAGTACGGTCTTTGTCTCACCAGGCCGGGTTCGCGGCACCCTGCGGGCAGGGCTGGACATCATGGGCGGGCTGGATCATCCGTTCGCGCGCGCGGTGTTCGTGCATTTCCTCGTTGCGGACGTTCATCCGTTCGTCGATGGGAACGGGCGCATCAGCCGCATCATGATGACCAAGGAACTGCTGGCGGCGGGCCTCTCGCGGATCACGGTACCTACCGTCTGGCGCGACGATTATCTTGGGGCCCTGCGCGCCCTGAATCGGCACAATGATCCCGCGCCCATCGTCCGGGCCTTCTCATTCGCCCAGCGGGTCACAGCCGCCTGCGCTGCCGCTACGACGGACGAGGCGATTTCCGCCTGGGCCTCCACATACGCCTTCGTGGAGGCGGGGGCCCATGCGCGATTGACCCTGCCGCGTGCGGATGTTCGCATCGAGTGGCGGAATGGAATACCGGCGCCGGCGCAGTACTGGAGTCCTGGAGCGGCTGCAGCTGGGGTTCCGGATGGCTTCTTGCGCGGATGAACCACATCGGATCAATCTTGCAACAGGCGGGATGCTGACGTTAGAGTTGGCGTCGGTAAAAATGGTAGGGATGCAAGGGACATGAAAACAAAGTTCGCGGCGCCACAGCCGCTTCATTGCCTGTTTTATAGAGAGTATCGATTGGTCGTGTAGGGATGACCATCTTCGCCGCAATCGATTTCGAGACTGCAAATCACAGCCCGGATAGTGCCTGCGCGCTTGGCGTAGTGCTCGTCGAGGACGGGCGTATTGTGCTCAATGAGCAGTATCGGATCTGTCCGCCGAGTCCGCAGTTCTCGTTCACGCATATCCATGGTATCGCCTGGCATGATGTCTGCGATGCGCCTTCCTTCGGTGATCTGTGGGGTGGTATCGCGCCCAGACTGCGGCAAGTGGATTTCCTGGCTGCGCACAACGCGCCGTTCGACAGACGAGTGTTGGAGGCATGCTGCAGGAGCCATGGAGTGCAAGGGGTTCCGAGACCGTTTGTCTGCACGGTGGTGGTAGCAAGGGCAGTATGGGGTCTGAGGCCAACCAGGCTTCCGGATGTCTGCCGTCATCTGAATATTTCCTTGCGGCATCATGATGCGGGTTCGGACGCGGAAGCCTGTGCCCGGATCGTCATTGCTGCCCAGCAGGCCGGCTGGGCACGTTAGGGTCCGGAAGGTTGGCTGATTCAGCGTCAGGATTAGGAGTATCAGATGGATTACTTTCAGGGTGTGGTCACGGAATTCCTCCGTGCCGACAGGGCGGTATTCGTCAATACAGAGTGCCTGATTCAGCTTGAGCCTGGGAATGCACCCCGCAGGGATCGGCACTGGTACTGCGATGCGGTCGCGGTCAATATGCAGAGGCAGTCGGTGTATCTGTGCGAAGTCTCATATTCAAGAACGCTTCATGCGCTCCTGAGGCGGCTTCAGTCCTGGCGCGCGAATTGGACAGAGATTCGCCCCGCCGTGCCCGTATCGATCAGCAGATCGCGCGTACCGAGGACCTCATCGAATCCCTGGAGCCCTGCGCCGCCGATCCGCTGCCCGGCGAACCGGGCACGGTCCAGCGCATCCTGGCCTAGTGAGGACCCCCGCCCGCCCGCTCTCGCCGGTTCGCGGGGGGGGCGGGGTTTTGCATCAGGCGGCGAAGTGCGTGAACACATGGCGAAAGCGCTTCTGGCGTCAACGTTTCGGGCGTTAATGCGCATAGCGTTATAGACGTTAGCGATCGTAAGTTGTAAATGGGCGATATAGGCCTCGGAGTGACATCCAACCGTGCACCGCGACCACTCGATCGGGATGCCTATGGGTGGAGTTCGCTTTCGGCAGGCAAAGCAGTGGCAGGGACACCGCGTCAACTACTGAGGATTCCGCTGTGGTTGCATGTCCGCCGCCGCACTGACACGGACGCATTGCCTGCAAACCGCTCCATGATTACCCTTCCGTCGCCATATGCAGCGTAAAACCTCCTCCACCCCGATGTACCGCCTCCGAATCGAACTCCAGGCCGTCAAGCCCGCCGTTTGGCGGTCATTGCGCGTACCGGGACAGGTGACGCTGGCGAAACTGCACAAGGCTTTCCAGATCGCCATGGGCTGGACGGACAGCCACCTGCATGAGTTTGAGATCAAGGGACAACGCTACGGCATTCCGGACCCGGACTTCCAGGACGAGCCCATGATAAACGAAAGACGCGTCACGCTGGCCGAGGCCCTGACGCCGTCCGTCCGGCAGTTCCGGTACAGCTACGACTTCGGCGATGGGTGGGAACATGCGGTCGAAGTCGAGCCCGAAGGATCGATGAGTGCGGACGCCCCTCCGTTACTGTGCCTTGCGGGGGCGAACGCCTGTCCGCCGGAGGATGTCGGCGGGCCGTATGGCTATGCTGACTTCCTGGCCGCGATAGGCAATCCAAAACACCGGCGGCATCAGGAGATGCTGGCCTGGTGCGGTGGAGTATTCGATCCTGCGGGATTCGATCTGCAGGCGGTGAATGGGCGACTGCGGAGGGTAAAGATCTGAGCGGTGGTTCGGGGAACACGGCAGGCTGATGTGCTGGCCGAGCGGTTGAGCAGGCTTCCTCGGCGGCAATCGCCTGAATATCATCGCTGCAGTGGAGAGTGAGGCTGGGAGGGAGATTCCATGCGATCGAAGTCCACTATTTCGATGCTTGTCATTGCAATCGCATGTCCGATCATTGCGTTTGGCTGGCTCAGAATCGTCGATGAGGGCTGCCCGCGTGGGCAGGTCGAGGACGTGGGATATTCGGTCGCGTGTACGCGGCAGTGCGGCCCTCTCTGTCCCGTCCAGGAAGGCAACGGTTTGCGGGCCGGGGTCCGGATCTGCACGACAGCACCTGGCTTGAAGTTCGTGACTACATGGAAGTTTCAATCCTGGCTGTCCGATGCTCGAAGTTGCGACGCGCCGGATTGTGCGCAAGGGTATGCGGACGGGCCGGTTTCTTATAGCTCGATGCCGGATTTCAACGGCGAGGTCAGGCGGCGGTAAGGTCGGGCGCCATTGTGTCTGGAATAGGCGGCTGCCATCTCCAGATTATCCAGATGACGTACGCACAGAGCTGTGCGCGAGTAAACGGAGTGCTGCCTGGCTGGTCAAATGGACTGTAAGGATGCCGTCGGGTCATAACCGCCTGACATACTCAGCCATACGCTCCGCGGTGAGCGCCACATCGGCCTCAGGCAGTCGCTCCGGTTCGCGGGCAATGAACTTCACCGGCGCCTTCGGCTCCAGCACCCGGATCAGTCAGCCTACCTGCGCGCGGACCTGCTGGATGGGGTCGGGGGCCAATGCGTGCCTGTCGGTAGTGTCCTGGATTTCATTTTCGGGAATCAGAAACTCCTCGGCGATCCGCAAGGATTCATGGCGACTTTGCGGGTGTTCTGCCAGTTTCTTGGCCGCCGTCTCGAGGTTTGCCAGGTCTCGCTCGGACTCCGACTGCTGGAGGTACGCCAGGATCGCTTCGAGGGCGAGCTCTGACTTGGTACGACGCGAATTCCTTGCCTCCTGAGATAGGCTTTTCTCGGCATCGTCCGGCAGTTCTATGCTGATCAAGCCCATACTGGCTAGCTTAGTGAGGGGAGGTGCTATTCTATTTGTGAAGCTGCAAGAGTATGGCATATATACATCAGCACTACCATTCTTCCATGAGGCATACGAGCTCATCGCCGGGACGCAGATCATTGTCGCTGAACTGCTAGACTCCTGCCCACTACGGAGGTCCCATGTTCATAGGTCATTTCGGTCTGGCGCTGGCCGCCAAGAAGGCATCCCCGAAAACTTCGCTGGGCACGTTGATGCTCGCCGCCGGATTTGTCGATGTGCTCTGGCCGCTGTTTCTGCTGCTGGGCTGGGAGCGGGTGCGCGTTGACCCTGGCAATACCGTCGTCACGGCGCTGGATTTTCAGCACTATCCCTTCAGTCACAGCCTGCTGATGTCGTTCGTGTGGGCCGCCGCGTTCGCCGCGGTGTATTTCGGCGTGCGGCGTTACCCGCGCGGCGCGGTGGTGGTCGGGCTGCTGGTGCTCAGTCACTGGGTGCTGGATTACCTGACCCATCGTCCGGATCTGCCACTGCTGCCGGCGGGGGGTCCTGTGGTCGGGCTCGGGCTGTGGAATCACCTGGCGGCAACCCTGATCATCGAGGGTGCCATCTTTTTCACGGGTATCTGGGTTTACCTGCGGGCAACGCAGCCGCGGGACGGCATCGGTCGCTGGGGCTTTGCGTCCTTGATGGTGCTGCTGGTGGTAATTTATCTGGCGAATATCTTCGGTCCGCCGCCGCCGGGTGCGCAGGCGATCGCCGTCGTGGGGATGTGCAGTCTGCTGCTGTTTGCCTGGCCGTACTGGGTGGATCGGCATCGGGTTGTCGAGGTGAGATAGCGTCCGGGCGGCGGGATGGGCTGCGCCGAATTCGATTACTCAATCCGGTTGTCACCGTCGAACGTCGCCAGCCATACCACCGGGGGACACCTTGTCGACAACCTGCGGCAGCAGTGAGATGAGCATGTCCGCGGCCTGTGACGGCTGGACGTCCGCCTTGCTGGCCAGACCGGAGAGCATGACGTTGCCCAGTACGCTTTTCACCTGGTCGGCGGAGATGGGCGGGTTATCTCCCTTGCCAATCCACGACTGCAGGATGGCGCCCAGTCCGGCCTTCTGGAAACTGGCGGTGAGATCGCCCAGCGCACCCGGTTTGCTGAGCATGGCGATGAGCTGCTGCAGCAAAATAGCCTTGACACCGCTCTGGCCTGCCTGCTTGAAAGCCATTCCAGTTCCGCTCACACGGGGTTTGTGGCAAGGTAGGGATCGCAAGCGGGCCGTTGGATGCTCCGCAGGGCTGTCCATGCCGAGGGAGTTTGCCATGGAGAGAACAACAAACATCGTCCCGGGTCTGGCCACCCTGGCCTTTCTGGTTGTACTGGCTTTCCTCGTCAACCGCCAGCAGGCAGATCGCCGATTGATCGACCTGCAGCGCACCCGGATCGCGCAGCTCGAACAGGCCGTTGCGAAGCATCGACCAACACCGCCGCTACCGCCGCCTCAGGCCGTGCCGGCTGGGGTATCTGAACTCACCGATTCGTCCGCGGGACCCACGTCGGCCCGACGGATCGCGCCCGTGCGCTTCAATGCCGGCGGTAGCAACGGTGGCGGGAGGACTGTGCTGACCGGGCCGCTGTCGCCGCCGCTGATGCCGCATCCCGGTGGGCTCGACAGCCCGGCGCAACACCAGCTTGCGGTACAGCGGGAACGCTTCAGGGTCGACCGCGATCTGCGGGATTTCCGGTTCTGGCCTGACATGGATGAAGGCAGGATGCAGGCCCTCACGGACAGGGTGACCACCTACCTCGTCGACGGAATGTCGGAGGGTGAGCAACTGGTGGGGGCGGATGGGTCGTCTGGCAGGGAAGCAATGGCTGCCCGTGAACGGCAACTGGAGGTCGATCTCACTGGTTTACTGGGAGAGGAGGGTGTCCGGAGGCTGCGCGAGTATCGGCGGACCGAGACCGCCCGCATGCAGCTTGCCGCGCTCAACCAGCGATTACCGGCAAGCGATGCGCTGACGCCGACGCAGATTCGGCCGTTGTCCGTGGCGATGACCCGGGCCTCCGGGTCGGTCTGGCTCGGGCAGGGCCTGCCGAGGGGCGTGGACAGAAGTGATCCGCGGGTTCAGGTTGCGATGATGGATGACAGACTGGAGCGGTTCCGGCGCGCCGCCGATCAGGAGTACGCCGCGGCAGCCTCCTACCTGTCGGCGCGGCAGCTCGCCGCGCTGCGGGAGTTGCAGCAATTGAAGCTGGAGGAGGTCCGCGCCGCGGACGCGACGGAGCGGATGATGCTGGAGCTGGTGCCGTGAGCCGCACTGGACGAGCGCTGTGGGTTTGCGCGCTGCTGGCTGGCGGGGCATGTGTGTTTGTCTGGCGGCAGCTCGATACCGGCGAGGGGATACTCGAGACGCAGCGTATACGGTTGGCGATGCTGGAACGGGAGGCGCAGCCCGTTCAGGAGCAGCGACCCACCGTCCGGGCCGAAGCAAGCCTGCCTGCCGGGCAGGCATCGGAGAAGCCTGCCGGCGCGGCCGCCGACTCACCACAGGAGACTGCCGCGCGCAATGCCGAGTATCAGGCAAACCTGATCAGGCGCGGTGAAACCTTCATGCGCCGCCGGAACGAATTCATCGAAACTATTCCTGCCTTCAGGGCCGCCGTGCTCGAACAGCAGGAAATCGGCGCGCGTCAGCAGATGTCGGGACTGGCTCACTGGATGACGGTCTCCGGCGGGGTGTTTGAGGATTTTGTCCGGCTGCAGGCGCAGCACTGGGTGGAGCTGGGTGTGATGCGCCACCAGTTGCGCGACGAAGACCAGAACGGACAGTTATGGCGTGCCCGGGAAGGGGATCTTCGGGCCCGCCATGAACAGGCGACCCGCGCGCTCCTCGGCGGGGCGAACTACCAGAAATGGCAGGAATGGAGCCAGTCCAGCAATGCGCGCGGGCGGATCAAGGTCGTGAACGAGCAACTGCCTGTGACACACATCGTGCGCGATGAGAACCTCGCAGAGCTTGCCGTGGCGATGCACGGAGCTGGCCAGCGCGCGCAGGAGGAGTGGTGGGCTTCGCCAGAGAGCGCACGCCTGTCGGCATCCGGCATCGGTATGGATCGGGAAGCCCGCTCCCGTATTGCCAGGGAGAGATCGCTGGAACAGACCCGGCGGACGAATGCGGCCATGCTCGCCGAGGCGAAGCCGCTTCTGTCGAGCGCGCAGTATGAAGTGCTGGAGGCGATGCTGCGGGCTGAAACGGCGCAGCGGGAAGCGCTCCTGTAATCCCGGGCCGTCTCAGGAGGAGCGATATCCAATGAGTGTTCAGTGGTCCCCTGAGTACATCCCCTTGCTTCTCATCGGCGCGGTCGCGGTTTTCTTCCTGTGGCGCACCGTCAAGTATGGCGGCTTCAAGGGTGCGCTGTTTGGAGCCCGGATTGCCCGTACTGTAGGTGAGGTCGATACCACCGGCGGTAGATTCTCCAGAACCGTCCTGAAGGTTCACGTACTCGAGGGCGGCGCCGGCAGCAAGGATGTGGGGATCGAGGTGACTTCCAGGGCCGCGATGAGTTACCACATGATGCCGCTTTCCCTGTCCATCACCGGTGCCAACGAACTGATCCGCAGCCTTCAGGCCGCGGTGGATGGGCGCAGCGAATTCCCGCAATGAGGCTTTCCGGCTGGGCTCCCGTCAGAATAGCCTCGCCCCGTTCGGCACAGGCCGGTCTGGCGAGAACAGGACCACCTCGCCCCCGCTGTCCGGAAATCCCACCGTTAGCACTTCCGAAATGAACGGTCCGACTTGCCGTGGCGGAAAATTCACTACTGCGGCGATTTGGCGCCCGACCAGCGATGCGCAGTCGTAGTGCCGTGTGATCTGCGCGCTGGACTGTTTGATACCTATGGCAGCGCCGAAGTCGATTTTCAGCTTCAGCGCGGGCTTGCGTGCCTCCGGGAAGGGCTGAGCATCAACAATGGTGCCGGCGCGGATGTCCACCGCGAGGAACTGGCTGAACTCGATACGCTCTGCCGCCGGCGCGGCAGGATCGTGGGAGAGATGCATCGGCGATTACCTTGTGTGAAAACTCGATGCGCAATGTTTCCACATCCGGCGGCGAACTGGCTACGGGGCGCGGGCCTGCTGCTGCGGCGGCGGCCCGGAGTGGAACCTGAAGTCCGCATCCTCCGAACCGGCCAGCTCCGCCTCGCAGATCGCCAGCTCGTGCAGCCGACTCTTCCAGTTTTGTCCGTCCGCGGCGCGCTCGGCGAACTGGAGGTACAGCTCGAAATGCCGCGCCTCGGCCGCTTGCAGGCGCGCGTAGAAATTTCCAAGAGGTGCCTGCAGTCGCGGGGCGAGCAGGGCGAACCGTTCACAGGAGCGCGCCTCGATCAAGGCGCCGGTGAGCATCAGGTCGAGTTTGCGTGCCGGCTCGGCGGTGCGCAGCGCCGCGCGCAGTCCGGAGGCGTAGCGGCCGGGACGCTGGCGCATGCAGGGCACGTCCAGCGTCACCATCATGGCCTGCACCTGTTCGAAGTGCTGCAGTTCCTCCCGCGCCAGGCGTGATAACGCCGAGGTCAGCTCGCGGTCTTCCGGGTACGCGAATATCAGCGCCATGGCCGATGACGCCGCCTTCTTCTCGCAGTTGGCGTGGTCAACCAGCAGTTCGCGCCAGTGCTCTACGGCGGCGTCGACCCAGGTGGTGGGGGTGGGTGCGAGCAGAATGGATGGGGCAGCGCTGGTTGGCATATCTGATGAGGTTGGCAGGTTGCGATACGGTGGCGTTCGTGTTGCGAATGCGGGCGGGCGTGGTGCCGCCGATGATTCAACGCAACTGACTGTCCTTGCTGCCCCGCCGGTTATAGCCGCTGAACTGTTCGGCTTCCTGGTCGCTGGATTCCTGGCAGGGCACGCACTGTCGTACGCCCGGTATGGCCTGGCGTCGTGCCTCCGGGATCTGCGCACCGCACTCGGCGCAGTGAGTCAATGCCGGACCCTGCGGCAGCCGTTCCCTGGCACGGCGGATTCCATCATTGACCGTCGCATCGATCTGTTCCTGTACGGCGCCGTCGCCGGCCCAGCCTGTGGCCATCTCGCTCTCCGCTGATCTCGTGTTATGAATCAGCCGGAACTCTACAACATCCGGCGGCGGGAGCAGAGTCCTGCGCCCGGGCAACGGCAGGCAGGCCTCGTGATCAGAAGCAGATGGCGCCGGCGCCGGAAGATGCGCGCACGCGCTGTGCCGGACCTTTGTGGTTTCCTGCCCGGCCATCCCGACCCGTGAAAGATGAGATCGTGATCTCAGTTCCACGGGCCTGGATGGCCCGCAGGTCCGTCGCTACATATCGATGGCTTCGGCAATCTCGATCGACCCGCCCGACTCCAGAATGGGGCAGGCCCTGGCCTTCTTGTGTGCCTCGTCCAGGTTTGGCGCTTCGATCAGGGTGTAGCCACTGACCGGGTTGGCGCCGCCATCGTTGGCAATGGAGCCATCGGACTTCACCGTGCTGGATTTGCCCACCGGATTGCCGCCGTCGATGACGGCCGCGCCCATGGAGCCGAACCACGCGCCCCAGGCGTCCATTACTTTCTTGACGTCCGCGGGGTTCGAGGGCTTGGTGCCGCCGTGATAGATAAAAAGATATTTCGCCATGATGTACTCCGGTGCTGTTCTGTGTGGATGCAATGCAGGCTGGAGAATATCTCCAGAGGCAGGGCCTGAGACTGGCGAGAATGCTGATAATATGCCGCCCGGATTGTGAATAGTTGACACCCTGCCATGACAGCCACCGGCAATCAGGCCACTTTGCCCCAGGCGCTGCGCCATCTGGAGGAGCTGGGGGTGGTGCCACGGGTGGCGCCCGCGCTTGATCACACTCTGCGACAGACCGCTGAATCGCTGCAACGGGCTATCAAGCAGGAAATTCCTGCCTTCTCCGAGTCGGGCAATCCGCAGATTCTGCCGGATCTGGAACAGCACGTCGGCCAGCATCTGCGCGAGATCATCCGGCTGCTCGGCGGCGGCCCCTTGGGTGACTTCGACTTTGTGCGCGCGCATGCGCAGCGGCGCGCGGAGCAGCGCTTTCCGCTGGAGGCCACGCTGCAGGCCTATCGGTGTGGGCACAGGGTCCTGTCGCGCTGGATAGGCGAGGCGGCGCTCGCCGTCATTCCTGACAGGGCTGATGCGGTGGCGACGGCGGTGGCCGACTTTGTGATCGAGTATGCCAACGCCATCAGCATCATCTGCGCCGCCGCGTATGTAACGCGCACCCGGGTGCTGGCCGAAGTGGCGGGTGACCGGCGTACCGAGCTGCTGGCGCTGCTGATCAATGGCTACGACGAATCCGACGGGCGCGTGGCGCGCCTGCTCAAACGTGCCGGATACCTGGAGCAGCGACAGTCCTTCTGCGTGGCGGTGACGCAGTCCGCCGATCCGCTGGAGATGGAGCATCCGGCGCGCGAGCAGCGCATCGTCGCGGCCGTCGGCGCCGCGGTGGCGGGCACCTCCGTGCGGGCCTTGGTCGGCGTGCGTAACAATGTTGTCATTGCCGTGTTCTCCGATACGCGGCGGCTGTCCGGCTGGACCGCGCCGCAGGACAAGCTGGCCGGGCGTGTGCAATCAGCATTGCTGACGCTCGGTCCGGCGGTGCTCATCGGCATCAGCACCGATCAGCCCTCCACGGCGTACATTCCCCGCGCATTGCACGAGGCCACTGTCGCGCTGGATTTCGCCAGCGTGGGCAGACGGGTGGTGCCGTATGCCGGGTTGCCGATCCGGCGCCTGCTGCTGCATCGTGCGGCGGACTATGTGCAGTCGGCGCTGCCGGCGTGGATCGCCGACCTCGTCAGCGCCGATACCCGGATGCGTGGTGCACTGGTGCAGACGTTGCGCGCGCTGGCCGATGCCGATATCAATGTGCAGAAGGCCGCGCGCACGCTCAAGGTGCATCCGAATACGGTGTATGGGCGCCTGCAGCGAATCCAGGACCTGACTGGCCTGGACGCGCAGCGCTACCATGATCTGACGGAATTGCTCCTTGCGGCCGATTGCCGGCAAAGCACGCCATGAGCGAAGGGCGGGATGCCAGGCGTGCAGCCATCTCTCAGCACCTGCAGGCCACCGCTTGGCGCTGGGCCTGAGGTCGGCCCCGCGCTACCATGGCCGCACCTTCCAGCTGACCATTGAACGGAAAACCCATGCACTCTGATGCGGATTTCATGCGCGCAGCCCTGGAATGTGCCGCCCTGGCGCGCAAGACCGGCGAGGTGCCGGTGGGCGCAGTACTGGTGCGCGGCGATGACATCGTGGCGCGCGGTTTCAATCATCCCATCGCCGCGCATGATCCCACCGCTCATGCCGAGGTGCAGACCCTGCGCGCAGCCGGGCAGACGCTGAGCAACTATCGCCTGGCGGATACCACGCTTTACGTCACCCTGGAGCCGTGCATCATGTGCGCGGCGGCCATCATTCATGCGCGGGTGAAGCGGGTGGTCTTCGGCGCCTGGGATGCGAAGGCCGGTGGCGCCGGCAGCATCATCGATATTTTCCGGTTGCCGTCGCTGAACCATCGTGTGGATGTCTTCGGCGGCGTGCTGTCGGATGAGTGCGGTGAGCTGCTGAGGGCGTTCTTCAGCGCGAAGCGTTGAGCGGCGGCGGCGTGCTGTCGGTGGCCAGCCACTCCAGGATGTCCAGGTAGTTGCGGATATTGTCGACGAAGCGCACCGGTTCCCAGCCGCGGGCATAACCGCGCCTGGTTTTGCTGTACCACTGTTCCTGCGCCAGCAGCGGCAGGTGCTCGCGAATATCCTGCCAGGAGTCCGGATCGCGTCCCGCGGCCTGTGTCAGCACGCGCGCATCCTCCAGGTGGCCATAGCCGACGTTGTAGGCGGCCAGCGCCAGCCAGGTGCGGTCCGGTTCGGGAATACGTTCCGGAATCTTGTCGCGCACATTGGCGTAGTAGCGGGCGCCGCCCATGATGCTCTGGTAGGGATCGTCCCGGTCTTCCACCTCCATCTGCCGCGCGGTGCGCTCGGTCAGCATCATCAATCCGCGGACGCCCGTGTACGACACGGCCCTGGGGTCCCAATGCGATTCCTGGTAACCGAGCGCGGCCAGCAGGCGCCAGTCCTCGCCGATTATCGCTGCTGCCTCCTCGAACCAGTTGCGGTAGCGCGGCAGGCGGGTGCCCACATGGCGGATGAAGTTGCGCGCGCCAACGCGCTGGAAGCGTTCCGACTGGCCGTAGTAGCGGGCCATGATGGCCGCGCGCGTGCCGTCGGTGGCAATACGCTCGAAGAACTTCCCTGCGCTCCCCAGCAGGCT
Organism: Gammaproteobacteria bacterium; assembly: GCA_021773365.1. Taxonomy (GTDB): domain Bacteria; phylum Pseudomonadota; class Gammaproteobacteria; order Steroidobacterales; family Steroidobacteraceae; genus JAJFKF01. The sequence continues at coordinate 41,425 of JAJFKF010000080.1, read as the reverse complement.
GCGGTCGCGGGCGTTGAATGCCCAGGCCAGTGACTCGCCGGGCACCAGGTCGAAGGCCACACGGATGTTCGGGTGCGCGTTGCGCCCGAGCGCGAATTCGGTGGAGTCGGCCAGGGTGTAGTCGATCTGCCCCTCGGCCAGCTCCGCCAGCAACTCCAGGGCATCACTGCGCCGTTCCGTCCAGACCAGATCGCCCATGCGCTCCGGCTTGCCGACCCGCATGCGCTGCAGCGCCTCGGCCTGGGCGCTGCCGGCGGCCACCTGCAGATCCTGGCCGTTGATCTCATCCAGCGAGCGCGGCTTATGCCCGCCCTGGGTGTAGATCAGGTGCTGGCGGACCTGCTGGTAGGCGGGCCCGAACATTACTGCCCGGCCCCAGGCATTGGAGGTGCTCAACCCGGCGGCGGCCACATGGGCGCGTCCGCTGGCGATCTGACGGCGCAGCTCGGCGAAGGTGGGCACGGTGTAGACGTACAGCGCTACGCCCAGTTCGGCGGCGAAGGCGCTGGCCATTTCGTATTCAGGCCCTTCAGGCCCTTCGGCGCCCAGGTAGTAGGCGGTGGGACTGTTGCGCGTGACCACCCGCAGTTCCTTCAGCGCCAGCACCTGCTCGAGCGTGGAGGGCACGCGCTGACAGGTGGCGAGCAGCAGGTAGCTGCTGACGGCGATCAGGGCCTTGAGGGTGGACAGGTGCTTGTGCATGCAGGGGCGGGAAACGGCTCGCTCCGGGCTTTCGGTCGGGTAGAATACCGCGCCCGATGAGTCGGGTAACCCGGAGAGGTACCGAAGCGGTCATAACGGCGCGCACTCGAAATGCGATGGGGGCTCACGCCCCACGTGGGTTCGAATCCCACCCTCTCCGCCAGTTTTCAGCCGCTTGCGGCTACCGCCAGCGGCGTGAAATCCTCTCCGGGCGCACCTGTTTCCAGATTGTTTCCACCCTGATTCAAAAGCGCGGCCATTCTGTCGCAGGCGCCCTGTTGTGGTTTCGGAACTGCGTGAGCGTAGATCGTCAAGGTGATCTGGCCCGCGCCAGGGCGGGAACGAACCCCACTTGAAGTAGGTTGCTGGCCTGCATGGGGTGGCCGGTGACCGACGGGCACACCAGGAGCGTTCCTCTCCCCGCACGCCGGGCAATCTGGCTTCCCGAGCCAGCCGGCAGCCTCTGGAACGCCATCGCCCACGTCCGCGCGAAATTTCTCTACATCCAGCCGCGAAAGACTTTCGTCATTGCGGCCACCGAAGTAAGGCGTAGACAACGGCAGATTTGCCGCTGCGCTGCATGACAAACGGAACCGTCGTGGAGTTTGACCTCCTGACCTAACCGAGACGATTGAAACGCGGCTACCCCACACTGCCTTTGAAAACAAAAACCACGGTGTATTTCTCTGTGTCTTCGCTGTAGTGTGACCTTCATGGAAGAGACCCTGGACAGCTGGTTCGAGCGCGAGATCCTCGCGCACGAGGAGGCGCTGGTCCGGTATCTGCGGCGCGTGTGGCCCAACCAGGATGATGTCCATGACCTGCGCCAGGAGGCCTACATCCGGGTCTATGAGGCAGCGGGAAAGTCCCGTCCCTATGCGGCGAAATCATTTTTGTTCAGCTCTGCCCGGCACCTGATGGCCGACCGGGTGCGGCGCAGCCGCATCGTGTCCATCGAGGCAGTTGGGGATATGGACTTCCTGAACGTCTTGGTAGATGAGATCACCCCGGAGCGGCAAGTGGCCGGGCGGCAGGAGCTCAAGCGCTTGGCGCAGGCTTTCGATGGGTTGCCGCCCAAGTGCCGCCGGGTGTTGTGGATGCGCAAGGTAGAGCATATGCCGCAGAAGGAGGTGGCGATGCTCCTCGGCGTTGATGAAAAAACGGTGGAGCGGCATGTGACAAAAGGGCTCCGGCGCGTGGCGGACTACGTATTTGGCACCCGGTCGGCAGCCGATGGAGCATGGAAGGGAATCGAGAAGTTGGAAGGAGGGATGGACCATGGATAGTAGCGTCGACATCGAAGAAAAGGCCGCGGCTTGGGTCGCGAAGCGGGATGGGGGCGTTTGGTCACAGGCGGATCAGGCTGAGCTCAACGATTGGCTCAAACCCACGGCGCATCGCGTCGCCTACCTCCGGCTCGAGGCCGCATTGCGCAAGATGGGGCGATTACAGGCTTTGGGTGCGGGGGCGAAACCGGGCGTGATGCCGGCGCCTGGGGAGTGGACGTTGTCGCCGTTCTTTCAGCAAATGCAGGCCACATCCGCGGCTAAGCGGAGAGTCGCGGCGCCCAAAAGGCTGTGGTTCGCCGTCGCGGCCAGTGTCATGGTTGCTGTCGTGCTGGGTGTTGCTGGTGATTTGTTTCCAGGCGGGGGGTCTTATCGCACGCAGATCGGAGCGATTCAGGCCGTTCCCATGTCCGACGGTTCCCTTGTAACGCTCAATACGGACAGCAAGATTCGCATCGAGGTCAACGAAAAGGAGCGACGCATCGAGTTGGACCACGGTGAAGCCTTCTTTGAAGTCGCGAAGGACTCCGCGCGTCCTTTCATCGTGTCAGTAGGCAGTGAGCGCGTGATCGCGGTTGGCACCAAATTTTCGGTCCGCCGCGATGCAGGAGGATTGCGCGTGGCTGTGACTGAAGGGAAGGTCCGGATCGAGGGCAGCGGCACTAACGGGTTCGGGATGCCGGCCGAAATTACCGCGGGCGGCGTCGCGCGGAGCGGGGGCGAAGGCGTGCTGATCCAGGAGAGGCCGGTAGAGGAAGTCGAGCAGAGTTTGAGCTGGCGCAGCGGGTATCTGATGTTTCGCGGGACGCCGCTAGCGGAGGCGGTGGCTGAATTCAATCGCTACACCGAACGCAAGATTGTCATTGAGGATCCTGCACTTGCGGACGTGCGGATCGGCGGCAATTTCCGCTCGACGAACGTGGGTGCATTCCTGAGATTGCTCCACGATGGCTTTGCGATTGAATGGGTGGATAAGGGCGCGACGATCGTTTTGACGGACGCTCCCCAGCAATAACCAGGAAATATGTCTCACGAGATGTGTGGGATATTTCGCGCTCCATCGTCACGGTTCCCACACGGCCACAGAGCCTCACGGGGGAGACTGACATGTTGAAGTCCCAAAAGATGCGATCCGCACTGATTGCAATTGCTTGTTCGTTGTTGTGCGCGGGCACTGCGCTGGCGGACTGGAAACGTGTGGAGGTGCCGCCGGGAGATTTGACCCTGGCGCTGGAGAAGCTAGCGAAACAGTCAGGCGTGGAACTGGTTTACAAGTCGGAGCAATTGAAGGGATTGCGAACTCAGGGGGTAAGTGGGGAGTTGTCGGCCGAAGCGGCGGTCCTGAAGTTGCTGGAAGGGACGCCGCTCACGATGCGGGTGGATGGGCAGTCGGGGGCGATGGTGATCGTATTGCCTCAGGGAAAAAACCACTCCAATTCGGTCGGGATGCAGGACAGAGGCGTAAATCTCGCGGAAGTCGACCCGCTTATGGAAAAGGCAGAGCCCGCCAGCGAGCTCCCCAGGCAGCAGCAGGTGGCAGAGCCTTCCGCCGCTGACACGGAAAAGGGCGAGCTAACCGTCAGCAGCACTCGCCTGCGTGGCCTGCTAAGCGATGCCACGGCGCAGCCCGTGTTGATCATCGACCGCGCACAGATCGATCGCACCGGCGTGCAGTCGATTGGCGAATTGCTGCGCTACATCCCCCAGGTGTCGGCGTTCACCACCGGCCAGGCAAACACGCAAAACGGAACCGTCACCAGCGTTAACCTGGCCACCGGCGCCCTCACCACCTATGGGGCGCCGAAGTCCATGTCCCACACCGCCGGCATGGTGACTGGCACTTTACGCGGCGCGCCCGCCGGCGCCACGCTGCTCCTGGTGGATGGGAAACGTGTGCCGAAGAACAACCAGTCCAGTGGTGGCGACGGCTTCGATCTCAGCGGCATCCCGCTGGCGGCTGTCGAGCGCATCGAGGTGCTGCTCGACGGGGCCAGCTCCTTGTACGGAGCGGACGCGATGGGTGGCGTCATCAACGTCATTCTCAAGAAAAATTATTCTGGCACCGATGCCCGGGTCGGTTACGAGAACACCTTCGACTCCGATGCCGGCGTCGTGACTGGTAGTCTCTCGCATGGCTTCGGAACCGAAAAGCTCCAGGGACTATTGGCCGTCTCGTGGGAGCAGGCCAACGCCATGATGCTCCGCGACCGCGATTTTCTCGCCAGCTTCGATCGTCGGCCCTTCGGCGGCACCGACCGGCGCATATCCGCCGGCGGCGCCGGCACCGTCACGGTCTTCACTGGCGCGCCGCTGCCGGGCCTGACCACTTCAGTGTCGGCCATCCCGTCCGGTACCAGCGGGGCGGGCCTCGCTGTCGCGGACTATGTGCCCGCAGGCACCGATAGCGGTTTGTATGATGCCGCGCAGTACACACAATATGCCGCATCGTACGACCGCTACTCAGTGCTCACCAAGTTTGACTACTCGATCAACGATGCACTCGGTCTGTATGCCACTGCGCGCTTCGCGCGCGACCGTAACTTCCAGCTCACCGCACCGGTGCAAGCGGTGTATCTCACCATTCCGGCGGGCTATCCGGGCAATCCTTTCGGCATTCCGGTGTATCTCAACAAAACCTTCTACGACGTGCAGCCGAGGCTCACCGCGCTGAATGAGACCTGGGCCTGGACTGCCGGCGCCGCGGGCGACCTGCCGAAAAGCTGGCGCTACGATCTGTCGATGAGTATTGCGGACAGCCTCACGCGTCTGGACGGTGAAGGCGGCACATCGATCTCCTCTACGCTGTTCAATGCGGCCGTTGCTGCCGGTCAAACGCCGAACCTCTTCTATGACAGCTCACGCGTGAGCAATCCCAACGCCCCCGGTGTGATCGAGGCGCTGACCTCCCTGACTCGCAACGAGGAGAAGAACCAGATCCGTGCCTATACGCTCCAGTTCGACGGCCCGGTGTGGTCGCTGCCGGCCGGCGACATCGTCACCGCGTTCGGCGTCGAGCGGCGCGAGGAATCCGCCGATTTTCCCTTGCGCACGTCGACGGATGTGATCACCGCGCAGGCCGGCAGCGATGATGTCTTCGCCTATTTCGCCGAGGTGAGTGTGCCGCTCTTCGGTCGGGACTATCAGCGGACCCTCCTGCGCCAGCTCAATATCCTGATGTCCTACCGCGCCGAGGACTACGGCGCGGGCGGTGCCTCCACCAATCCGCGCGTCGGAATTGCGTGGCGTCCAGCCTCCTGGCTGCTGCTGCGGGGCAGTTATGGCGAGGGCTCCAAGATCCCCACCTTGCAACAGCGCACGCAGCCCATCCGGGTCTTGAACAGTTCTACAGTGCCGGTTGCAGCCAGCTTCGATCCCCTGCGCGGCAACACGATCAATCCGGTACACCCGCTCACCAGGGGCGGCAATGCGGATCTGCGGTCCGAGACCTCCGAGAACACCACCGCCGGTATCGTCGCCGACATTCCTTTCCTCACCGGTGTGTCGCTGTCATTTGACTGGTTCGACAATACCTATCGCGACCGTATCAGCACACTGACGTTCAACCAAACAGCGCTCCTGTTTCCGGAGCGCCTAACCCGTGGCGCCAACCTGGGCACCGATCAGCCGGGCTGGGCCGGGCCGGTCATCGCGGCCGATCTGCGGCCAATCAATGTGGCGCTGAGCCAGATCACCGGCTACGACATCAACGTGAAATACGATCGCAATCTCGCCGGCGGCGTTCTGCAGGCCAATGCCGGCGCCACGAAGTACACCAAAAATGTCTCTATTCCCACGCCTGGCGGTGCGCCATCGCCTGCGATCAATGTGGACAGCCTTCCCGCGCAATTGAGCGGCAACCTGTTTTTCCTCCGCGAAGCGTGGGGACTTGGCACGCTGGTCACCTACCGGGCGGCTAACCGCGCCACGCCGACCGTTGCCTTCACGCCCTCCGCGATCCGCTGGGATGCGCAGTACAGCTATGACTTCGGCAAAGTCAGGGCGCCGGGTATTCTCGCCAATACCAAGATCAGCCTTACGGTCTACAACCTCTTTAACAAGCGCCCGCCGTTCAGCGACGTGTTCTTCCCCGACAACACCGTTGTCGATTCACGCCTGCGCCGGTACGCGCTCTCGCTATACCGCGCGTTCTGACCAAGGAAATCATCAATGAAATCGTTCCATCGTTCCCCGGGCCGCCTGGTGCTTTACATCGCGACTGCAGTGATGTTAGTCACCGGGAGTGTCTGTTCACTGGCGCAGCAGCCCACTCCTGACCATCCGCCTTTCCAGAGCCGGCTGGGTGGCTTGATGATGGGCCAGCCCCTGCCCGACGCGCGCGCGCAGAACGCCGAAGGCAAAACGGTGTCTCTGCGCGACTATGTCCACGGCCGCACCCTGCTGTTTTTCTGGGACAAAGGTCCGGAAGGCGATAACCTGGCATTCATTGAAAGGCTGGCCAGGGACTATGGAAAGCAGGACGTGAGGGTGGTGGGCGTCGCGACGTTCTGCAAGCGGGAAGACTTTCAGCAGTGGCTCACGGCAAACAAGGGCCGGTATTCGTTCCCGGTGTTGTTTGATCCGGCGGGCCCGCTGGCACCGCGGCCGGCTGATATGTCAAAGGTCACCGCGCAGCAGCTCAAACAGCTGCAGAACGAGGGAATGGCCATCCTCAAGGCGTCGGTCGTCGGCCAACTCTCCTACGTCGGGGAGCCCCTGCGGCCGGGAGTGTACTACTCGGTCCCAGACATGCCCGCCGCCGTCGTGTTCGACGGCGACGGCAAACTAGCCGGCGTTGTTTCCGTTGGCGCCCCGCCGCGTCGGAACAGCGACCCTGTTTCCATGGCCGACGATGAGCATGGGCGGGAAGGGTTGGGGAATCTCCTGCTGCTCGCCGGGGTGAAGCCGCAGCCGCAAGATGCCCCGAAACGCGTGTTCACCGCTGAGATGGTCGCGCAATACAACAAACGGATTGAGGAAGAACGCGCACGTCAACGCGCCGCCGCCGCTCCACTACTGCCCATCGGAGCGATGGCCCCGGATTTCACCATGGTCGACGCCAGCGGCAAGAGCGTTAAGCTGTCGGACTACCGCGGCAAGGTGGTGCTGCTGGACTACTGGGCCACCTGGTGCGGTCCGTGCGTGGCGGCCATGCCCCACATGCAGGAGCTGGCGGAAAAATACCAGGATCAGGGTGTGGTGGTGCTGGGGTCCGCCACTGACGATGCGCGGACGGCCTTTGAGGGCTGGGTGAGCAAGTACCAGCGCAAGTTCCCCGGCATCGTGTATGCGCACGATCCGGCCGAACGCGCATCCAATCGTGCATCGCATGCACTGTACGGCGTGAAAGGCCTGCCCACGCAGTTCGTGATCGACCGAGACGGCAAAATCGTCGGCCGCTCCCTGGGCACGCCGCGCGAGGGCTCTGCCAGTCCCACCGCTTTGCTGGAGTACTACCTGTCGCAGGCGGGCGTGAAGGTGCCGGAAGAAGTGGCGACGACAGGTGAGGAGAACGCTGCTCGTGCCGAGGAGGAGTTCAAAAAATTGGACGGCTCTGCGGTCCCGGTTCAAAGGTCCATGAGGGATCCCGGCGCAACGGCCCCCGCGAAGAAAACCAACGGGGATTCCAAGCCACCGCCGGGAGCGATGCCGCGAGTCCGGGCCGAGGGCGGCGGCGGGCTGGATATATGCGCCGAGCTGGGCGCCCCCACCACTCCTCTACTGCCCATCGGTGCAATGGCGCCGAATTTCACGATGATCGATGCCGGCGGCAAGTCCGTGACGCTGTCCGACTACCGCGGAAAGGTAGTCGTACTGGACTATTGGGCCACCTGGTGTGGTCCCTGCGTGGCGGCCATGCCCCACATGCAGGGGCTGGCCGCGAAGTACAAGGACCACGACGTGGTAGTGCTCGCTTCGGGTACGGACGATGCGCGCGCCGCTTTCGCAGGCTGGATTGCGAAGAACCAGCGCAAGTTCCCTGACGTCCGGTATGCCTTCGATTCGGCCGAGCGGTCGCCTGGCCGCGCCGCAAGGTCGCTGTATGGAGTGAAGGGCCTGCCCACACAGTTCGTGATCGACCGCGACGGAAGGATTGTCGGCCGTGCGCTGGGTATGCCGCGCGACGAGAATAAACCCACTGCTCTTGTGGAGTACTACTTGGCGAAAGCCGGCGTTGATAGTGTGCCTGAGGATATCCAGAAGGAAGGCGAGAATCGCGCGACGCAAGTCGAGGAAGCGTTCAAGAAGATGGAAGGCACCGCGGCCATGCGCATACCCGCTTCCGGCGCCCCCAAGACGGCCGAGCCAGAATCCGCGGCGCCCGGGCAGCAGCGCGCGCAGTGAATCGGGCGCTATCAACAACGCTCCACTACAGCATCGAAACTCACAGCGGCAGAATCTATTCACGCCCACGCCTTCAGCTTCCAGAGTCCCACTGCTGCCGTACCCGATATGACGGCATGCCCCAGCAGGACGCTGCCGAACAGGTGCCGCGGGGGTGAATGGATACATCGGTTCGATGAACGCGCCTTGGGCAGCGGCTGATCTGAATAGTAGGCGACGACATTCTTCTTGCTGAAGAAGTACCAGCCGCTGAAAGCCAGCATGAGGCACCCCTGCAATACGAGCGGATGGAGATCTTCGGAGGCTTCTTCCGTCAGGATGACGATAACGGCGACAGCTACATGGTAAGCCAGTATCAGATAACGGACCCAGGGGCGATGCCGAGCACGATCAGAAGCGGCGTATCACGGTCTGGCCGCACTTTAGTGAGTGATCTCAAGTCCGTCTCCCATCGTGACCGAAGCAGCGCATTCGATATGAATGACCCTGCGCGGCAGTGGGCGCGTTACCTTTGATGAGGCATGCAGCAGCAAAGGACGCAGGATGACAATGCCACCCGCTGAGATGGTGCAGGGGACTGGTGAAATTCGAGCTGCCATGAGGTCGATTTCCTCCGCCTTCAGAACGCCAGTGACATGGGAGCCTGGAAGAACCCGCAGTGACCCATTGTCGGCGTCGGAGTCATCCAGATGCACCCTCAATGCGACGACGCCGGAAAGGGCCGATGAGGGGCTTTGGCATAGGTGAGGCCGTCCTTCACCGACCAAGGACCCCAACCAGCCGTCTCGCTGCCGACACCTCTGACTGGCTTAGCGCATTGGGAACGATGGCGTACCCGCTGGTGGCAGTGTGATGGGCGATTGTCCGGACATCTTGAATGGCGATGTGGATAGCACCCTCTCCGCCAATTCCCTGTTTCCAGCTGTTTCAAATGGTCTCACTGGCCGCATAATTCCAGTAATAACAGCGACTTGCTTTCTCAAACCGTCTCACCCCGCTTTTTAGCTATCTCCCGCCCCCGTGGGTATACATGTTGGTACCAACCCACGGACGACCCCAGGTACCAACACATGCCCACGGATCCCCGCATACGTAGCGCCAAGCCTTCCGAGCGCGCGACAAAGCTCGCTGACGGCGGAGGCTTGCACCTGTTAATTGCCCCCAATGCTGGGCGCTCCGATTCGCCGATCTGAAACAGGGTGATGCCAGCCGTCATTTCCCTCCGAAGTTCTTCTTGACCGAGAGGTACGGATAACGCTGGCGCGGATCCGCATAACGGCTGTAGAAACCGGAAGTATCCGTGTACATCGGCGGCATGGTGTCGAGCACGTTCAGCACGCCGAAGCGCAGGTCGGTGCCATCGAAGATGCTCAGCCACCCGCGACCCGCCAGGGTTCCCTGCGGAATCTCGTAGCCCAGCTGGAGATCGAAGGTCAGCTGGTGTTTGATCTTCGGTCCATCGACCCCGCTCGCGGTAGGCAGCGAGGGCGACGGCGCGGTCGTGCTCGCGAAGTAGGAATTGATGTAGTTGCCGGTCACACCGACAAGCGTACGGCCACGCTTCCAGAAGATGCTGCTGCTGCCCCTCCAGCTCAACGGCTGGTTCTGGGCGTTCACGTATTCGACAGGCGCCACCCCGGGACGAACCTGCCGGATGTAGGTGCGATAGTTGGTGGTTTTGATGGCCCAGTCCACCGCACCAAACTCCGCCGGGACGGGAAGGCTGTAGTTGATGTTGTAGTTCACACCACGCTGGAGGACTCGCTGGAGATTTATCCGGCGCAGGTCGATGGACTGGATGGCTCCGCCGGTGTATCCCGCTTGCGTGTCCGAAGCGGTCAGCGGCGCACGTACCAGACGGCCCAGGTAGTCGTCCGGGAAGTTAAGCAGGTTGGCCAGCGTGACCGAGGCGGGCGTATCGAGCCGCTCGTTCTCGAAGTAGTTCACGTTCACCGACAAACCGGGAATGAAGCGCGGCCGCAGCAGTGCACCGTAGTTGGTGGACTCGATGAACTCCGTCTTCAGATCCGGGTTTCCACCGGTGATATAGGTGGGCACGAGGGTGGAGGTGGACACATTGCCACGACGCGGATCCTGGATGTTGATGAGAACATCCTGGCTCGCCGCGAAGGTATCCGTGTTGTTGCGGTTGAGCACGAATCCATTGGTCCTCGACGCCCGGAACATCACATCCTTCACGATGGAGATGCGCATCGCGAGGGTGTCGGAACTCACCTGCTCGGAGCGATTGGAATCGTCATAGCGACGGCTCAGGTTCAAATCGAGGGAATGCAGTCCCAGGGGGCTCCACTTCGGACTGAACACCGGAATGTTCGCCTCGAGGAAGGCACCATAGGTGGTTCTGGAATTGCCGCTTTTCTGGGTGCCGCTGGTTTGTCCCAGCAGTTCGAACGCCTCCTCACTCACATCGTAGTCCTGTGCAAAGGTGTTGTGATCCAGACGCACATCCATGCCGGGGGAGAGCTTCACGGCGCCTGCCGGAAGGTTGAACGGAGTGCCCACTGCACGGAAGGCGCCTTCGGCATTCTTGTTTATATAGTAGCTGTTGCGCACAAAATGCCAGAGTTCAGGCTGGTTGTTTGGATACTGCACATGATCCTGGAACGGGTTGTAAACCGCCCACCGCTCCGCCAGCGAGGCTGCAGGGGAGCCTGTGCTGACATTGGTGCGGGCGAAGTAATATGCGTAGTTTGCCGGTTGCGAACTGGTGGAATCAGCGGCGCCGCGTTGCGCGGACAGGTCGAACATCCAGTCCCATCGCGGGCCGATCTTGCCTTTCAGGCCCACCGTTACGCGGGCATCCGTGCGCTCCTGCAGATCACTGGAGTCCTCAAGATCGGTAGGATCCATGTAGACGATGATGGGTACGCCCACGAGCGGGCCGGCTCCATCGGTATCGCGAAACGGGTTCAAGATGTGGTTCGCCTCCAGGTTCCATCGTTGAAAGGAGGGGTAGCTGTAGTCCTGGCGCTGGTAGGACACCACCGTTTCGAAAAACAGCGAGAGCTTTTCATCGGACAGGAGGGCGTGCTCCAACTGAGCACCGAAGCTGTAGTTCTCCACCGGACGGTACAGCAGGGAGCGCTCAAAGCGGGTGCCCTGGTTGTAGGTGCCGGCGGTGGCCACGAATGAATTGCGGGTCAACGCTGCGGATTCGGCGGTGGTGATGCCGGTGGGGATGGCCGCATACCGGGCCCCCGGATTGCCGGGGATGCCCAGCCCCAGTGTCGCGCTGTTGGAAACTATGGTGCCCACAGGCGCGCCCGTTGCGGTAAGGAAAACCCTCTCGAAAGCCGAGCGGCCGCTGATCTGGTATGAGGTGTCCTGCCCGTACCGTTGCAGCGCCCGATCCAGGAAATCGCGTTCGCCCACCCGCAGCGGCTGGCGCTTGCTGAAGTCGAAGGTCGAGGTCAGGCGGGTTCTGCCGCCGTTGAAGGCGCGGCCGTCGACATAGGTCGAGCGCAGCTCTTCGCCACCCCCATTGCTGCCGGCGCCGAAGTACGTCGTCAGGTCTTTGACCTCGTATTCCTTGCGCATGATGATGTTGATGGCGCCGCCGGCGGCGCCGCCGCCGTAGATGGCCGCAGCCGCCGCGGGCAGGATCTCGATGCGTTCGATCGATCCGATCGCAATGCGGCTGATGTCAGGACCCACGAACTGGGTTGCCTCACCGAGGCGGCGGCCATTGACCAGCACCACCGTCTGCTGTGAGCCGAAACCGTTCATATTCACCGAGTTGGCGGAATACGTGGCGCCACCTGAATTGCTCGTGTTGCCGACCAGGGACTGGGTGTTGTTGCCGTAGCCGGTGATCTCGGGAATGTTGCGGAACAGTTCATCGATGCTGGTCACGCCCATGCGCGCGATCTCCTCGCGGTCCATGACGTTGTACGGCAGCGCCGCTTCCTCGGTGGCCTGGAAGATCGACTTCTTGTTCAGGCCGTCGATCCTGGTGGAGACAACCTCCAGTTCGCTGGCTTCCTCTGCGGTCTGCGGGGGCCGCGCTACCGTGGCGGGCTGATTCGCCTGGGCAGAAGCCGCCTGCTGGGGGGTGACCTGGACCAGCCGCATTTCCGCACCGCCCTGCTGCACGGCTCCGGTGCCACCGCCCCTGGCGATCGAAGCGGACCGGATGGCGATGGTCTTGTCGTTCACGAACTCATACGAGAGTTGCGTGCCAGCCAGCAGCAGATTCAGCGCCATCCGCGGGCTGAACCGGCCGTCGATCGGCGGAGAAGTCAGGTTCCTGGCCAGGTCCGTCGGGAAGATCACCTGCAGACCGCTCTGCCTGGCGAAGGACTGGAGGGCACGTTCCATGGGCTGCGCATCGATCTTCACGGCGATGGTCGATCCGGTTTGTTGCGCCGTGGCTGCCTGGCCCAGGACCCCAAGCAGAAAAATTGCGGCGATACGGTGAAACGCGTTCATGAAACTCCCCTTTTGCAGGTCTGATGCGGCACTGGTGTGGTGGTTTTCATGAAATTCCCCGGATTATTATAAAAAGAGCGGGAAAAAGTCCGCGGCGCACACACTATGCTCCCAGGCGGGGACCGTCGGACGGTCCGCCTCGGAAAAAAACAGGGCACGCCCTTGATCAAGGCAGGCACAACCAGCCGGGCCGCGAGTTTCGCGGGGTCGGCCTTCGAGAACTATGCGGCCGAGCTGCACCGGTTCCTCATGCGCCGACTGCGCCGCACGGAGGATGCGGAAGACCTGGCCCAGGAGGTGTTCATGCGCCTTTCGCGGATCGACCACAGCGAGATGGTGCAGCAGCCCCGGGCCTACCTGTTTGGCATCGCCTCGCATGTGGTGTTCGAGTTCCGCATGCGGGGACGCAACCGCAGCTGGATCACCTACGATTCGGAGACCGTGGAGCAACTGGCGGAACAGCCGGTCGAAGTCGCGGCGGACGAGATGACCGACCGTCTGGACATGCAGAAGCAGCTTCGGGCGGCGCTGGGGAAGCTCCCGGCCATGCACCTGGCGGTATTTCTCCTGCACAAACGGGACGGATATTCCTATGAAGAGATTGGCACGAAGCTGGGAATTTCGGCACGGAAGATTGAAACCTGTCTAACGCAGGCACGCACCCAGTTGCGAAGGATGCAGTGGGACCGATGAACATTCAGCAACCCGAAAACGGTATGCCGGAACAGGCCGCCCGCTGGGTTGGCGCCTTGAATCGCGGCGGCGACGCCGAACGGGCGGCATTCACCGCGTGGATAAAGGCTTCCCCGCAGCACGTGAAGGAGTTCCTGCTGGCATCCGCCCTGGACAAGGAAGCGGGCCAGACCGACCTTTCGGACTTTGACGTGGACGACATCCTGGCGACGGCGACGGGTGTCAGCAATGTCGTCAGTCTAGGCAGCGGGCGCACCGGACAGACCACTGCGCCGATGAGCGCGCACCGGTGGCCATGGAGCGCGGGCATCGCCGCCACGGTGGCGGCCGCCGCCGGCGGGTGGTGGATGCTGGCCGGACCGGGCTCCTGGCAGACCTATGCCACCGCCATCGGCGAGCAGCGGACCATCGAGCTGGAGGATGGCTCGATGATCGAACTGGACCCCTCTTCGCGCGTGCAGGTGCGCCTGACCGGCGAACGGCGGGATTTGAACCTGACCGCGGGCGAAGCCCTGTTCACCGTGGAGCGCGACGCAAACCGCCCCTTCCGGGTGACCAGCGGGGACACCGTGGTGCGCGTGCTCGGCACCCAGTTCGCGGTGCACCGGCGCAGCGCGAGCGTGACGGTGTCGGTGCTCGAGGGCCGGGTGGAAGTGAACAGTGAGCGCATCCTCGGCGCGGGCGAGGCGATCAAGGTGCCGGCGACGGGTCCGGCCCAGGCTCGCGTCCTGACGATGAACGAACAAACCGCCGTCCTGCGTAACCGCAGCTTCACCTTCAGCGGCGACACGCTGGCGGAGATTGCGGAGGACTTCAACCGCTACAACCGCACCCCCAAGATCCACATCGAGGGCGAGCAGTTGCGCATGCGCCAGTACTCAGGCGTCTTCGACGCAGACGATCCGCAATCGCTTGCGGATTATCTGGTGCGTGTCGCTGGGCTCTCGGCGGAACGCGCCGGGAACACCATCGTCATCCGCGAGATGCGCTAAGCCGCCTCGCTCTCCGGGCTGTCCTCACAACGCCGCCTCAAAATAAGGCAGCAGCGCAGCCTGTTCTGGTGGTTCCGATAATCACAGGTCTTATAACGCATTGATTTATAGGAATTAATCCTCGGATATGGATCTCTCGCGCCCGCCAGTTATTTCATAAGAAAATCAATTAGTTGGAGACGCCGGGTTCAGTCTGTTCATTTGCGGCAACGCTGGACAGCACTGCGCGTAAATCCTGCAGCCGCGGTGGTTTGTTCAGCACGTAGTCGACATGCGCCGGAATGTCGTTTTCCGCAGTCAGACGCTGGCCCCAGCCGGTGAGCAGCAGCACGGGCGTGGCCGGTGAAACAGCCTTGATGCCGGCAGCCACCTTGCGTCCGTCGACCACTGGCATGCCAAGGTCGGTTATGACGGCGGCAAAACGCTCGCCGCGCGCGTGCGCGTCGCGGAATGTGTCGATGCCAGCCTGGCCGCCATCCGCCGTGATGACGATATGGCCGTCGCTCTCCAACGTACTGCACAAGGAACGGATGACCAGCGGGTCGTCGTCGATCGTGAGAAGGCGCAGGCCACGCGCCGGGGCGTTGGCGGGCTCGGCCGAGTGGTGTGTGGATTCGGTATTGCCGGCTGCCGGAAAGCGCAGGCGCATCACGGTGCCGGCGCCAACCGTGCTTTCAATCTGAAGCTCTGCGCCATGGCGTTGCGCCATGCCGAAGACCATGGCCAGGCCCATGCCGGTGCCGCGCTCACCCTTGGTCGTATAGAAAGGCTCCAGGCAGCGGCGCCGTGTTTCCTCGCTCATTCCCAGGCCGGTGTCAGAGATCTCGACTTCCACCCATGATTCGTCGCCAGCCCGGGTGTGTACGCCGAGCGTGCCGCCCTCGGGCATGGCATCCACAGCGTTGAATATGAGGTTGGTGAGGGCGTCGCGGATCTCGTTCTCGGCGCCAAGCAGGCAGGGCAGGTCCGGGGCCGGTTCATTGAGCAGCTGGATGTCTATGCCGCGGCTTTGCGCGATGTCGCCCCATCGCGCGCGCGTCAGGTCAATCACCTGCTGCACCAGTGAATTGAGGTCCAGGGCACTGAATGTCGCCTGCTGCTCGCGCGGCCGGTAGAACTCGCGCAGGCGCGATACGGTCTGCGCGACGTCTTCCGTGGCGCGCTGTATGGTGGTCAGGTACTCGCGTGCACGCTCATTGAGTCCGGACTCGTGCTGCAGCAGCAGTTCGGTGTACAGCGCCATGGGCGAGATGGCGTTGTTGATGTCGTGGGCGACGCCGCTTGCCATCTGCCCCAGGGCCTTGAGTCGCTCCTGCTGCAGTATCACGTCCTGACTCTGGCGCAGCTCGTCGTAGGCGCGCTGCAGGGATTCGTACAGTTGCGCCTGGTGTGCGGCCAGGCCGACATGCTCGCCGAGCTGATTGAGGAACTCGCAGGCGTTGCTGCTGAAGGCTCCGGCCCGGCGCCGTGCAACTACGATGGCTCCAAATACGCCGCTGTTGGACAGCAGCGGCGCCAGAATCAGTGAGCGCATTCCCGCACGGGTCAGCTGCCGCGGAAGCGGTAGCTGTATGGCGCTGATGTCGGGCTCATAGACCAGCTGGCCCTCGAGGCAACGCGCCAAACCGTTGTGTTCGATTTCGATGGACGTGAGTTCTGTGAGGAGGGTGTCGTTGGCAAGTGGTGCGGTTGCCGCACCGATGGTGTTGATTGTGAAGCGCCGGGTCGTCGTGTCGAACAGACCGACACAGGCGAACTCAACCGGCAGGTCCGTCTCCAGTCGGCTCAGCACCACCTGAAAGATGCTGCTCAGATCCTGTCGTTCGCCGACGGCATGGGTGATCTGCTGCAGCAGATCAAGGCGGCCGAGCTGTGCCTGCAACTTGCTTTGTGCTCGCTTGCGGCTGGCGTCGGTGCGTCGCACCGAAGCGGCTGTCCACCACACCAGCACGGCAAGGATCGCAATGTTGACGACGGTGTAGATGGCCACGCCGAATTCCGAGGTATACAGCCCCGCCAGCTGTCCGTACAGGCGCAGCGTGCCTACGGCAACCGGTACCAGGATGATTGCGGGCAGCAGGCGACGGATAAGAAAGCCACCGGCATCGTCGGCGATTACACGCGCGACCATACCGACCGCCGGCCGCGCGCATGGCAGTGCCACGCCGAGCAGAAAGAACAGCAGTGCGGTATGCAGCGCCATCGAGCTGTAGGGCTGAACGCCATAGAGGGACTGGACGCCATACACATAGCCCAGCACCGCCACGAACCCATTGAAGGCAACCGCCAGCGCCAGCCACTGGGTGGCCCATCGCCCGCGTGGTGACTGAATGTCAAACAGCAGCAGACCGGTTCCCAGCACGATGAAACTGGCGGCTGTCGCCGAAGACATGCGCCCAGGGTGCAGACTTCCGGGAGCGAGGTCCCGTACCAGCCATTGATCGAGCCCGGATTGCCATCCGAAGAAGTATTCGCTGAGTGTTACCGCGCTGAGCAGCACTACGGCGGCGGCCGCCAGCCGCGCCATTGTCCGCGCAATGTCCTGCGAGGGTTCGTGTCGCTCCATGGTCAGCAGCCACAGCGATGCCGCGCTCAGGCCGAAGGCCACCGCCGTGTTCGCCTTCATCGTGGCGAATCCCGGTAGCAGGCTTTTCAGCGCCGGGATATCAACTACCCATCCCAGCAATACCAGCAGGCATACCGCGACCGACAATGCGGCCGCGAATCTGGAGAACAACGTGAGACGGCGTTCGATGCTGCTTCCTTGACTCATGCGCTGCTCGATGGGCATTCAATACCGAGGCCTGGCTGCCAGTCATTGCGCCGCCGCAGTGTACTGCACGACTACGGCGCGCCATTGTGCTTATGGATATCGGGGTTGTCCATAGTGCATGTCGCGAAGTGTGTTTCACTTGCCGCGCACGATGAATCTGTCGACTTCAGGAGCGGGGCCGCCGTGACAAAAGCGTCCTGGTTCTCAGCGGGAAGGCGTACCCGATGCCTTTCGAATCAAGGCGAGCAGGGTTTCCACGACGCGTGTTTCCGACATGCGTGATTTCACCAGCGCAGCGGCGACCTGGCTGCGGGTTTCGTGAGTCGTTTCGCTGGCTGAGAGAATCACAACCGGTACTGCCTTGCCGGAATCCTGATCCAGGCGCTCCAGCAGTTCAAGGCCGCTGCCATCCGGAAGGGCGATGTCCAGTACCACCAGGGAAAAACTCTGTTCACTCAACAGCTGCTGTGCCATCTGCAGGCTGGTGGCCGTCACCACCGCAGCCTTGCCGGTCAGCGCGGCGTCAATGACATTGCTGAGATCCACATCGTCCTCGACATGCAGTATGCGAGGCAGCGCTGGTCGTTCGCCTGTCATTGTCAGCTCGTCACCATAGATCAGTACCCGGCGATTCGCGCCGCCAGATGCGCCATCCGTGTGAGCTGCCGCCGGTTGCAGCGCGACCTGAGGCAGCTCGAAGTGGAAGGTGGTGCCTTTGCCTACGGCTGATTCGAAACCGATCTTGCCTCCCATTGCCTCGACCAGCTGCCGGGTGATGCTCAATCCAAGGCCGGTACCCTCGAAGCGACGCGCGGTGGTGGATTCCGCCTGCACGAATTTCTCGAAGATGCTTGCGTGGAACTCCTGTGGAATGCCCGCGCCGGTGTCTGCAACTTCGATGCGCACCAACTGGCCCTGCGCCCGGGCGCGTATGCGAACGGATTCGCCGGCGTTGGAGAATTTGGCTGCGTTGGATAGGAGGTTGGCCATAACCTGCATCAGCCGGTCAGGGTCGGCGGCCACTTCAACCTTATCCGCGGGCGCCTGTTCCAGCTCGAAGCGCACCTGATACTTTTCGCCGTAGCCCTGGTTGCCCTGCAGCGCCTCGCGCAGGAAGTCCGCGACCCTGATGTTCGTGAGGTGCAGCTGCAGTTTTCCGGATTCGATCTTCTCAATGTCGAGAATGTCGTTGATGATGTGTATCAGTCGTTCGCTGTTCTGGTGGGCAATCCGGACCATACCCGCAACCTTCTCCGGTAGCGGGCCGAGCGCGCCGGCCTCGATCAGTCCGAGCGAACCGCGGATGGAGGTTAGCGGTGTGCGGAGTTCATGGCTGACCGTGGAAACAAACTCACTTTTCATGCGCTCCATTTCCTTGCGCTGGGTGATATCCACGATCTGCGAGACAAAATAGGCCGGTTGCCCGCGGCGATCGCGTATCAGGGATACATGGAGCGATGCCTCGACCAGGCGCCCGCTCTTGTGCAGATAGCGCTTTTCCATGTCGTAGGAGGCGATCTCACCGGCCATGATTTTTTTGATCTGATCGAGATCCGCGTTCAGGTCATCCGGGTGGGTGAGGGTCTGGAAATTCGTGGCCAGCAGTTCCTCCGGCGAGTACCCGAGCATGCGGCACAGGGAATGGTTGACCCGCAGCCAACGGCCGTCAGTTCCTACCAGAGCCATGCCGATGGGCGCATCGCCGAATGCCCGGCGGAAGCGCTCTTCGTTTTCACGCACCTGTTCCGCGGAGCGTTCCGCTTCCCGTGCCCTGCGTGCGGCGGCCTGGGCAAAGGCAATGCAGGCGGGTACCAGAAGGGAAACGATCAGGCCGGCCAGAGCAACGATGGCGATGAACGGCGACCACCCGGCGAGCACGGCTGAAATGGGTTCAACCTGCACGGTCCAGGATGCGCCGGGCAGGGTGACCACAGACCTCGCCGAGGGCAGCCGCTGTTCGTCCGGCGTCGGGACGGATGAGGTGTAAATGCGACTTGCGCCTTCGAACAGCTCGATCCGGTAATCGTCAGTGCCACGGCCGGTCAATATCGATTCGACAATCTGATCGACGTGCAACACGGCTACCACGAATCCTCTGGCTTCATCCTCGCGGTGGACCGGCGAGAAAGCCAGAACGCCCTGGCCACCCTGGATCAGCTCCAGAGCGGGAGACAGCTGTGTGGCATGGGTTCGCTGAGCCTCCAGCATGATGCGCTGGCGCGTTGGTTCCTGATTGGGGTTGGTTCCGATCAGTTCTTTGTTGCCTTCCAGTGGTATGACCCAGCGTACGACGGATGTGCTGTCCAGCCATTCAAGTGCGTGAATGACCGGGATGTCCTCGAGATAATTGCGGGCGTCGCTCTCCCACTCCTCCCGGCGTGGCAGTTGCGCGGCTGTCTCCATGCGCTGCGCCATGCGTGTGATGGCCAGTATCCAGGAGTCCATCGTTGCCTGGATCAGCCCGGAAGTTGAATCAGCCATGGCCTCCGTGGCCTGAAGAGCAGTCTGCCGCTCGTAGGACAGCATGGCCTGCCAGAATACAAAGGTAGCGGTCAGGCAGGCTATGCCGACGGGGATCGGCACCCAGCGGCGGCTGGCCAGTTCCCGTCTGCCGCCACCGTGCCAGACCCAACCGAGCATGGCGATGCCTGCCAGTACGAATCCCACGCTTGTATGCGCAGCCATTCGAGTCATCTGCCCCCAGGCGTAGACGCCAACCAGCCCGGTGAGATAGCCGATCAGCGCCATGCCGCCAAGCGCCAGAATCAGCGAGCCGAACAGTGCCGATGAGAATGAGCGGAAGCTGCGTCGTTGGAGCAATCCCGCCAGCAGCAGGTTCAGGCCGCTGAGAAGGAAGCACAGCGCGGTCAGCGGTGACATGCGCCCGGCATGGGATGTCTGATCCATCAACGGGGCTTTGAACAAGGCCTGATCGATGCCGAAGTCCCTGTCCAGCCCATATTCCAGTAGCGTCAACAGGGCCAGAGCACCGATGAATCCGCCCAGTACGGCCGCTGTTCGCCGGTAGTCCCTTATCGAAAACAGCAGGCTCATCCCGACCAGGACAAAGCCGAGCGCGGTGTTGTATTGCATCGGCGCCAGGCCGGGGCTGATTTGCACCAGTGCGGGCAGATCGCCGTGCCAGCCGACGATGACCACGATTCCCAGCAGCATGAGAAGCAGTGACATCGCGATTGTTGTTGTTTCTGCCCATGAGCGGCGGGCGGCGGGTTCAGCTGCGGTGCTGGATTTCATTGTTCGCGCAGTGGTAGCTCGAAGTAGAAGGTGGTGCCGGAGCCCGGGCGGCTCTCCAGGCCGATCTTACCGTGCATCTGCTCGACGATGGCCCTGGAAATCGCCAGGCCCATGCCCGTGCCGCCCTTGGCGCGCGAATCGGACGCGTCGGCCTGGTAGAACTTCTCGAAGATTCTGGTGTGCAGCTCCGGCGCGATGCCGGGCCCACAGTCGCGCACCTCTATTCTCAGATTTTCTCCATTGCGCAGGAGTGCAATATCAACGCCTGAACCGGGAGGAGAGAACTTCACGGCATTGGAGATGAGATTGGTCATGACCTGCAGAAATCGCTGACCATCCACGGCGGCCATGCCGCGCGCCAGTGGCTGCACTGCCGACAATGTTACGTTGCGGGTGGAGGCGAAAGGTGTGTTGGTGCTGATTGCCTGTCCGAGCAGGGGCAGCAGTGGCTGCGGATTCAGGTGCAGCTGCAGGGTTCCCGCTTCCATCTTGTCCAGATCGAGCAGATCGTCGATCAGCATCGCCAGCCGCTCGGCGTTGCGCTCCGCCAGCTGCAGCAATTGCCTGAATTTTTCCGATTCGCTGCCCATCTGGTAGGCGAGCAGGCCGAGGGAACCCCGAATGGCGGTCAGCGGAGTACGCAACTCGTGCGAAACGATGGATACGAATTCATTCTTCATCCGCTCCGAGCGCGTCAGCGCGATCCGCAGCTGTTCTTCACTGGTTTCCAGGTTGGCGGCAGTGCTGGCCAGTTCGTGGCGATTGGCAGTGGCTTCCAGCTGCGCCGTGACCGTCTGTGTCAACTGTTCCTGTGCTTGTCGGGCCGCAAAGGCAAGCAATGCCACGTACATGCAGGCCATTGTTCCCATGGCGATGCCGATGGCTCCACCCTGCAGCAGGAACAGCAGGGCCAGGGGCAGCACACAGGGCATGACAAACGCCCGGGCAGCGCGCGGCATCACCGCCAGCTCGATCATTGCGCCAGCGGATACCCCGGCAAGCACAAACGCAACGAACACCTGCAGGGTGATATCGGCCGGAAAGACCAGCAGCGCCGATGAGCCCCAGACGATTCCGGCGCCGAGGCACCCGAGCTGGAATCTGCGTTCCCAGATTGCCGGGTCGGGCGAAATGGACGGATCGGCCCGCGACACGCCTTTGTAGCGGCGATACAGCAGGCCGCGCAGAACGCTGAGCAGGATGATAGATCCAAACCAGGTATACAGCAGGGAGGGGGGGGTGGTTTGCGCCGCGATGGCAACCGTGATCGCCGCAAGCGTCACCGAAACCGTCAATGCCATCGGCTGACCGCCGAACACGATATCGAGTCTGGCCGCGCGGACGGCTTGCTCGACCGCGGGCGTTGTATCGCGAGACGACGGGGATTCCTTCATGATCGTTCTCGGTGAACAGCTGGCAGTTTGGCAGGACAGCGGCCCAGGGTTTCTATGCTTCTTTCGGCTGCGCGCACCGTAGCTTGCGCGGGCCTGACGCGCAAGGTCGGGTCCGCAAGTAGTGGGCGATCCGGGTGATCAGGCGTTGAATGCGTTCGGTCCCTTCAGGCGGGCTTGTCCGGGCTGATCATCGACACCGGTAGCTGGCCGGAGCGCACATGCAGGTCACGTTGCGGGAACGGTATCTCGATGCTGTGTTCGCGCAGCGCATCGTCTATCGCCCACAGGTAGAGCGAGGTCATCGCGCCCGGTCGATGCACCGCAGTCGGCCCGACCCAGACGACCAGTTCGAATTCCAGCGCGCTGTCGGCGAACCTGGTGAACCATATGTCTGTCTGGCGATGTTCGTCTTCCACTGTGTGCTCGACGGTTTTCGCCGCCGCCACGACGGCCCTGCGCACCACTTCCTTGTCGGAACCATAGGCCACGCCAAACGGAATATTCAATCGCCGGTAGCGGTTATCCAGCGTCCAGTTCACCACCCGCTGACTGGTGAACTCGGAGTTCGGCACGATGACATCGACGGAAGAGTTGGTGGTCACGCGGGTGTAGCGGATGCCGATCTCACGTATGGTGCCGCGCACGCCGGAGGCCAGCTCGATGAAATCGCCCACCTTGAGCGTACGTTCCACCAGCAGCACGATGCCTGCCACGAAGTTGGCAACCACGTTCTGCAGGCCGAAGCCGATGCCGACGCCCAGCGCACCGCCGATCAGCGCCAGGCTGGATAGCTCGAAGCCGATGAGCTGCAGGCCGACAATGCTGCCCAGTACCCAGACGAGGTATCGCAGAAGCCGGCCCACGGCGTATCCCACGGAGGATCCGCTGCCGCCGGCGGAACGGGCCAGCAGCCGCTGAATGGTGCGCTCCAGATAGCGGGCTGCCAGCCAGCTGCCAATCAGTACGGTGAGCAGGGTGAAGATGCTGGTGACGCTGACACGGCTGTCACCGATCTGTACGGCGGCATCGCCGATCAGATGCCCCATGCGCGCAAGCCAGTCCAGAAACTGATCCATGGGCGTGCCCCCGGAATGATTGTTTTTCTGCCGGTTCAGTCCACCGCAGCGTATTGCAGGCGTTCTGAATTACCGGCTACCCGGTACAGAATACGCCTCCGCGGTCGGGCTGTGGCCGAAATGAGCTGTTCAGGAGGCTTTCGAGGTCCGCGGGCGGCGCGTACCGGCCGCGGTTACTTTCTCCGCGTAGCTGCGGGCAAACTCCTCTACGAACACATGCGGCAGTTCGTGGCGCTGATTGACGCTCAGGCTCTGAAAGAACTCCGAGTACAACTCCCAGTACTTCATCTTGTTGGTGGCCGCGCCCAGCAATCCGCCGCGCTTCAGGCCCCTGTCAAAGCGTTCCTGCAGTTCGGCCGGATCAAGATGACTGAAGAATTCCTGAAAGGCCTCCTGCATGGCAGCCGTCATGGCCTGCTGATGCACCTTCAGGTCGTGGAAGCTTTCACGCACCGCCTCCAGTGGTCCCAGGTAGCGGCTGCTGGCCGGATTCTGTGCTTCGAAGAGTTTGCGCAGTGCCTCGTCCACGCCGGCCGAAAACTGCAGCGGGTTGTATTCGCTGTTCTGTGTGCCGGATACGGCAGGTTCGGCGATGCGAAACCGGTTCTTCACTTCGGTGCGTGACTGCAGCACATCCATCATGCCGAGCACCATCTCACGCAGCATTTGACCGGCCAGTTGCAGGGCCTGTGTCTGTGCCGATGTCGGCAGCGAGGAAGGATCGATGCCGGCACCGCGGAACAGGGCCTGCACGCTGGCGGCACTGTCGGCCGTGGGCGCCTCGTTTGGCGCGCCTGCCCCGGACCTTAAAGGATTACGGTAGGGCTCGACGCGGCGGGTGGAAAGATGCCAGGTGGGTTGCTCCCCAGCGGGCTCTGCCTTGCGGACTTCCTCGCGCGGCTGTTTGGCTGCCTGCGGTTCGGATTGTTGCTGTGGGGGCTGGGAAACTTCCAGCTGGATATCCTCTTCCTCCTCCGGTTCTTCCCGGCGCTTGTGCGCGGGCTTGCGGCGGCGGGAAGGCACTGCGGCTGATTTGACCGCCTGGCCCCAGGCGTTGACCGGCGTGAGGCTGGCGCTGCTGTCGCTGGCCAGCATGTCTTGCAGGTTCAGGTCCGCGCCGATGTCTTCCGCGGTCACGCGGCGGGCGGCCGAGGAGTTGTCCACGCCGTCGTAGGCAATGATCGCGCTGTTGTCGGGGGGGAAGTCGTTGGCGGCATCGACCGTGACAGCCAGTTCGAAATCGCCCATGCGCAGGCGGTCGCCGCTCTTCAGTACCCGCGGGCCGCTCTGGGCAATCGGCTGGTCGCTGTCATTGATGAAGGTGCCGTTGGAACTGGTATCCGCCAGCCAGTACTCGCCCTGACGGTACTCGATACGGATATGGTGACCGGAAATAAAGCGATCCGGATCGGGAAGCACCCAATCGTTGTCCTCAGCGCGGCCGATAGTGCCGCCGTGTACGCCGAAAACCTTGCTCGCCGATTCTCCCAGCTGGTGCGCGTGGGCGCTGACGATCCTGAGCCTGAGCGCCATGATCTTCCCCTCTGCCAATAAACCCGAACCCCTGAACCTTCATGGTGGCAGGCCCATTTCAACCCGCCCCCGTATAATGTCGGCAAGGCTAGCAGCGACTTTCCCTTCCTTATAGGGCAGCTAGTCACAGTTTCGAATTATGTTCAGTATGCAGGGCCGCGCCACTAGGATTTTTATGCAGGTTTTGCCCGGATTTTCAGCACTTTCCGCATTTCGTCTCAACAAGCTCCTCATCTCGCTGCAGGCCTGCCGGCCGCAGGTCTCGGCGGTCAGTGCCCAATGGCTGTATTTCGCCGAGCTGGATGATGTCCTGGAGCCGGCCGCAGGGGAGATTCTTCGTCGATTGCTGGATGACGGCAGCGCCACCGGGGCGCCTGCCCCGGAGTCCGGAACACATGCCCAGGTGCTGGTGGTGCCGCGACTGGGAACGATTTCGCCGTGGTCGAGCAAGGCCACGGATATCGCGCGCGTGTGCGGGTTGCAGGCCGTACGGCGGCTGGAGCGGGGCATTGTTTACCGGCTGCGTACCGCCGGGGGTGAGGCGCTGGACGGTACTGCGACGCTGGAGTTGTCGGCGGTGTTGCACGATCGGATGACCGAATCGGTGTTGTTCGAGGTGCAGGAGGCGGAGCAGCTCTTCCGGCACCATGCGCCGCGGCCGCTGGACACCGTACCGCTGCTCGAACGCGGCCGGGGGGCGCTGGAGGCGACCGACCGGCGTCTGGGGCTGGCCCTGTCGGCCGACGAGATCGGTTATCTCGAGGAGAACTTCCGTCGCATGGGCCGCAACCCGACGGATGTGGAATTGATGATGTTCGCGCAGGCGAACTCCGAGCACTGCCGGCACAAGATCTTCAATGCGGACTGGGTCATCGACGGTGAGCAGCAGGCGAAGTCCCTGTTCGCGATGATTCGCAACACCCATGCGTGCAGTCCTGATGGAGTGCTCAGCGCCTACCGGGACAACGCGGCGGTGATCGAGGGCTGGGAGGGCGCGCGACTCATGCCCGATCCGTCTGCCGGCACCTATGGCTACACCACCGAACCCATCGACATCCTGATCAAAGTCGAAACACACAACCACCCCACCGCCATCGCGCCGTTTGCCGGCGCGGCCACTGGTTCGGGCGGGGAGATTCGCGACGAGGCAGCGACCGGCACGGGCGCAAAAGCCAAGGCGGGATTGACGGGATTTTCGGTTTCCAACCTGCGCATTCCGGGTCATGTGCGGCCCTGGGAAGAGGATTTCGGGCACTCACCGCGCAGCGCCAGCGCGTTGCGGATCATGCTGGAAGGACCCATTGGCGGGGCTTCGTTCAACAACGAATTCGGTCGTCCCAATCTGTGCGGCTATTTCCGGACCTTTGAACAGCATGTGCCCGGTGATCCGCCGCACCTGCGTCGCGGCTACCACAAGCCCATCATGATCGCTGGCGGCCTGGGAAACGTGCGCCGCATGCATGTGGAAAAGAAGGACGTCACCGTGGGCGCGCGCATCGTGGTGCTGGGCGGGCCTGCCATGCTGATCGGCCTTGGCGGTGGCGCCGCATCCTCGGTGACCAGCGGCGCCAGTCAGCAGGACCTGGACTTCGCCTCCGTGCAACGTGGCAATCCGGAGATGCAGCGCCGGGCGCAGGAAGTCATCGATCGCTGCTGGGCGCTGGGTGAGGCCAATCCCATCCTGCTGATTCACGATGTGGGCGCGGGTGGGCTGTCCAACGCCGTGCCGGAAGCGGTCGCGCACAGTCATCGCGGTGCGCGCATTGATTTTCGCAGTATTCCCAGCGTCGAGCCGGGCATGACGCCGCTGGAGATCTGGTGTAACGAAGCGCAGGAGCGCTACGTGCTGGCCGTGCAGCACGATGCGCTCGATGTGCTGCGTACGCTGTGTGAACGCGAGCGCTGTCCGTACGCGGAGATTGGCGAGATCACCGACGATGGCGAGTTGCGCGTCGAAGACATTCACTTCGCCAATCGGCCGGTGGACATGTCCATCGAGGTCTTGCTGGGAAAGCCCCCGCGCATGCTGCGCGACGTGCATCGGTCGTCCCGCAAAGGAGATTCCGGCCCCGTCGATGTCGATCTGCGCGAGGCGGTCGAACGCCTGCTGTGCCTGCCCACCATTGCCGACAAGACGTTCCTCATCACCATCGGTGATCGGACGGTAGGTGGTATGTCCGCCCGCGATCAGATGGTCGGCCCCTGGCAGGTCCCCGTCAGTGACGTGGCCGTTACCCTCAGCAGCTACATCGGCTACACCGGCGAGGCGATGGCCATGGGCGAGCGTGCGCCGGTGGCGTTGCTCGATGCGCCCGCATCCGGTCGCCTGGCCATTGCCGAAGCCGTAACCAACATTGCAGCGGCCGACGTGGAAAGCCTGGAGAAGATCCGCCTGTCGGCGAACTGGATGGCCGCCTGCGGTGAACCAGGCGAGGACGCTGACCTCTACGCCACGGTGAAAGCCGTAGGCGAGGAGCTGTGTCCGGCACTGGGCATTGCCATCCCGGTGGGCAAGGATTCGCTGTCAATGAAGTCCAGCTGGCGCGATGACAGTGGAGCGGATGCATCGAAGACGGTCACTGCGCCGGTTTCACTGATCGTTTCCGCCTTTGCGCCGGTGCGCGACGCGCGCCGCACGCTGACGCCGCAGCTGCGACTGGATGCCGGTGAGACGCGCCTGTTGCTGATTGATCTGGGTCGCGGACGCAACCGGCTTGGCGGGTCATGTCTGGCGCAGGTCTACGGCATGCTTGGCCGCGAGGCGGCGGATCTCGATGATCCGCGCCTGTTGCGGGATTTCTTTGCCGTCATGTGTGCGCTGAAGCAGCGCGAACTGGTGCTGGCCTATCACGATCGCTCCGATGGCGGTGCGCTCATCGCGCTGCTGGAAATGGCCTTTGCCGGACACTGCGGCCTTGATATTCAGATGGGCTCAGGCGATGCGCTTGCGGCCTTGCTTGCCGAGGAACCCGGCGCATTGATTCAGGTTCGCACCGATGATCTGGCCGCGGTGCAGGCAATTGTGCGCGAGCACGGTCTTGCCGACTGGACTCACGATCTGGGCGCCGCGGTGAGCGGCGATGTTATCCGCATTGTCGCTGGCAAGGCTTTGTTCGAGGCCTCGCGCACGGCACTGCGAAGCATCTGGTCGGAGACCTCCTGGCAGATGCAGCGCCTGCGCGATAATCCGGACTGCGCCGATGAGGAGTACGAACGGCTGGCCGATCATGATGACCCGGGGTTGAGCGTACGGCTGACCTTTGATCCCGCCGAGGACATTGCCGCGCCCTGCATCGGTACCGGCGCCCGACCGCCGGTGGCTATCCTGCGCGAGCAGGGCGTGAACAGCCAGGGTGAGATGGCTGCGGTGTTTTTGCGCGCCGGCTTTGAACCGCACGATGTGCATATGACCGATATTCTGTCCGGCCGTACCAGCCTGAAGGGCTTTCGCGGCCTGGTGGCCTGCGGCGGCTTTTCGTACGGCGATGTGCTGGGTGCGGGGCAGGGGTGGGCAAAGTCCATCCTGTTCCATCCGCGCACCCGCGATCAGTTTGCCGAGTACTTCGCGCGGCCGGACACCTTCGCGCTGGGTGTATGTAATGGTTGTCAGATGTTTTCGGCGCTGCGCGAAATCATTCCCGGCACCGAACACTGGCCATTGTTCGTGCGCAACCGCTCCGAGCAGTTCGAGGCACGTCTGAGTCTGGTGGAGGTGCTTGAATCCCCGTCGATCCTGCTGCGCGGTATGGCGGGGGCGATCATGCCCATTGCCGTGTCACATGGTGAGGGCCGACCGCAATTCACGGAGCAGGGTGGTCTGGAGCGTTGTCAGAGTGCGGGGATGATCGCGCTGAGGTTTGTCGACAACCACCATCAGCCGACGCAGCGCTATCCGGATAATCCCAACGGCGCGGTGGGTGGCGTTGCCGGGCTGAGCAGCCGCGACGGCCGGGTGACGGTGACCATGCCGCATCCGGAGCGTGTCAGCCGCAGCGTGCAGAACTCCTGGCACCCGTCGGAGTGGGGCGAAGACGGGCCGTGGATGCGGATGTTCCGTAATGCCCGTGCCTGGATCGGCTAGGAACCTGCCCGAGTAATGCTGCGCCGGCTGAAGCGCAGCTCGGCTTCAGGCGCCGAGCTTTGAGATCGGCGTGACCTTGTCGTTGTGCTCATCGACGAAGAAACGGCGCATGGCCATGGCCTGCTGCAGGCGGCCTTTGCGCACATAGGCCTGGTAGAGCAGGTCCTTGAGCACTTCCAGCAGGATGCCTGCCTGGTAGGTATCCAGCACCGGCATGGCAGGCTTCGGATCATTCTCGTTGCCGAAGATCACTTTCTTGATCACTGCGTGGGTGTCGGCGTCGATGCTGGCCATTTCGCCCACACGGGCCAGTTCATCAAACAACTTCAATTTGCCGGATTCGCCGAGTTCGACAAACATGGTCTGGGCGGTGCGCCGGCACATGGAGGCGAAAGCGTTGTAGCAGGCCGTGGTGTAGCAACTGATGGCCTCCTTGAACAGTTGCTCGACCTCTTCGGGCAGGTAGGTGAAGCTGAATTTTTCTCGCGGGCGCTCCAGCTCGATGAAAGTGCTGGACAGCTCTACACGACTGGCGGCGTACATCTTGACGTTGAACTTCAGGAACACCGGCGCGTTGCAGGAATCGCAGACGAAGACCACGCCGACCTGCTTGGGACGGGTGGTAATCAGCAGTTCGTACTGCGGCACAGCAATGGGCGTGATATGCGAGAGCACCTGGCAGTGCGGACAGGTCACAGCCAGATTCTGCTCCGGATGGTGCAGACGGCCGTGGGCATCGACGTAGATCGACATCGGTTTACCTCTGATTATTCAACGGCCGCGGGGCATTTCCCCAAATCGCCGGTCGCGGCTGGGGCGAAGTGTAGTCCTATTGTCGCCGGGGTGCGACGGATCTGGCCCGGGCTCCGCGCCCTGTCCTGCGCCGGGAGGCCCGCAGCATCACGACAGAGTCCGGGTCAGATCCGTCGCTGGCCCTCGATGAAGACCGCCTGCGGGCGCACGCCACCGAGTTGGTAGGTGAGGAAGGCCGGATCCGGGATGTCCCAGACAGTGAAATCAGCCCGGCGACCCGGAGCCAGGGCGCCGAGGTCGTCGCGGCCGAGGACGCGGGCGGCGTTCCAGGTCACGCCCAGCAGGGCTTCGTCGGGTGTCAGGCCGAAGAGGATCACGCCCATGTGCAGTGCGGTGAGGAGGCTGGCGACGGGCGCGGAGCCGGGGTTCAGGTCGCTGGCCAGGGCCAGCGGCACACCGTGTTGGCGCAACAGTGGCAGTGGAGGCACACGCGTTTCACGGAGGAAGTAGAAAGCGCCGGGCAGCAGCACGGCAACCGTGCCGGCGCGGGCCATGGCTTCAGCACCGGCATCGTCAAGGTATTCGAGGTGATCGCAGGACAGGGCGCCGTACTCGGCGGCCAGCGCGCTGGCGCCGCTGGCGGACAGCTGCTCGGCGTGTGCCCGCACCTGCATGCCGAAGCCACGGGCGCGGTCGAACAGGCGGCGGGCCTCGTCCAGGTTGAAGGCAATGGACTCGATGAACACGTCCACTGTCTGCGCCAGCCGCTCGCGGTCCACCTGCACCAGCATCTGATCGATCACTTCGGCGAGATACTCGCCGCGGTCCCTGTCCGGTGGAATGGCGTGTGCGCCGAGGAAGGTCGGGATGATGCGCGGTCCGTTCTTGTCCTCGCCGAGCTGGCGGATGGCGCGCAGCATTTTCAGTTCGTGTCCGGTGCTCAGGCCGTAGCCGCTCTTGATTTCGACGGTGGTCACGCCTTCGGCCGCGAGGGCGGCGATGCGGGGGCGTGTCTGCGCCACCAGGTCCTCTTCGGTGGCCTCGCGCACAGCGCGCACCGTGCTCATGATGCCGCCGCCGGCCCGGGCGATGTCGGCGTAGGGCGTGCCTTGCAGCTTCAGCACGTGTTCCGCCATGCGGTTGCCGGCGTACAGGGCGTGGGTATGGCAGTCGATGAGGCCGGGTAGCACCACATGGCCGCCGGCATCAAATATCTCGAGTGCCGGGGCATCGGTGTCGAGCATCACGATGCGCCCGTCCTGGACGGCGAAGGAAGTTGCCCCGCTCGGGCGCGTATCGCCTGCCATGGGGTACAGGCGCGCATTCTCCACTCTCAGATCGAACATCGGGCAAGGGTAAGCTGCCGTCGGCGGGTTGGGAACACCCCGACAGGAACAAATCTGCGATGCGTGCGGTCTACGCAGCACCTCAGCGACTGGGCTGATTCACGGGGAAGTCAAAAAATGATGACGAACACACCTGCTTTTGATTCGCTTGCGGCCCTCGCGGTAGGGGCAGTGCTGGTCCTTGGGGTGACACCAGAGACGGCGCACGCCGATCCTGCGTCGCCTGCTGCCGGGACCTCCCAGGCCACGCCAGCCGACGAGGCCTATGCGGCTCTGGATGTCGTTTTCAATGAGAGCCCGGCGCCGGGGCTGGATCGCCCGGCAGCCTCGGCCTGGTATGAGCAGCACATGCTGAAGCTCTACCGCGCGGCAGAGAGCTTCAATCGCGACTATCCCCAGGACCCGCGCCGCTGGACTGCGGCGGCCATGATGGCGGAAAGCAGCAGCATTCTCGTCCGGATGGCTGAGACGCGAAAATCCCGCGCCGAAAAACTCGCAGCGGAGGCGCTGGTGGCCGACGACATCAACGATTCGGACTGGGAGGTCGCCAAGGGGCAGCAGATCAGCGCGGAGCTGGGCAGAGTGCGTGGTGACGAGCAAGCCGATCTCACCGCGTTGCGCGCACGCCTCGATGAACTGGTCGCGCGCGTGCCCGAAGCGCATTCAATTGCGATGCTCGAGTTGCAGTATGTGGATCTGCTGAAGCGGAGCAAACCGGCGCAGGCGCGGGCCTGGCTGGAGCAACTGGCCGCAAGTCCCAGCGAACGTGTTGCCAGACTTGCCTCCGGTCAGCTGCGAGTGGAACAGATCCGGGAGGAGCCGGCGCAAATGCGCTTTACCGCCATAGACGGGCGCGAGGTCAATCTGGCGCAGATGCGCGGCAAAGTAGTGCTGATCAATTTTTGGGCTACCTGGTGTGGGCCCTGCGTGGCGGAGCTGCCCAATGTCCAGGCAGTCTACAGTGAGTACAACAAACGAGGTTTCGAGGTGGTGGGCATATCGCTCGACCGTGCCGGCGACCTCAAGAAGCTTGAGGACTTCGTCGCCGAGCGCAAGGTGCCGTGGCCGCAGTTCTTCGAAGAGGAGCAGGAGCGCAATCGTTTCGCTGATGAGTACGGCGTAACCTCCATTCCTACCGCATTGCTGCTGGACCAGAACGGCAAGCTGGTGCACGACAACGCACGTGGTGAGGCGCTGAAAAAAGAGGTCGAGCGGCTGATCGGCAGCTGACCAGTGACAGGGGTGGCGGCCGGGGGTGTTATCTGCAAATGGATAACACCCCCGGCTGCCACCCCGACCGCTTGCGTTACCCCGCCAGTGGCTTGAACCGGATCCGATGCGGCTGCGCCGCTTCATCGCCCTTGCGACGCTTGAAGTCCTCCATGTACTCCTGATAGTTGCCCTCGAACCACTGCACCTGCGAGTCACCCTCGAAGGCCAGGATGTGGGTGGCGATGCGATCGAGGAACCAGCGGTCATGGGAGATCACCAGGACACTACCGGCGAACTCCAGCATGGCCTCCTCCAGCGCCCGCAGCGTTTCCACGTCCAGATCGTTTGAGGGCTCGTCGAGCAGCAGCACGTTGCCGCCAATCAGCAATGTCTTGGCCAGATGCAGCCTTCCGCGCTCACCGCCCGAAAGCTTGCCGACGACTTTCTGCTGATCGGCCCCCTTGAAGTTGAAGCGGCCGATGTAGGCGCGACTGGGCATCTCGAACTTGCCCACGGTGAGGATGTCCAGCCCGCCGGACACGTCCTGCCAGACGGTCTTGTCATTGCCCAGCTGCTCGCGGCTCTGGTCCACCGTCGCCAGCTGCACGGTGGCGCCCAGGGTGATTTCTCCGGCGTCGGGCGTGTCCTTGCCGGTAATCATGCGAAACAGCGTCGACTTGCCGGCGCCGTTGGGGCCGATGATGCCGACGATGGCGCCTGGTGGCACCTTGAAACTTAGATCATCGATCAGCAGTCGTTCGCCGAAACCCTTGCGCACGTTCTTGAACTCGATGACTTCATTGCCAAGCCGTTCGGCGACGGGAATGAAGATTTCATTGGTTTCGTTGCGCTTCTGGTGCTCGTGGCTGCTCAGTTCCTCGAAGCGCGACAGACGTGCCTTTGACTTGGTGCGCCTGCCCTTGGCGTTCTGTCGCACCCACTCAAGCTCCTGCTTCATGGCTTTCAGGCGCGCGCTCTCGGTTCTTTCCTCCTGCTCCAGGCGCTTCTCCTTCTGGTCCAGCCAGGAGCTGTAGTTGCCCTTCCACGGGATGCCCTGGCCGCGGTCCAGTTCCAGGATCCACTCGGCGGCATTGTCGAGGAAGTAGCGGTCGTGAGTGACGGCTACCACGGTGCCGGGGAATTTCTGCAGGAACTGCTCCAGCCAGTTGACGCTTTCGGCATCGAGGTGGTTGGTGGGCTCATCGAGCAGCAGCATATCGGGCTTGCTCAGCAGCAGCTGACATAGCGCCACGCGACGCTTCTCACCGCCGGACAGCGGGCCGATCTTCGCCTCCCAGGGCGGCAGGCGCAGGGCGTCGGCGGCGATTTCCAGCTGGTATTCGCTGTCGGTGCCTGCGGCGGCGATGATGGCCTCGTAGCGGGCCTGGTCGGTAGCCAGCTTGTCGAAGTCCGCATCCGGCTCGGCGTAGGCGGCATAAACCTCGTCGAGTTTCTTCTTCGCCTCCAGCACTTCGCCCATGCCGGCTTCCACTTCCTCGCGCACCGTCTTGTCCGCATCGAGCTGCGGCTCCTGGGGCAGGTAACCGATCTTGATGTCGGGCATGGGCACTGCTTCGCCCTCGATCTCGTGGTCGAGGCCGGCCATGATGCGCAGCAGGGTGGACTTGCCTGAGCCGTTCAGGCCCAGGACACCTATCTTGGCGCCGGGGAAGAAGGAGAGGGAGATGTCCTTGAGAATCTGGCGTTTGGGCGGGACGATCTTGCCCACGCGGTGCATGGTGTAGACGTATTGGGCCATGAGGGATGTGCGGGTGCTGCCGGAAAAAGGGGGCGCATTATAGCCAGGGAATCTGCGCGCGAGCACAGCCCTGGCAGCGGCGGCTGCACTGGAACGGGCCGGGAAGTCGCGACAGGATCGCGAGTACGGCCCACGCCCACCACGGACAACCCCGGTCAGGTGTCCGCGACTACCACTTCTTCAGCAGCTGGACTGAGAAATGCCGGCCGAGTGCACTGGCGTTGGCCGGATCGTAGAGCAATGCGCTCGCGCTTTCCGCAATGGCGGGTGGTGCAGCGTTCAGCAGGTTCTGCGCGCTTAACGTCAGCGATATTCCGCTCAGCCACCCCCCGGTGGACGGCAGACTTTCACAGCGAAATGTAGCGTCCACCGTGGTCCAGGAGTCCACGGCGGAGAAGGGGCTGGTAAACGGATTGACGTAGCCCTTGATGTGGTTGAGATACAAGTATCCGCTCAACGCGTCGCCAGTCCAGCCGAGGTGGGAGCGCACGCGAAAACTGGAAGGTTTGCCGACTTCGTTGACGCGCCCGAAGGGCGGGCTGGAGGCGGTAATCCTGCGTTCGTGACTCAGGGTGTAGATGCCGTTCAGGCGGACGGAAAGCGCACCGACACTGACCGGAAAGTGTGTCTCGATCAGCAGGTCGAGTCCGTTGGTGGTTTCGACGGCGATGTTGTTGGTGCGGTTGTCGAAGATGACCAGGTCCGGGAATGCGGCGAGCAGGCTCCCGGTATCCGGGTCGTAGGGCCGTCCGGTATTGTTCCGCGGCGGTCCGTTCAGGCTGGCGAGGACCTCGTCCACCCGGGCTGCTGAGGGCTGGCGCTCGAGAAGCCCGACAAACCGGTCTTCACGTTCCAGGATCAGAGACTGGTCCACGCCGATCGCCGGAATGTCGAGACGATCCTGGTAGCGGATGTCGAAGTAGCTGACAGATAACCTGGTGTATTGCGGGAGAGGGGGCTGGTAGTCGATGGAGAAGCTCCAGCTGCGGGCTTGCTCCGGACCGATGTCGGGGTTGGAGCCGGACAGCAGAAGCACCGGGGAGCTGCCGCCCGCCACGGTCGAGTCGGTGAAATTGGCCAGGCGGCCATTGGCTGTCCGCCCCATATCCGTCAGTGCGGGCGCGCGGAACGAGGAGGAATAGTTTCCCTTGAACGTCAGCCCGTCCACCGGCTGCCACATCGCGCCGGCCTGGGGATTGAAGGTGCCGCCGAAATCGCTGTAGTCATCGTATCGACCTGCCAGGGACAGCTCCAGTCGCTGCAGGCCCGGATGCGTTCGCTCCTCGACCAGCGGCACATGTACTTCGCCGAACAGTGAGCGCACGTTGCGGGCCAGCGGATCGCGGCCGTCGATTCCAGTGGTGTACAGATCACGATCTTCCTTGCGGTAGTCCGCGCCGAAGGCGGCGCGCGGTTGAATTCCCGCGAAACGGGGCAGCGGGCCATCAGCCACCGCTGCAAGTGTCGCGATTGAGATCGTATTGAACTGCGTGCTCGCGTCCGCGAAACCGAAGCCGCCGAGATCCACCTCGAAGGCGAAACTCAGCTCCTGCTCCAACTGACTGTAGGCGCCCGAGACATCCACGGCCCAGGATTCTCCCAGGGTAACTGCCGCGCCCGCGGAGACTCCCAGGTGGTCGCTGGCATAGCGGGTGAGTTCAAAACTGTTGTTCGCCGCGCCGGGGTACAGATAGATGTCGTTGTTGTCCATTTCCTTGCGTGAGAACAGCGCGTCCGCGCGCAGTTCGACAGTCTCGCTGGCCGGGAAATGTCCGGAGGCAAATGCCGAATGACGCAGGGTCTGGGGTTGACCGATGTAGATCTGTTCGGTGTCGAACGGGTCGATGCGCGCAATGCCGCCCAGTTCGACCAGATTCATTTTCCAGCCCTTCTCGTAGCCATAGGCCGCAACGAAACCACCGCGGGACGGATTCGCGCCCACGATCTGGTTCAGCTGCAGGTTTTCGCTACCGCCACGGCTGTGCGCATAGCTGATGTCGGTTTGTGCGCCCTGAAATTCCCGGCGGGTGATGAAGTTGACCACGCCGCCAACCGCATCGGAGCCGTAGATGGCCGATCTGCCGTCCGTGACAATGTCCACGCGTTCGATAATCGCCAGCGGGATAAGTGAAATATCCACCACGCGTCCGTCGATACTGCCGGCGCGGCGCTGACCGTTCAGCAGGGTCAGCGTGGAGTCCGCGCCCAGACCGCGCAGGTCCACGCCGGTGGCGCGATCGCCATTGAAACCTGCGAGGCGCGAACCACCCTCGGTGCGTACGCCCTCGGCACTTACTTCGGAGAAATTCTGCGGCAGATTTCTGAACAGCGCTTCCACTGTCGTGCTGCCGGAATTGTCGATGTCATCGCGGGTGATGACCATCGACGGTGCAGTGGATTCCTTCAGGCCGCGGATATGGCTGCCAGTGACCACCAGTTCGCCGGCATTGCTGTCGCCGGCCTGTTTTTCGGTCGCGGCCCGGTCGAGAGACTTTTCGTCGGCATGGGATGTGTCCGCCGTCTCCCGCGCCGTCCCCGGAGGATCGGCTACAACGCGGGCCAATTTGAAATCCCCGGCCGCGTCCTTGCCGGGAGCGCCCGCGGACAACGCCGATGAGGCGGCAGGCTTCAAAGCGGTTTCGACCGGGACAATGGTCACGGCTTTCTCATCCAGGTAGCGATACGTCAAGCCAGTGCCGTCAAGGAGCTGTCGCAGCGCTTCATCGGGCGTCAGCTCTCCGGTGGCGCCGTTGGTCCGCAGGCTTCCGACCAGTTCCGTGCGGTAGAGAATCTGAAATTTGTATTCCTTCGCCAGGGTTTCCAGCGCGGTTTCCAGCCCTTGAGCGGGAATGGTGGTGGGCCGCTTCGCGGTGGACGCGACATCGGCGAAACCTGACGGTCCGAAAAGTGAAAGACCGACTGCCACCACAATTATTGTTATGCCGCGCATCGAAGCCCCCTTGCGTTCCAAAGATTCGTATCGGCCGTCATTGATGCGTGTCGATGACGGCGTGCATGCAGCTATAGGGTGCTCAAAGAAAAAAATGGCTACCTGCGGCGTCTGGATTTTCGGGATGAGATGGTGATTTCAGTTGCCGCCTCGTGCACGTTGATCTCCGGTTGCTCGCGCAGAAATCGCAGCAGCAAGTCCGGATCCGTCGATGAATACACGCCGCTGATCCTGAAATCCTTCAGCAGCGGGTCGTTCGCCACCAGCGGGCGCGCGTTGTAGCGATTGAACTCCTCGGCTACCTGCGGTAGCGGGGAGGCGTGAAACACCAGTTGACGCTGCGTCCAGGCGGTGGCGGTGGCGATGTCGGCTTGCGTCAATTGCGGCGCGATCTTTGCCCCCATCGTTACCTGCTCGCCGGCAGACAGCACCATGGGCGTCTCGGCGTCCCGGCTGTCCGGCAGCGAATTGTCTTCGGCGACGGCCACCCGCCCTTCCACCACCGTCACTGTGGTGCCGGTATTTCGTCGATACACGTCAAACCGGGTGCCCACGGCCTGCACCTGCGTCGCGCCGCTGTGCACGATGAACGGCCGCGCCGGCTCTTTCTCCACGGTGAACAGGGCCTGTCCGTACAACAACTCGATATCGCGTCCGCTTGTCGTAAAACGGACCTGAATCCGCGAACGTGCATTCAGCTGCACTGTCGAGCCATCAGGCAGGATGAGCGTCCGCTGCTCACCGATGGCAGTGGAGTAAGTTGCCGCGCGGGAAGAAAGCCAGGCCAGCAGCAGGCCGCCGAGGGCAACTGCAGCAAGTGCCGCGGCTGCCACCCGATACCGGGCGTAGACCGGTACTCGCGCCTTTGGTGGCGGGGTCGGTGTGGGAAGCCCGGCGCGCGCCAGCGACTCCAGACTTACGACATTCGCCCCGGCGCGTGCCGCCGTGACCAGATCAGCCTGGGTGCTGCTTCGTTCCGGGTCGACCAACGGCGCGTCCTGCCATATCTCGGCGATCTCCAGATAGGCGCGCAGGTGTTCAGGTGATTTGCGGATCCAGGCATCAAGTCCTTTACGTCCCGCATCGTCGATATCGCCCGTTCTGACATCGACGAACCAGTCGCAGGCTTCCTGATAGATTTGTGTGTTCACGACTTCCCGGCTCCTTGCTCTTCGAAGCTCTGTCGGCAGTACAGCAATGCCTTGGCCAGATATTTTTTTACCATCGAGCGCGATACGCCCAGCTGCGTGCCGATTTCCTCCAGGGAGAACCCGTCGCGCCGATGCAGCACCAAAGTGGCGCGTGCCTTGGGCGAGAGCCCCCCGAGCGCCTGCTCCAGTTCCTCGATACGCTGCTGCGTTTCGGTCCGCGCCAGCGGGTCGTGTTCCAGCTCCAGGTGCAGCGGGGTGAAGATATCGGCAAGCTCGGCGGGCTCAATGGATCGGGAGTGGCGCAGGCGGTACTGGTACAGGACGTGATTGGCCAACGCGAATACGTAGGCCTCAGGCATGCGGATCGATTCATGGTCATCGACCCGCAGCAGACGTAGATACACTTCCTGAACGAGATCCGCGGCATCCTCGGCGTTGCGCACGCGCGCCAGCAGGAAGCGGCGCAGGCGTTTGCCATGCTGCGCCGCGACGGCGGTCACAAAGGCCTGTTTTTCGTCCGCGGTCAAGGCGAGCCTCCTTCGGCGCTACTCTCGCGGAGTACTAGGGTGCCTGACAAGAGAAAATGGCTACCTGGGTCCGGTCTGGCCTGTTCCGGGTGGGCTCCGGCAACTGTTCCAGCGTCCTCTGCTAGGCTACGGCACCTTATAAACCGGCGATCTGAATGGTCTGGAAGAAGAAACGCCCCCCCGTCCTGCTGGTAGCCGGCGAGAAGATCGCCCGCTACGGGTTCGGTGAAGGTCATCCGTTCGGGCCGGACCGGCATGATGTGTTCATGCGCGAGCTGAAGGCCGAGCAGCTCGACAGGAAGGTCGAGCAGGCCGATCCGGGCTGCGCCACGCGCGCGGAGCTACAGACTTTTCATGTCGCGGAATACATCGATCGGGTGGCTGAGCGTTCCGTGGACGGGCAGGGGTTCCTGGATGGGGGCGATACGCCCGTTTTCCGGGGTGTCTTTGAAGCGGCCAGCTACGTCGTGGGCGCGACGCTGACAGCGCTGGACGCAATCATGGAAAAGCGTGCGCGCAGCGCCTTCGTACCCATCGCCGGGCTGCACCACGCCTCGCGCACCGGTGCGGCGGGATTCTGCGTGTTCAATGACTGCGGGGTGGCCATCGAACTGCTGCGCGGTCGCTACGGTGTGCAGCGCGTGGCGTATGTGGACATCGATGCGCACCACGGCGACGGTGTTTTTTACGGCTTTGAAAGTGATCCCGATCTGCTGTTCGCCGATATCCACGAGGATGGTCGCTCTTTATATCCAGGCACTGGCGCCGAAACGGAGACAGGCGCCGGTCCTGCTCAGGGCACCAAGCTGAATATTCCGCTGCCGCCGGAATCCGGCGATGAGGCCTTCTTCGCCGTCTGGCAGAAGGTCGAGGCTTACCTGAACGACACTCGTCCCGAATTCATCCTTTTCCAGTGCGGCGCCGACAGCCTGGCGGAGGACCCCATCACGCACCTGCGCTACAGCGAGGAGGCCCACGCCCACGCCGCGGCACGTCTGTGCGTATTGTCGCGCGAATACGCCCAGGGCCGCGTTCTCGCCATGGGCGGTGGCGGCTACAACCGCCGCAACATCGCCCGCGCCTGGACCCGCGTAGTGCGCGCGCTTGTGGAGGGCTAGTCTGGAGGACAAGTTTGGAGGGCAGGTCAGCGAGCCCCGCAAAGCCCCCCTGCTCGGCTAGAATCCCCGCTCAGATTCAGCGGAGGCCTCAATGTTCGACCAGCTCACCATCGCCGACTTCGATCCCGACCTGCAGCACGCCCTGGATGGCGAGCGTCGCCGCCAGGAAGACCACATTGAGCTCATTGCCTCGGAAAACTACGCCTCCCCCCGCGTCCTGGCCGCCCAGGGCAGCGTTCTGACCAATAAATACGCCGAGGGCTATCCCGGCAAGCGCTATTACGGCGGCTGTGAGCATGTTGATGTTGTCGAAGAACTGGCCCGTGAGCGCGCGAAGCAGCTCTTCGGTGCCGAAGCGGTGAACGTGCAGCCCAATTCCGGCTCCCAGGCCAACCAGGCGGCGTTCATGGCGCTGCTCAAGCCCGGCGATACCTTCCTCGGCATGTCGCTGGCCATGGGCGGGCATCTCACCCATGGCTCGCCGGTGAACATGAGCGGCAAGTGGTTCAACGTTGTCAGCTACGGCCTGAACGACAAGGAGGAAATCGACTACACGGAAGTCGAGCGTCTGGCCGCGGAACACAAGCCGAAGCTCATCCTCGCCGGCGCTTCCGCCTACTCGCTGCGCATCGACTTCGAGCGCTTCGCCCGCATCGCCAAGTCCATCGGTGCCTATCTCATGGTGGACATGGCCCACTATGCCGGCCTCGTGGCCGCAGGCGTGTACCCGAATCCCGTTCCCCATGCGGATGTGGTCACTTCCACCACGCACAAGACCCTGCGCGGGCCGCGCGGCGGCCTCATCCTGATGAAGGCCGAACACGAGAAAGCCATCAACAGCGCCATCTTCCCCGGCATGCAGGGCGGTCCGCTGATGCACGTCATCGCCGCCAAGGCCGTGGCTTTCAAGGAAGCCCTGGACCCGGCCTTCAAGACCTATCAGCAGCAGGTGCTGGTCACCGCCCGCGCCATGGCCGAAACCCTGGTCGAACGCGGCCTGCGCATCGTCTCCGGTCGTACCGAGAGCCATGTCTTCCTGGTGGACCTGCGCGCGAAGAAACTCACCGGCAAGGAAGCCGAAAAACTGCTGGGTGAGGCTCACCTGACCGTGAACAAGAACGCCATCCCGAATGACCCCGAGAAGCCCTTCGTCACCTCCGGCATCCGTCTCGGTTCCCCGGCCCTGACCACCCGCGGTTTCGGCGAACCCGAGGCCCGTCAGACCGCCAACCTCATAGCCGATGTGCTGGATGCTGCGGGCGATGCACAGGCAATCGAACGGGTCAGGGCGCAGGTCCAGGCTCTATGCCGACGTTTTCCGGTATATGCATAGACATCAACGGAGGGGCTTGACAGGCTTGAACAGCAGATAGCCCGGCCGCCGCTGGCACGGTCCATCGCCTGCCCCGACAACCATGCACTGCCCCTTCTGCCAACACGAGGAAACAAAAGTCATCGACTCGCGACTGGCCGGCGAAGGCACGCAGATTCGCCGCCGCCGCGAATGTCTCAAGTGCGAGGAACGTTTCACCACTTTTGAAACCGCCGAACTGCTCATGCCGCAGCTCGTCAAGAGTGACAATCGTCGCGAACCCTTCGATGAGCAGAAACTGCGCAGCGGCATCGTCAAGGCGCTGGAGAAACGCCCGGTCAGTCAGGAAAAAATTGAGCAGGCCATCGCCCACATCAGTCACAAGCTGCGCGGCACCGGTGAGCGTGAAGTGCCGTCACGCATGGTCGGTGAGATGGTGATGGAGGAATTGCGGCACCTGGATGAGGTTGCCTACGTGCGCTTTGCTTCTGTGTATCGGAGTTTTCAGGATGTGGAGGCGTTTCGGGAGGAAATCGAGCGGTTGCGGCATCATCGGCGCAAGGCGGAGAAGACCGATGATGTGCAGTTGCCGTTGTTGCCTGGAGACAGGAAGAGTTAAGAGTCGGCGTCGGCGAGGCACGGGTCGGGGACGGGAGGGGGCTTTCAGGACCGCCGTGAATACGTCCCTGTAGGCTTCGGGAAAAACATCCTGTTTTTCACG